>DATLSS010000018.1:0-25825 GCA_035534035.1 Candidatus Acidiferrales bacterium | reverse complement strand
CGCGTGGGCGTAGCAAGCCTTGTTTTGGGCGGCGGCCGTGAGAAACAGGATGACGTCATCGATCCCGCGGTGGGAATCGTGCTCGAAAAGAAAGTCGGCGACGCAGTCACATCGGGTGACGCCCTCTGCATCCTGCATTACAACGCTGGCGCAAGGCTGCAAGAAGCGATAACCATGCTGGAAGATAGTTTTGTGATTCGCGCACAGGCGCCGCCTCCGCGAGCGCCGCTGATTCGCAAAATCGTCGGCGCGTAACTATCCGCAATCGTTATTTTTCGGGAGACTGGAATGCATCGCCACTGGATCGGTCTGCTGGGCATGGCCACGATTCTTGGCCTCGCCTATCTTTTTTCCACAAATCGCCGCGCCATCCGCCTGAAGACCGTTCTCTGGGGGCTGGCACTACAAATCGGTTTTGCATTTATCGTTCTCGATACCAGCATCGGCCGCGCCACTTTCGGCTTCATTGGCGGCGCGGTGGATAAGCTTCTCTCTTATGCGTTTTACGGCTCCACGTTCGTTTTCGGTGACCTCGGCGCCCAGAATTCGAAGATGGGTTTCTATTTCGCATTTCAAGTCCTGCCCACGATCATTTTTATCGCCGCACTTTTCGCGGTGCTTTATTACTACGGGGTTATGCCTTTCATCGTCAAGCAGGCCGCCAAAGTGATGACCAAGCTGATGGCGGCCAGCGGCGCCGAGTCGCTCAACATCGCCGCCAGCATTTTCATGGGCCAGACCGAAGCGCCGCTCACCATTCGCCCGTACCTGCCGGACGTCACAAAATCGGAATTAATGTGCATCATGACCAGCGGCATGGCCCACGTCTCCGGCGGAATCATGGCCGCGTACATCGCTTTTGGCGTCAACGCGAAGCATTTAATCACTGCCGTCATCATGACGGCCCCCGGAACGTTGCTCCTCTCGAAGATGCTCGTCCCGGAGACGGAGAAACCTGTCACCGCGGGCCGCGTCGAAATCGCCAATCTCGAAAAAGACCCGAACGCCCTCGGCGCGCTTTCCCGTGGCACAATCGACGGCTTGCACTTGGCGCTCAACGTCGCGGCCATGTTGATTTCGTTCATCGCCATCATTTACCTGTGCGACGGCATTTTGGGCGGACTCCACAACTGGCTCGCCCCGCACGGATTCACGTATTTCCCCTCCAGCCTCGAGCAAGTTTTTGGCTGGGTGCTGTCGCCGGTGGCTTGGTTAATCGGCGTGCCCTGGCACGACTCGGGCAAAATCGGCAGCCTGCTGGGAACGCGCATGGTGCTCAACGAATTAGTTGCCTACGGACGCCTGGGCCCCATGAAGGCGGCGCTCGATCCGCGCTCATTCACGATTGCTACTTACGCCCTTTGCGGTTTCGCGAATTTCAGCTCCATTGGCATCCAGATTGGCGGCATTGGCGCCCTCGCCCCAAATAAACGAGACGAACTCGCCCGTCTGGGGATGCGCGCCATGCTCGCCGGAACCGCCGCGAATTTGATGTCGGCATCCATTGTGGGAATCATGCTGAAGTGAGTGCGCGAGCCAAAGCGAAATTCTCCGGCGGTGAAGAATTTGCGCGCGCCGAGCGAACCGCGAAATTCATTCGCTCGAAAACCAAGCTGCGGCCCAAAATCGCGCTGGTGCTCGGTTCGGGACTTGGCGCCTTCGCCGATGTGCTCGAATCTGCAACGCGAATCCCTTACGAGCGTATCCCGCATTTCCCGCGTTCCACGGCTGTTGGACATGCCGGACGGCTCGTCATTGGCAAAGTTGAGAATGTGGCCGTGGCCGTAATGCGGGGCCGCGTTCATTTCTACGAAGGCTACTCGCTCAAAGATATAGTTTTCCCCATGCGCGTTTTCGCGCGGCTGGGAATTCGCGCCGCCATCTTGACGAATGCCGCCGGCGGCATCAATCTGGGTTTTAAGCAGGGAACGCTGATGGTGATGCGCGATCACATCAATCTGCAAGGCTCGAATCCGCTGATTGGGTCGAATGACGAACGCTTCGGGCCGCGGTTTCCAGACATGACCCGCGCCTACAACAAAAATTATCGCACCGCGGCTCTTGAAGAAGCTCGCCGGTTGGGCATCGAAGTTTCAGAAGGCGTGTATGCGGCGCTTACTGGTCCCAGTTACGAAACACCCGCCGAGATTCGCTACCTGCGCACAATCGGCGCGGATGTTGTCGGCATGTCCACGGTGCCGGAAGCGATCGCCGCGCATCACATGGGAATTGGTATTCTGGGAATCTCCTGTGTCACAAATATGGCCGCGGGAATCCTCGATAAGCCTCTCGATCATCAGGAAGTTCTTGCCACGGGCGAGCGCGTGCAGAGCCAGTTCATCGCGCTGCTGCGCGCCGTGCTCCCGCGCATCGCGGCGGATCTGAATTGAGCGGGCTGGGAAATAAATTGTGAGCGACGAAGAAAAATTGATCGCGGCGGCACGCCAGGCGCGTGAGCATGCGCACGCCCCGTTCTCTGAGTTTCGCGTCGGCGCCGCGGTGCGCACCAAGTCCGGCCGTACATTTGGCGGGTGCAACGTCGAAAATGCCAGTTATGGCCTCACGATTTGCGCCGAGCGCGTCGCTATCTTTAAAGCCATTTCAGAGGGCGAGCGCGAGTTTGATGCCATCGCTGTCGTCACCGATGCCGATGATCTCACGCCGCCGTGCGGCGCCTGCCGCCAGATCATTTGGGAATTTTGCGGCGACGTGCCCGTGATCCTCGCGAACCTGAAGGGTAAAATCGAGCGCGAGCGTTCCTCAAAATTATTGCCGCGGCCGTTCGATTCGTCGAATCTGTAGTGTTCACCGGCGTAGCTGGCCGCAAACGCTCTTGGAATCTGATTTGTATTGAGGACCATCGTGAAAAAACTTCTTTTCGCTTTTCTGTTCCTCTCCATCGCCAACACTCTCGCAGCCCAATCGAAAACGCGCGTCGATTTAATCATCACGGGCGGCACGGTAGTAACGATGGACGCGGCGCGCCATATCTACAATAACGGCGCGGTGGCCGTTCGCGGCGACTCGATTGTCGCGGCAGGCTCGGGGAACGGCATCGCATCACGCTACGACGCAGCGCGCACAATTGACGCCGGCGGTGAAATCGTCATGCCCGGCCTGATCAACGGCCACGCCCACGCGGCCATGAGCCTCTTCCGCGGCCTCGCCGACGATCTGTCTCTCAACGACTGGCTGCAAAAGTATATTTTCCCTGCCGAAGCGCGCAACGTCACGCCCGACTTTGTGAAGTGGGGCACGCGCCTCGGCGTCCTTGAAATGTTGCGCGGCGGAATCACCACTTATGCGGACATGTACTACTTCGAGGACGAAGTCGCGCGCGCCACCAAAGAAGCGGGAATGCGCGGAGTGCTCGGCGAGACCATCATCGATTTTCCCGCGCCCGATAACAAAACAGTGCCGCAGGCTCTCGCCTACACGGGGAAATATATCCAGCAATGGCAAGGCGATTCGCTCATCACGCCGGCGATCGCGCCGCATTCCATTTACACCTGCTCGACCAAAACCTTACAGCAGGTCGCGGCGCTCGCGCACAAAAACAACGCTCCCATTCTGATCCATCTCGCCGAAGCGCCGTTCGAGGGCGAGCAGAGCCGCGCGAAATACGGGCTGTCGCCCACCGCGTACCTGGAAAATATCGGCGTCCTCGGCCCGGACATCATTGCGGCGCACTGCGTTTGGGTTGATGCCGGCGACATGAAGTTGCTCGCCAGCCGCGGCGTCGGCTGCGTCCACAATCCTTCCAGCAACATGAAACTCGCCAGCGGCGCCAGCCCGGTTGTCGATTTGATTGCCGCGGGCGTGCCAGTCGGATTGGGCACTGACGGAGCTGCCAGCAACAACGATCTCGACATGTTCGAGGAAATGGATCTCGCGGCAAAATTGCAGAAGCTCGTCCGCATGGACCCGCGCGCCTTGCCTGCGGAGCACGTCGTTGCCATGGCGACAATCAATGGCGCCCGCGCGTTGCACATGGAAAAACAGATCGGCTCGCTCGAAGCAGGAAAAAAAGCGGACGTGATTCTGATCCGCACGGACGCGCCTCACGCCACCCCTATGTACAATGTCTATTCGCAGCTTGTCTACGCGCTCAAGGCCAGCGATGTCGACACGGTCATCGTCGGCGGCAAAATCGTCATGCAGCACCGCCAGATGCTGACGCTCGACCAGCCCCAAATTCTGGCGAAGGCGCGCGAGTACGCGAAAAAGATCGCAGCCTCTCTCGCCGCAACCGCGAAATAATCATCCGGTGAGATTTGGATTCCACCGCTAAGATTTTCGCACTTCATTTCGTTTCCGATCCATTTTGTAGGCCATCGAGCGCAGCGTCTCCGGCACGTTTTTGTTGCTCGCCAGGATTTTCAGGTCGCGCACCGTCAGCCGCGGAAGCAGGTGCAGTGAAATATCAAGCGGGGTTTTTGAATTGGAAGTCAGATTGCGAACGATGCTGTAATTTTTCATCCACAGGCGGTTAATTGAAATCGAGCGCAGCACTTCGCCCGAAAGCACGGTCATCGCGGCGAAGGCCTCCACCTCGGACTCCGTCAGACGCGCCGATTGCAGCACCGCCCGCTGCACCACTTTATTCGGATCGCGGATCAGCGCAATGCGCTCTTCACGTCCGCCCAGCAGCCCCAGTTGGACGCGTTGCACCACATTCATTTTGGAAAGCCGCTGGATCAGCGTCTTGCGCTTTTCAGCGTCCACCGAGGCGATGGCAACCGCTTCTTCCAGATCTTTCGCATCGAGCGCCCCTTTTTGCAGCTCCGCAATCTGGTTGCGCTGTTCCGGATTCGCAGTCGTCGAGGATACCAGCGCCATCACAAGAGCCGGGGACGAAGTCAGCCGCTCCAGATTATCGAGCAGCGCCTGGATTCCCGCTGCGGTCAGTTGCCCCGCAACTTTTTCCACCAGGCCCACGGCGCACGCGCCATTTTTTGCCAGCGCGTCTGCGATTCCGGGCTTTGCCGCCAGATTTTCGGCGCTGTACCTGAAAAGTGCGGGCGCTGCATCAGCGCGTTCCAGGGCCGCCAGAAAATAATCGCTCGGAACGCTCAGCAGGGCTGACGCCGCGCGTTGCGCCACTCCTTCCTCTGTATCCAGAGCCAGCACAGTCAATGCCTCCGCTCGGTCGGCCGGAGAAAGAGGCACACCACCCGTGCAAATCGCCAGCTTGCGCTCGGGCCGCGCACGGCCGGACAGCACTTCCGCGCGGGCATCAGTCGAGACTTCGTTGCTAATCGTCGTCTCCTGGATTGGCTTTCAAATTATCGCGCGTCAGCGTGATTTTTCCCGCCTCTCCCGGCGGCCCCAGCGGCGGAACGGTGTGGCCATTGAGTTCGAGGAGCACGGCATTCGATTTGCTCGACGAAACAGTGAAGCTCGTTTGCGCGTGCAAGGTCAAAGTGCGCTGCGCTTCCAATGTCCCGGAAAACACAACTTTTCCATCAGCGAGCACGCTCACAGTGGACGTTTCGCCAGCCTCAACTTTCAATTCCATCAGTCCCCCAGGCGTTGCAGGGTTTCCCACTGGCAGTTTTGAAGGCGCAGCAATTGCCGGATTCGAGGCGGACGCGTTGGGCGGGGCGGTATTCGTTGGCGAACCATTCGTTTGCGCCGGAGTGCCCGCGGCCGGCGTACGCGGTTGCTGTGGCTTGTCAGCAGGACTGGACGAGACAGCGCTCGGCGGCGCATTCGATGATTGTTTTGGCCCCGCTTGGCTCGACGAAGCCGGGCTGGGCGAAGACGGCATCGCCGCTGCCGCGTTCGAATGATGGAATCTTCCCGTCGGTGTCCTAAAAATCGGATGCTCCTGATGCCATGCGCCGATTTCAGCGCCGTAGCGATGATGGACATACCAGCCGCCGGCAATCACTAAGATCACCACCGCAATAGCGCCGCCAATCGCCCTCCAGTTCGCCCGCTTGCGAACCGGCTCCTTCGTCCACACGGCGATTTCCGGCCGTTCGTGCGTTTCCATCGCATATTCGGCGACCAGATTTTCTTCGTCCAGCCCCAGGAACCGTGCCACGGAGCGAATAAATCCGCGATTGAATATCCCGCCCGGCAGACGCTCCCACTGCTCATTTTCGAGCGCCTCCAAAAACCGCACGCTGATGCGCGTCGCCGCGGAGATTTCCTCCAGCGACACCCCGCGCATTTCGCGTTCGCGCTTCAAGTGTTCGCCGAACAGATGTGTTGAGCCCATTGCGAGGTCTGCATAAAAAATATAGGCGGCCACTCGAGGGGTGTCAATCACAGGTCTTGCACCCCGTACCATGCCGTTGAGTGAGATTTGACTTTCGCGCACCCCAAAAACGCGGCGGTTGCAGTCGTGTGTCACCAAACCTATAATGAAAACGCTACAGGAAGGTGGCGCTCGGGAGTCGTCCGGACTCTCACCGTGCTCATGCAAAACGTGCCTGAATCTAAGCCTTTCGAAGGTGTGGAGCGCCGCCGCGCCCCGGCGCTGCCTGTCGAGCCCGTCTACGGAAGCGAAATTTCCGTCTTTCATGAACTCGGCAAGGCGCTCACGTCATCGCTCCAGCTCGATCAAGTCCTCCGCACCATCATGGAGAAAATCAACGAAGTGTTGCGCCCAGACACCTGGTCGCTCCTGTTGATGGACACGGAGAAGCAGGAACTCTATTTCGAAATTGCCACGGGCGAGGGCGCGGACGCTCTAAAAGACGTGCGCATCAAGCTCGGCCAGGGAATCGCCGGATGGGTCGCGCAGACTGGCGAAGTCGTCGTCGTCCCCGACACGCGCAAAGATTCGCGCTTCTTTTCGCAGGTCGACGAAAAAACAAAGACGCAAACCCGGTCCATCGTCGCCGTGCCCGTCCGCTTTCGCGACCAATGTCTCGGCGTCATCGAACTCATTAACTGTGTCGGCGACACTGGTTTCAGCGCCCGCGAACTGGCGCTGCTCGAAGCCCTCGCCGATTACGCCGCCATCGCCATTGAAAATGCCCGCCACGTTCAGCGCATCCATGAACTGACCATCACTGACGATTGCACCACGCTTTACAATGCGCGCCATTTGAATTTCATGCTGGATACGGAGATCTACCGCTCGCACCGCTACAGCTACGAATTTTCCCTCATCTTCATCGACCTCGATCACTTCAAGGCCGTCAACGACACGCATGGCCACTTGATGGGCTCGAAACTCCTCGGCGAAATCGGCACCATGGTCAAGAGCAATTGCCGCCTGATCGATTTCGCTTTCCGTTACGGCGGAGATGAATTTGTCCTCTTGCTTCCGCAAACTTCCAAGGACAATGCTTGCCGCGTTGCGCGCCGCCTCCATCGCCTGATCAAGGAAACGGAATGGCTGAAGAACGACGCCCTCAACGTCCGCATCACTTCGAGCGTTGGCGTCGCGTCCTATCCGCTCGATTCGGCCGACAAAGCCGGCCTTCTTCACCTCGCCGACGAGGCCATGTACCTCGTCAAAAACACCACCCGCGACCGCGTAGCCGCCGCCACCACCGGCGTCCTCCCCGAAAACTAGGACGATGGGTGGGCTATCCCATAAGAGGAGGAGTTATGATGCTTGTCCGCTTCGCACTGTCTTGTGTCCTGTTTGTTTCCATCGCGATGGCCCAATCGAGCAGAGACCCGGCGGTCGTATACGCGCTACAGAATACCCGGGTCTGAATTCGATCTTTCAGCCGGTGAATGATGCGACGACGATTCTTCGTTGAAAAATTCAAAGCGGGACGCGCGGAACTCCGCGGCGAGGCCGCCGAGCATTTGGGGCGCGTGCTACGCGCGGAGCCGGGGCAAGTCTACGAGTTAAGCGACGGCGAGCAAGTTTGGCTCGCGCGCGTGGAGAAAAATTCCGTCGGCTCGGTCGCATCGGGGCGCGTCCACAAAAACGGCGCGGCGATTGAGTTTGCGCTGATCGAGCAAATCCCGGCGACGGAATCCGCGCTGCGAATTAAATTGCTTCTCTCCGTCGTGAAATTCGATCGCATGGAATGGTGCCTCGAAAAAGCGACGGAACTGGGCGTAGCGGAGATTGTCCCGCTCGCGGCAGCGCGCAGCGAGAGGGCTCTTATTTTGGCGGCGGCGAAACGCGCATCACGCTGGCAAAAGATTTTGACCGAGTCGGCGCAACAATCGCGGAGGTTGTGGCCTCCGGTGCTCAGGGAAATTGCGAAGACTGAAGACGCGTTTGCCGAGGCGGACGCCAGCGTCAAAATTATTTTGTCCGAGCGCACGGATGCGAAGGCGTTGCGCGAAATCCTGTTAGGCGTTTCCACGAACGAAGTTTGTCTCGCGATTGGGCCCGAAGGCGGATGGACGGAACAAGAATTCGTTGCGGCGAAATCCGAATTTCGCGAAGCGTCACTGGGCCGCGAAATTTTGCGCACGGAGACGGCTGTGATTTCGTCGCTGGCGATTTTGCATTACGCGCTGGAGAAACCGTGAATAAGGAACAAGTTGTTTTCACGGATTGTCGCGTCGACGAAGAGCCGAAGCAATGCAACTACGGAGTCAGGCGGCCGTGCGTGTAGTGGAATTGATGGGTGGCTTCGTCGTAGTCGTGCATTTTCGGTAGCACTGGGACGCGGCAGTTGCGGCAGCCGCGGTTGTAATGCTCGGCGAACTCTTGCGGGAATCGGCGCACGATGCTTGGGATGATCAGCGAATGTTCCGTGGGCAAAAAGCAGCGATTGCCGCGCGGGGAATTAATGGACGCGTGGAGAATATCCTCGATATCGATGTCGTCGCCCGTGCCGTTGATCAGATTTTCCAGTCCGCGCGTGGCTTCGTACGTGCCGTCCTTGCAGGAGCGGCACTGACCGCAGGATTCGATCCACAAAAATTTCGAAAAAATGTGCGCGACCTGTACCATGCAATGGGAATCGTCGTAGACCATGAAGCCCGCGGAACCGAGCCCCGAACCCGCGTTGCGCATCGAGCCGAAGTCGAGAGGCGTATCGATGGACTCGGGGTAAAGGCCCGCGCTCGCGACGCCCGAAAAAATCGCTTTGAGTTTTCGCCCGGGCCGCAAGCCGCCTCCCCACTTTTCGACGAGTTCGCGCATCGTTGTGCCCATCGGCAATTCGTAAAGGCCTTCGCGCTCGACGTCTCCGGAGAGCGTGAAAATCGTGTGGCCGGGAGTGTCGGCGGTGCCCATGGAGCGAAACCAATCCGCGCCGTTGCGAATGATGTGCGTGACGGTGGACATCGATTCGCAATTATTTACGAGCGTCGGATTGGTGTGATCGGGAATGCAGGACGGATAGCCGGCGAAGAGTCCGAGAACGTAGGGAGGATAATCCATTTCGCGCGGCATGGCTTCGCGGCCCTCGATCACCTCGAGCATGGCTTTTTCTTCGCCGAGGAGATAATCCTCGGGGCCGTAGACGAACTCGATCGGAATTTCGCCGAGCGCGTTGCGCGCGGTCATTTCCTTGTGCGCGCGCGCAGTGGAAGTGATGGCGTTTTCGAAACTGCCCTTCATGGCGATGAAAGCTTTTTGCGCGTTCATTGCGTATGCGGCGATGGCGACACCTTCGAGAAGCTGGTACGGATTGCGGCCCATCATCATGCGGTCTTTGTATGTGCCGGGCTCGCCTTCGGTGGCGTTACAGGCGACGAATTTGGTGGGACACGGGTCGCTCGCGATACTGGCCCATTTAATGCCAACGGGGAAACCGGCGCCGCCGCGTCCGCGAAGGCCGGATTTTTTCACTTCGGCGATCACCGCTTCGCGCGGCATCGAGCGCGCTTTTTCGAGAGCCTTAAGGCCGCCGATGGCGATGTAGTCGTCGAGCGACTGCAGCGCTTTGTCGGGCAGAAGATAAGGTTTGCCGTTGCGCGAGGACTGGCTGCTGTCCATCCATCCATCCTTCCTCTCTGAAAGAGCCTTTCGTGGGATAAGTGCTTTAGGCCGGCACGAGCGTTCGAGTGCGACGAAAGCGCCGACGGTGACCCAGAATCGTAGCACAGACACGCTGCCGCAAGGGAGCGCAAGACACAAAAAAGTCAGGGTCGCGGCTGCAACGTAGAGGCATGAGCCAACGTCAGATATAGAAGGGCCGATGACGGCTGGTTGGTCCGCACAGATGTTTTTCATCCAGTGTGGGCAGGTTCGGCGGCCGAGGTAGCCGAGCGCCCGATAGAGCGAAAGCAATGGCGCAGAAGCAAAACACAGATGAACCGTCACGGGGAAAAATGAGGGCATTCTCAAAACTGAGCATTATTTTTTGCATTTTGACGTTTTTCGCGGTCGCCGGATGCACGGAGCACGCAGCGCCGCCTCCCGATGCGTCAGTTGTGCCGGTGATGGCCGCGAAGGCAGTCGTGAAAGCGATGCCGATCGAGTTGCACGCCATTGGCACGGGAGAAGCATCGTCCACTGTCTCGGTGGAATCGCAGGTTGCGGGAATCGTGAAAGAAGTGCGCTACACGCAGGGGCAATTCGTGAAGAAGGGCGATCTGCTGGTGATGCTGGATGACCGGCCGTTTGTGGCGAATCTGCAACTTGCGCAAGCGAATTTGAACAAGGATAAAGCCAGCGCGGCATTGGCGAGAGTGGAGGCAGGGCGTTACCAAAAACTGTTCGAGTCGGGAATTGTAGCCAAGGAACAGTATGATCAATATGTTGCGACCGCGGACGCGAGCGAAGCGGCGGTGCAAGCAGATCAGGCGAATATCGAGACGGCCAAATTGCAAGTGGCGTACTGCTCGATTTACGCGCCAATCAGCGGCCGCGTTGGGAGCCAACTGATTTATCCGGGGACGGTGGTGAAGGCGAACGATGTCCCCATCTTGGTGGTGATCAACCAAATTTCACCGGTGTACGTGGACTTCTCCGTGCCACAACAGTACCTGGACGAAATCAAGGGTTACATGAAGAAGGGCAGACTCTCGATCGAAGCGACCACGTCGGACAACACGAAAGCCGAGTCTGGATACCTGACATTTGTAAACAATACGGTTGACCCAACGACGGGAACGATTGTGTTGAAGGGGACATTTCCAAACTCGGATTTGCGATTGTGGCCCGGTGAATTTGTGACGGTGATTTTGCGATTATCAGAACAGGAGAAGGCCGTGGTGGTGCCGTCGCAGGCAGTGCAGACGGGGCAAGAGGGCGATTATGTTTTTGTGATTAAACCGGACATGACGGTGGATTCGCGCGCGGTGAAAGTGGAGCGGACCGTCAACGGCGAATCGGTGATCGCCTCAGGAATCAAGGCCGGAGAGACCGTTGTGACGGACGGGCAAGTGCGTTTAGTGCCGGGAATCAAAGTGGAAGTGAAGACGAGCTTGTAGAAGAATCACATCGTGGCCTGAGCGGGAAAAAGAAAAGCAGGTTCCTCATCCCGGTCGCAAGGCGACCGAGATTAGGAATGACAGTGCTTTGATTCGTTCCGCAAATTTGCAAAGAGAATCCGATGCAGATCGCACAAAACTTCATTAAACGGCCGGTGATGACCAGCTTAATTATGCTGGCGATTCTCCTATTTGGCGTGATTGCGTACCAGAATCTGGCGGTCAGCGATCTGCCGAACGTAGATTTTCCGACGATTAACGTTTCCGCAAGTCTGGCGGGGGCGAGTCCGGAGACGATGGCTTCGTCCATTGCGACGCCGCTCGAAAAGCAATTTACGACGATTGCCGGGCTCGATTCGATGACCTCGACCAGTTCGCTCGGTCAGACCTCGATAACCCTGCAATTCGATTTGAGCCGGAATATTGATGCCGCGGCGCAGGATGTGCAGGCGGCGATTACGTCGGCGGCGAATCAGTTGCCGCCGAATATGCCGACTCCTCCGACATTCAGGAAAGTAAATCCCGCAGATGAGCCGATTTTGTTTTTGGCCGTGACCTCGCCGACGCTACCGTTATCGGAGGTGGATGAATACGCCGAGACGCTGCTAGGCCAGCAAATATCGATGGTGAACGGCGTGGCGCAGGTGTCTGTATTCGGGTCGATGAAGTACGCGGTGCGCATCCAACTGGACCCGAAAGAATTGGCGAGCCGGCAAATCGGAATCGATGAAGTTAGCACCGCGATTCAGAACGCGAACGTGAATTTGCCGACGGGAACGCTTTACGGAGAGCACAAGGCGTACACGGTGCAGGCCAATGGGCAGATGACGGATGCCGCGATGTACCGACAGATGATCGTGGCTTACCGAAATGGATCGCCGGTGCGGTTGGACGAACTCGGGAAAGTATACGACAGCGTGCAGAACTCGAAGCTCGCGAATTGGATCAATACGAGTCCGGGGATCATTCTGGCGGTACAGAAGCAGCCGGGGACAAATACGATCGAGATTGTGAGCGCGGTCCTAAAGCTGCTGCCCGGCTTCCGCGCGATCATGCCGCCCGCAATGAAGCTGACGATTGAGCATGACCGGTCTATATCGATCAAGGAATCCGTGAATGATGTGAAATTCAGTTTGTTCCTGGCGATCATTCTGGTGGTGCTGGTGATTTTCCTGTTCCTGCGAAATGCGTCGGCGACGATCATTCCGAGCATGGCGCTGCCGATGTCGATCATTGGAACGTTCGCCGTGATGTATCTGCTGAATTACACGGTGGATAATTTATCGCTGCTGGCGCTGACGCTGTCGGTGGGATTCGTGGTGGATGATGCCATCGTAATGCTCGAGAACATCGTGCGGCAC
Organism: Candidatus Acidiferrales bacterium; assembly: GCA_035534035.1. Classification (GTDB taxonomy): domain Bacteria; phylum Acidobacteriota; class Terriglobia; order Acidiferrales; family UBA7541; genus DAHUXN01. The sequence goes on along the minus strand of DATLSS010000018.1, from coordinate 13,151 downwards.
ATGGAGCACGGCGAGGGAGTGCTGGAAGCGTCGCTGAGCGGCGCGCGGGAAATCGGATTCACGATCGTGTCGATGACGTGCTCGCTGGCGGCGGTGTTTCTGCCGGTGTTTTTCATGGCCGGAATCTTGGGACGATTGCTGCACGAATTTGCGGTGGTGATTATTTCAGCGATTCTAGTTTCCGGTTTCGTGTCATTAAGTCTGACGCCGATGCTGTGCAGCCGATTTTTGAAGCCGCATCACGGGGAGAAGCATGGGCGGTTTTACAATGCGCTCGAGCGAATGTTCGATGGGATGCTGCGTTCGTATGAAGTGACGCTGCGGCTGGCGATGCGGCACCGCGTGACAGTGATGGTGATTGGGGTGCTGCTGCTGGCGGGCACCGCGTGGGAATTCTGGGTGATTCCCAAAGGATTTTTACCTGAAGAGGACCAGGCGGAAGTGGCCGGTTTCGCGGAGGCAAATCAAGGGATTTCGTTTGACGCGATGAAAGCACACCAAGAGGTGCTGAATCAGATCGTGTGGGCCGATCCGAACACGATGCAGTTTTTTTCGAGCATCAGCGAGGGAGGGCAAGGGCTGAACATCGGACGCTTTTACGATCACTTGAAGGAAGTGTCCCAGCGGCCGTGGACGCCGAATCCGACCTACGAGGGATGGAGAGCAAAATATGGGCGCACGGCCGTAATCGGGTCGCTGCTGAATGTGATCCGGCCAGTGTTTGAGCGTCACATGAACATTTCCGACGTCATGCAGGAGATGCAGCCGAAGCTGAACACAATACCGGGACTGAAAGTGTATCTACAGAATCCTCCGTCGATCCGAATCGGAGGACAGGTAACGAAAAGCCAGTATCAATTCACGCTGGTGAGCCCGCAAACGGATCAATTGTACAAATACGCCGAGATTTTTGACCAAAAGATGAAGCAATTGCCCGGGCTGCAGGATGTGACGTCGGACTTGCAAATCAAGAGCCCGCAAGTGAACGTGAAAATTGATCGGGATAAGGCGCTGGTGATGGGCGTATCGCCGGAGCAAATCGAAACGGCACTGTACACGGCGTACGGGCAACGGCAGGTATCGACAATCTACGCCCCGAACAATGAATACTGGGTGATTCTGGAGCTCGAGCCGCAGTACCAACGCGATCCGCAGATGCTTTCCTACCTTTATGTGCGGTCGTCGAATGGACAGCTGGTGCCGCTGAATGCGGTGGCGAGTTTGACGACAAGCCTTGGACCGCTGACTGTGAATCACCTGGGACAGCTTCCGTCGGTGACAATCTCGTTTGACCTAGCTCCGGGAGTGTCGCTGGGACAAAGTGTGGACGAAATTCAGAAGCTCGCGGCGAGCACCTTGCCAATAACGATCAACACGAGTTTTCAGGGGACGGCGCAGGCGTTTCAGCAGTCGTTGAAAGGGTTGGGACTGTTGCTGGTCATGGCGATTCTGGTGATTTATCTGGTGCTGGGAATTTTGTATGAGAGCTTCATTCACCCGCTGACGATTCTTTCCGGGTTGCCGGCGGCGGCGTTTGGAGCGTTGCTTACGCTGCTGGTGTTCCACATGCAACTGGATCTGTTTGGCTTTGTGGGCATCATCATGCTGATCGGCATTGTGAAGAAAAATGCGATCATGATGGTGGACTTTGCGCTGGAACTGGAACGTAGCGGGAACACTACCGCGGCGGAAGCAGCGATTCAGGGATGCTTGATCCGATTCCGGCCGATCATGATGACGACCATGGCGGCCATCATGGGGACTTTGCCAATCGCGATCGGGTTTGGAGCGGGAGCAAACTCGCGGCGGCCGCTGGGCGTGTCCGTGGTTGGCGGGCTGATTTTTGCGCAGGTCGTGACACTGTATTTGACCCCGGTTTTTTATACGTACATGGATTCGTTCCAGAGCTGGCTGGGCAAGGGAGCGCGGAGAAGCTTTACGGAACAGGGAGTCAGGTTGGACGAGCCGCTGCTGGCACCGCATTCGAAACGCATCGCAGAGGGCTGAGCCGCTTCCCGAAACGGAACTGATTGGAAGGAATGCAACTGGCGTCGGGTACTATTGACGGGGTCCCCCATAGGTACTAGTATTTCCTCAGCGGGTCGGTAATTCTCTTTACTTTTTCTGTAATGCATTGATATTTAATCGGTTAGAAGTGCGCGAGGGTCCTGCCCGGTGCCCAACAGGTTGCAGTTTCGTCAAGAACCATCACTGGAATCAAAAATGCGAGCTAAGCGACGGGGACCGCGGATGAATTCGCGCGTTCCGGTGGCCATTGAATGGGTGGAGAGCACGGCGCAAGCGCCGCATCAGGAACAGGCCCACACGCGGGTGGTGAACTTCTACGGGTGCCTATTGGTGTCTCCGCAAGCGATGCCGCTCGAGCAGCGGCTTGTGGTGACCAACCTGGCAAACCGACGATCGATTGGCGCGGTGGTGGTTTACAAAGGCAACAAGAGGGTGGACGGGTGGGAAGTGGGCGTGGAGTTAGTGGATCCGAGGATGGATTTTTGGGGATTGGAATTGTAGATTCAGGCGGGAGACAGGCAGGAGCGAATTTCTTTTCGCGCACCGCATTACCGTTTGCCGAGGACCTGCGAGAATGAACCGCGAGAACCCGGCGAAGGGTGAGGGAGCGCAAGTTGCCCCGCACGACGAGCGCAGACGCACACAACGTGTGAGGCTTCGTGTGGCCGTGAAACTACACGTCAGTATCCCAGGCAAGCCGGAAACAATCGAAGCACATACCGCGGACGTGAATGACAATGGGGCGTTGCTGACGTGTCCCGAAAATTTCGCAGCGAATGCGCGGTTTTTCCTCGAGCACAACGGTTCACGGCAACGAATCGGGTGCCGCGTGACGCGGAGACCGAATGCCACGCCTGGCGGTTTTCTGGTTCCGGTGGAATTTGACGCCGCGGTTCCGGGGTTCTGGCACATTGCATTTCCACCCACGGATTGGACAGCGTCGGAGTAAATCGCCTGCGAATTGCTTTTCCCGCACTTCGTTATTTCTGAATCCCGACATGCCGGTGCAAAGGCCATGCCTGCCCGGAAACAAATAATCCGGGGCCGGCGAGCTTATTCTGAGGTGCGGGCGAAGGGAATTTGGTCGAGATCGAGATTTCCGCCCGAAAGGATGATACCGATGCGTTTTCCCTCGACGGGGAATTTTTTGTGGATGGCGGTGGCGGCGGAGACGGCTCCGGAAGGCTCGACGATCAATTTGAGGCGTTCCCAGAGCGTGCGCATGGCAGCGAGAATTTCTTCTTCGGTGACGAGGGCAATTTCGTCGACGTGTTCGCGGAGAATGGAAAAGGTGAGAGGGCACAGAGTGGCGCGAAGGCCGTCAGCGATGGTTTCAGTTTTCGCGGCGGGCTCGATTTTGCCGGAAGCGAGCGAGCGATAAGCGTCGTCTGCATTTTTGGGTTCGGCGCCAACCACGCGGATTTGCGGGCGCATGGACTTTGCGGCGATGGAAGTACCGCTGAGGAGGCCGCCGCCGCTGACGGGCGTGATGACGACATCCAGGTCGGGCACGTCTTCGAGCAATTCGATGGTGGCCGTGCCCTGGCCAGCGATGACTTGCGGATTGTTGTATGGATGAATGAGGACCGCGCCAGTTTTTTCCTGGAGAATTTTGCAGGCGGCATCGCGCGACGCGACGCTATATTCGCATTCGGTGACGCGGCCGCCGTAGGACTCGACGGCTTGACGTTTGGCGCGCGGGGCTGCGGCGGGCATGACGATCCACGCGGGAATGCCGCGCCGGCGCGCAGCGAGAGCAATCGCGGCGGCATGGTTGCCGGAAGACTGGGTGACGACGCCGAGTTTCGCTTCCTCGTCGGTGAGAGAGAATACGGCGTTGGTGGCTCCGCGGAATTTAAACGAGCCGGTTTTCTGCAAATTTTCGCATTTGAAAAACAGATGCGCGCCGGTCATGCGGTCAATGGATTCCGAGGTGAAGACCGGAGTGCGATGAATATGCGGTTGAATGCGCGCGTGAGCTGCTTGAATCGTTTGAAGATTCGGCACGGAGATGACCGGCTGATTTTGTGTGGATGTCATACCAAGGATTATCCCATACTCCAAGATGTTCTTTTTTAAGTCAACCCGTGCTCGCTCGTGACGCAAGCCGAGGTTTCTACCGCCATGGGTAAACAGGCGCACCCCGGTGAATTTCATAAGGCCTTTGGCGACAGCCGTTGTAACTTCTATGATCCGACGTCCCAGTATGAAATTTTCCTTCAGACGGTCGATCCAAAGATGACTCCGGCGGCAGAGAAGCTTGCGAAGACCGCCGTTGGCCGGATGTGAATGAGGTCAGCAGCGAAGGGGCACCCGAGTTGAACATGCTCACCCCCGCGACCGCACCCTCAATCCGCATTTATTGCATACCGTGAGTGCCAAAATATCGCCAGGAGCGGACAAAAGCTCGGCGGTTCGCCCCGACGGCCGGACCCTTCGTTCATCAGGGCAAGCCTTTGGTGCGGCCCTACACAAGACAACCCAGGAGCCGAAAAGCTTAGTGAGCGGCGGGTGGAACGGTGAAGGTGACTTTGGCCGCGGCGGAGTTTTCGAACTGGTCGGAGACCTGGACGGCTACCGTGTGTTCTCCGGGCTTGAGATCGCGGAGAACCGCGTCGTAATTCTCGACGAGCGCGTCCGTAAGCTGACCTACGGGAAAGACGAATTGCCAGTCGTGAGCATCGACGCTGTAGGAACTTCGCGCGATGGCGCTGGCCGCATCGCGGGCGGTGAAGCGCAAATGCCATTCGTTGCCGGATTGTTCGGCGCGGAGATTTTCAACGGATGGAGGAGTGTTGTCGACTTGGAAGCGATCGCTGACGCGCTCGACGGTGAGCGATTGTCCCGCAGGATTCGAGGGGCTATCAGAAGCGACGAGCTTCAGATAGTAAGTGCCGTCGGGCATTAGATTGGTGTCCCAGGAATAGAAATCCGCATGGATGTTTTTCCTCAGGAGTTTCCACTCCTTTTCACCCTGACCGCGATAAAAAAGAGAAAAGACAAGGTCGTCGTCATTTTCGTCATGAGCGCTCCAGACGGCGGTTTGATAACCCTTGGCAGAAATTCCCTGTGGCGGAGCGACGAACTGCTGTGCATGCTCCTGAAAAGAGGTAATAGCGGAGAAAGTTGATCCGGCTTCTTCGGGAGTTTGCGGCATACGAAGCGGGACAACGGAAGGCGGTTGCTGAGGCCCTGTAGTGTTCGTGGAAAAGCCTTGCGCGCGGAGGCCAGGATCTTCGACGACAATGCCGTCAATTATGGGCGCGACATTCTTGCGCAGGTAGGCGATCTTCACCCAGGCAAGGGTCGGCTGATCTTCGTGGATGCTCTTTCCCGCTTCGTGCTGGGCGGCGATATGGAAGACAGCCTTCCATTGCACGAAACGTGCGGGAGGACATTGAACGTTGTCGCCGGATGGGTCGGAGTATGGCCCCGCCCAAGGGCTCCAGTAATCGTCGGGATCCGAAGTGTTGCCGGAGCGAACGTAGAATTCAACCGTGCCAGCCGCGTCGTCGTGTTCACCCCACCAAGTGAGACGTCCCCAGCGCGAATAAATTTTGGCGTCAAAGGGATCGGATTCAAACGTGCCCTCAGCGGAATATTCCGGGCCGAGTGTAAAGACTTTGCCGGGATTGGCGGTGGCGACATAGATCTTGTGGCCGGGTCCGGTGGCGAGGGACGTGACTTGAGAAGCGTCGGCGCTGGCGAGAGAAGAGAACATGTGATTGTCGGTGAGTTCAATGACTTCGCCATGATTTCCAGTTCCGAGAAGGAGATGATTTTCGGGCGAGAAACCGAGGGCATAGACAACGTCTTGCGGCGATGTCCACAAGGATTCCGGCGAGCCGTCCGGGGCAATGCGATAAACCTCGCTGCCACCGGTGGCGCTGGGGAATTGCGGAAAAATCATTGGAGCGGCGGTGGCGGGCGCGCCGACCATTGGAGTTTGCGCAGCGGCGGTAGCAGCGGAACGAGCTGCAGCGGCTTGAAAGGCAGCGGCAAGCTGCTGAGCCGCGGCGGGATTAACGCCTATTTGCTGTTGGCGGGGCGGTTTGTTGCCGACAGCGGCGGCATAAATATTGCCGTCGGCATCCGAAGTGAGTGCGGTGACTTCTTTTTTTGCGGTTTCATAAATGACGAATGCTTTCCCTGCTTTCGGAAGAGCAAATGAGCTGCCGGCATGAAACGGGACGCGAATTATGAGGCCGCTGGGGTCCGTGCCAACGAGAAGGTTGCCTTCGTGATCGAAGGCAAGAGAACGTGCGTGGCTTTCATCGCTCTTGAAGAAGAGCTGGCCTTTGCCATCGGGGCCGACGGCATAGACTTCTCCTTTGTCGCCGGTAGCGACGAAGAGGGTCCCGGCGGAGTCAAAGGCAAGGGCCCAAATGTATTTTGTTTTGGGGTCGAAGAAGACGGTGTGCTTGCCATCCGGCGTGATTTTGTAGACTTTGCCGTCGGGCGAAGTGCCGACGTAGAGGTTGTCATTTTTATCGACGGCGAGAGCCTGAGCCACAAGCTCAGTCGATTCGAAGACGGTATCGGGTTTCCCGGCGGAATTCAAGCGCAGAACCTTTGCATCGGAACCGCCCGCGGCATATACACGGCCGTGCGAATCCACGGCCAAAGCCCAGACATAGGCGAGGTCCGGATCAGCAAAAGGCTTGAATGCGGGCGCAGGTATCAGTGCGCCATCGCTGCGGAGGGCGACACCCTTGTGGGTGCCTTTTTCGAATTCGGCAAAGCTGGACTGTTCCCAGAAGCGCGTATGCTCCGCGCGGGCCGCGATGGCCCCAAACAGGGCGACAGCGAGGATGGTAACGAATATGGCTCGACGCATCAGTTGTCTCGCATTCTTTTCATTTGGCGGATTCACTTGATCGCAATCGAAAGATATTGCTGGCCAGTGATGACTTGACTCATGGGGACGGAATGTTCGCCAATCACGGATTGGAAAAGCATTTGCGCGCCACCTGGGACGCGATGCTGATCGAGGACATTGATCTCCGAAGCCGGAACGTTGGGAAGCTCCTTGTCCTCGACGAGAAGAGTGGGCGAATTCTGAAGCAGAGTAACGTAAAGGCGATCGTTTTGGCGTTCGCGATTGATGACACGGATCAGTTCATTGAGATCCTGCAAATGCGCGCCGGAAGCGCCAGGGAAAAGTTCGCGCATGCGATCGAGGGACGAGGCGTCACTGACAAGAATCTGCAGATTTCCGCGGGCAGCCTGCGCCGGAATTGTGAGCGGGACTTCCCGAAGGAACGGAATGCCACGATAGGGGCGCAACAAAACTTTTACGCGAATCGTTTCGCCGGGCTGGGCCTCGCTTTTGTTGGTCCAGGCGCCGTCGATGGCCGCCCAGCGATTCTCGGAACGGCTGGTGACGTTGAGAGTGACTTTCTCGACGTTGGGCTGTTCGTAGGGATTGGTATAGATACTGGCGAAGGCCGACTGAACGGCCATAGCGAGTTGGTAACCGTCGGGAATCGGAAGGTCGGTAGGACTGAACATGTCGCGCAGCTCAACAGAAGGATGGCCAGCGATGTCGATGTGACCATTGAGCTCAAGAGTGGTGCCCTCGGTGTAAGCGGTATTCGAGACAATACCGTTGAAGGCGGCAGTGGCGACCAGCAGCGGGGTCAACTTCGGATTTTGAACAACATTAAAATGAAAATGGCGCTGTTCGGTGGGAGTGGTGACATTGACTTCGACGGGAAGCGTTGGCGGCGACGCACCGAGGCGGCCGACGACGGCAGTGAGGCGGTCTTGCGTGACGGTGCCGATGGGCCCTCCGGAATTCATAATTTTGGTGGACTCGAGGGACGAGGCAAGTGTGGTGACAACGTGGCCGCGAGTCATAGGCAAAGCGACCGAACCGAAACCGAAAAGGGGATGGCCGCAAACGAAGACTTCGTCGCCAACGATGGCCGTGACGGTGCATCCGGCGTTCATGGAGAGATCGCCGGAAACCAATTCCATGCCGACCATGTCACCGGGCTTGAGGTTCGCATCATCGGGGCGCGCAGAAGCGTCCCCGCCGACCATGGTGCTCATGCCATAGGCTTGAAATTGCTTGCCGAAGAGGGCGAGCGTCTGGGGCATGACGCCGGAGAAAACGAGAGGAGTTTCAATGGGGACGAGGAATCTGCCGTCGCCGAGAGCGACCTTTTGAGAGGACGCGCTGGATTGCGAAGGGGTGGAAAATGCCGCGGCGGGCGTGCCATTAGTGTTTCCGGGAGGATTCGCCATGGCCTTCTGTATAGCGAACATATTCTGAATCGGCGTAACGCCGGCGATGGCGTCTTTGGTAAAAGTGCCAATTTTCAGGGCGATCGCGCCGGCCAGCTTGCCGTCGAAATATACTGGACTGCCGCTCATTCCCGCTACGACACCGGTTTTCGCAACGTCAGCGCCGGAGAGTTCGACGAGGATGACGTCCTGCTTCGGCCCCATGGCATTTTTAAGAACACCGAGGACGGTTACGTCCATTTTTTCAACTTGGTCGCCAGTGAAAATGGTGTAGGCGACGCCTTTCATTCCCGTATGAATGTCGCGCAGAGGAAAAGTGACGGGATTCTGGGCAGCGAAAAGCGGGGCAGCAAGACAGAAAGCCAATAGACAAGTCAACAGAAGGCCGGGACGGAGACGCATAAGACTTTTCATGATAGCGTGCGCCGCCGCGCGAAGCAAACCGGACGTTGCGCCGATGTGATTCGGGGGTAACGGCAGGGCTGGATTCCTTTTCGAACCATATTCGAGTTACCGAGTGCATTCTATTGGACACGAATGGGGCGCGTGGGGTTGTTTTTGAGGCGCGTGCTACTATTTTGGCGTGACGAAGAGACGCATCACTCCCGCGAGTGGGTTCAGCGGAATGCTGCTGGTTCCAGGCGACAAATCGATTTCGCACCGGTACGCGATTCTGGCTTCGCTCGCTGAGGGCAGCAGCGAGATTTTCAATTTTTCCAGAGCGGCAGATTGCGCGAGCACATTGGCATGTCTGCGCGGACTCGGCGTGAGCATTGAGGAGAAAGAGGGAAGCATCGTTATAGAAGGAAAAGGTCTGAGAGGATGGAAAGCGCCGCGGAAGGTGCTCGATGCGGGAAACAGTGGCACGACGATGAGATTGCTGGCGGGGGCGCTGGCAGGGCAGACGTTTGACTCGAAGTTGACGGGAGATAAATCGCTGCGGCGGAGGCCGATGCGGCGCGTGATGGAGCCGCTGCGTCAGATGGGCGCGGACATTCGGGCGCGCGACGATGAATTCGCGCCGCTTGAAATTCGCGGCAGCAAGCTGCGCGGGATCGAATATGCGCCGAGGGTGGCGAGCGCACAGTTGAAATCAGCGGTGCTGCTCGCGGGCCTGTTTGCTGACGGCGAGACGGTGGTCGAGGAGCCTGTGCGCACGCGGGATCACACGGAAATTGCGTTGCGCGAACTGGGGGCAACGGTCGAGCAGGCGGCGGTCCGAGACAGTGACCGGCGCAACGCGATTCGGTTGCAGGGACGACCGAAACTGGTGGGGCGGCCGTTGAGCGTGCCGGGAGATTTATCGGCGGCGGTGTTTTTTTTGGGAGCGGCGCTGGTGGTTCCTGGTACGGAACTGACCATCCAAAGCGTGGGGTTGAATCCGACGCGGACGGCAATATTGGATTTGCTGGTGTCGATGGGCGCGGCGATTTCGGTTGTAGCCGTGACGATGCGAAATGGCGAATTGGTCGGGGACATTAATGTGCGCCACGCGCCGCTGAGGGGCGGGAAGGTGTCAGGCGCGATGGTGGCGCGGGTGATCGATGAGTTGCCGATGCTGGCGGCGCTGGGACCGTATACAGAAGAGGGAATTGAAATTCGCGATGCGCAGGAATTGCGGGTAAAGGAAAGCGACCGAATCGCAGTGATGGCAGAGAATCTTCGCTTGATGGGCGCAACGGTGGAGGAATTTCCGGATGGGCTGCGCGTGGCGGGACGCGCCGCGGGACAGTTGCGCGGAACGGCGGTCGAGCCGCACGATGATCATCGAATTGCGATGGCGTTGTCGATTGCGGCATTGGGAGCAGCAGGCGAGACGGTGATTCGCGACGCGGAGTGCGTGGGGATTTCGTTTCCAGGATTTTACGATCTTCTGGATGGCCTGGCGGAGCTGGGGCATAAGGCTGCGGAAAACGCCGAAACATAGCTGAAAACGCTATACACCGCGGGTGTCGCATCCAAATGCCGTATTGGTTTGTTGGCTGGTGTGGGGAGCCTACTCGATAATCTCTTCGCGCACGGCAATGCAGAAAGCGGAGAGACAAAACGCAAAGAGTCGCGCGGCATATTCGTTGTTCGTAGTTGCGGCTTTTGTACTGCTCATGTCCGACACGTCGCATGTTTATCTTTTGAGATTTCGCGTCGGTCCCCAAACAACTGCGTTTGCCCTGGAAGGAGCGATCCTATGTATCTTCGGGACGATCTTCACGCTATGGGCGCGACGCATTATTGCTGACAACTGGAGCTCCGATGTGGCCTTCAAGAAAGGTCACAAGCTCGTTGAAAGGGGGTCGTATTCCATCGTTCGTCATCCTATCTATACCGGAATGCACTTCAATCCTTGCCGGTGCGCTCGCGCAAATTGTGGCTGTCGTTCTCGTGTTCGTGAGCTTTTGGATCAAAATGAAACAAGAAGAAGCGCTTCTGGTAACGCATTTCCCGAACGAATATCCCGCGTATCAGAAACGGACGAAACGCATCATCCCGTTCGTCTTCTAGAGTTTCACGAAAATCACCGAATTTGACGGGCGACTCTTTACCGCCGGGAATTTTTGCCACGAAGCGGCAATTTCAATGCGATTTGTGAATGGAGACGGTGCCGTAGGTGGTGCTTAAGGTGATGCGCGGGCCGCGCGCGCCATATACGCCCTGCAGAACGGTGGTGTCGCCGGTGTTGGAAGATTTCAGGCCCGAGGATTCGAAATCATTTTCGATGTTGCCGTTGCGGGACACAGCGGAAATTTCGAAGTTCGATTGCGCGGGAAGAGTGATGTCGATATTGCCGGATTCGTCGGCAATGCGGAGATCGTCGTGGAGGGGATGAGCGAAGGTGACCTGAATGTCGCCGCGCTTGTCGGTGACGTCGATCCTGCCTGCGACGTTTTCGAGCGTGATGTCCTTGTTTGCGGTGGAAAGCTGTATGCCGCCGGGAACATTGGAAATCGACAAGTCACCCGAATCCATATCCAACTGGCCCGCCAGATGGGCAAGGGTGAGATTGGTGCGGGAAGAAGTGTAACGCGTGGTTTTTGAAACGTTACTGGCGCGAATGGGACCGTAGAAATCACCCTCCATGGTGGCGTCGCCGGTTATGTCGGAGAGATTGATTTCGCTGCCGTGGCCGGTGAGGCGGACATTGCCCTTGATGTTGTTGATGCGCGCATCGCCATGGGCCAGATTGGCATCAACGTCGCCGGAAATATCGTGGATATTGAGGTCGCCGCTTTTTGAATTGATTGTAACGGGACCAGTTATCTGAGCGATGGAAATGTCACCGTGAGAGGTTTGCGCATTGATGGTGGCTTGGTGGGGCAATTGGACGTCGAGATCCACTCTTACGTCCGCGCCTTCGTCGCCGGATGTTTGGGGCTGAATCTGATAGCCGTTGCTAGTGGGTGTCACTTGGACTTGCACTTTGTCCGCGGCCCGACGGGCTTCGTTTCGGTCTGAGGCGCTCGCGGTTTTCTGCACGGAGACGTGAAGCTGGGAATCGTTGCCAGGGTGCACGGAGATATTGCCGCGAACCGTGGAGATGGAAGTAACTTCGTCCGGCTTAGCGGGAACGACAGGCAGGGAACTGTTCCAGTCATAGGAATGCTCGAACATGTTGCCCATGTCAAAGTCGATGCCGGGATTATTTTTGCGCGCCCAATCAAATCCGGCGAGAGCCGCGACGGCGAGGAGCAAGAGAACGATGAGGGCGACTTCGCCTCCGGAGATTGCGGCGGGACCGGGCTGACCGGAACGAGATGCAAACAAATAATCGAAGAGGCGGGCGACTCCCCAGAGAATTAGCAGCAGCGGCCAGTAGTGGGTGAAGAGGCGCCCAATCTCCATCTCGGGGTGATATTCGTAAAGGAGAAAGACCACGCCGATAAGGATAAAGAGCAGACCGCCAAACACAGAGCGCCGCCGCTGATAGTAGTAAGTCATAGCGGTCGAGGGGGCGGCGGAGGTGGCGGGACATTAGAGGGAGGAGGAGGCGAGCCAGGTGGCGGAGTCTGCCAGCCGCTGCGATCGACGTGGCCCTCGGTTGACGCGGTTTCCGAAAGGACTTTCACGACACCGATGACGATCAGGATGACGGGCCACAAGCGTTCAAACGAATAATGCCAATTATACTGGCCGACGAAGAATAGAATGCCGATGGTGATCAGGATTACGGGTCCCATCAAGCCCCGCGTGCGGCAACGCATGCATTGGCAATTTCTCCAGGCCGACATTACTTAACCTCCTAAGACTGAACTTGAGTCCGCTTCCAAATCAAGAGCGCACCGACGGCGATAAGCACCAATGGCCAGAGGCGGCCCACCCAAACGAAGTTCAGAACTCCCAAGGTATCGAGTAAAAAAAGAATGCCAAGGGCAATCAAGACGTAAGCACCGACTGGCCGCTGCGATTCCGTTTCGCCGAAAATTCCGGGCGCGGGCTGGCCGAGTTGCCTGGCCTTGGCGGTGCGGTAGGCTTCGATGGGCATGTAGCAGCAAAAAGCGATGAAAAAGACGACGACCATTGCCTGCATCCCGCCGGAAATGGAATCGCTATTCATCACGGCGATCAGGCTGCCGAAAATTATCACGTGAATGAGCCCCTTGACGTATTCACCGTTATAGACGGCGCCCAGGCCTGGAATGAATCCCAGTGCGCAAGCGACTCCGGGGCTGGGCCCAGTCGAAACTCCGGGCGTGGCGGGCGATGGGCCGACGACCATGCGGGCCAGGCACTCCTCGCAGTACAGCGCGCCGCGGACTTCGCGGGCGCATTGCGCGCAAAGGGCTTTGCCGCAGTTGCGGCAGAAGCCGGTGGCGTCAACGTCGGTGTGAACAGCGCATTTCATCGAAGACTCCTTGCGGGCGCATCAGGAATTAGCGTGG
>DATLSS010000017.1:0-15728 GCA_035534035.1 Candidatus Acidiferrales bacterium | reverse complement strand
GGCTAGCGCGGCTCTCGCGTTTTTGAGCCCGGCCGCTGCTTATGCTCAATCCGCCCCGGAAGCCGCCGGCGGCGAAGCGAACCTGAAGGTTCCCGATTTGTCGCAGGTAAGTTTCCTGGGCGTGAACGGGCACAACCTGCTTCTGTGGGGAATCTTATTTTGCATTTTTGGCCTGGCCTTCGGAATGGCGATGTATGTGAGTTTGAAGAATCTGCCCGTGCATCGCTCGATGCGCGAAATGTCAGAGCTCATTTACGAAACCTGCAAAACGTACCTGATCACGCAGGGTAAATTTTTGCTCCTTCTCGAATCCTTCATCGCCGTGATCATCATTTTATATTTCGGCGTGTTGCTGCATTTCGCGGCAATAAAGGTAATCATCATTCTCGCTTTCAGCATTCTGGGGATTTCCGGCAGTTACGGGGTGGCGTGGTTTGGGATTCGCGTGAACACTTTCGCGAATTCGCGCACGGCCTTCGCGGCTTTGCCCGGCAAGCCTTCTCCGATATCGCGGATTCCGCTGCGCGCAGGCATGAGCATTGGCATGATGCTGGTCAGCGTTGAGTTGCTGATGATGCTCATTATTTTGCTCTTCGTGCCCGGAAGTTACTCCGGACCCTGCTTCATTGGCTTCGCCATCGGTGAATCGCTCGGCGCGGCGGCCCTCCGAATCGCGGGCGGAATCTTCACGAAGATCGCCGACATCGGCGCGGACTTGATGAAAATTGTCTTCAAAATCAAGGAAGACGACGCGCGCAATCCCGGCGTAATTGCCGACTGCACGGGCGACAATGCTGGCGATTCCGTGGGCCCAAGCGCGGATGGCTTCGAAACTTACGGTGTCACGGGTGTCGCGCTCATCGCTTTCATTTTGCTCGGCGTGAAAGATCCCGTCATTCAAGTGCAATTGCTGGTCTGGATTTTCGTAATTCGCGTGGCCATGCTGGTCGCCAGCGGAGCCGCGTACTTCGTCAACGACGCCATCGCCAAGGCCCGCTTCGGCAATGCGGTAGAAATGAATTTCGAATCCCCGCTGACTTCGCTGGTATGGATCACCTCGCTCACCTCCGTGGCCCTGACGTTCCTGATTTCCTATTTCATTATTCCAGACATTGGCGGTGACCCGTCGCAATGGTGGAAATTGTCGGTCATCATTTCGTGCGGCACGCTGGCCGGAGCGATCATTCCCGAACTCGTGAAAGTCTTCACCTCCACTGAATCGCGGCACGTGCGCGAAGTGGTGCGTTCCGCGCAGGAAGGCGGCGCGTCACTCGGAATTTTGTCCGGCTTCGTCGCCGGCAACTTCTCCGCGTATTATCTGGGACTCACGATGGTGCTCCTGATGTCCATCGGCTACTTGATCAGCACGCTCGGACTGAGCGCGTTAATGATTGCCGCGCCGGTATTCGCGTTCGGCTTGGTGGCATTCGGATTCCTGGGAATGGGCCCTGTGACGATTGCCGTCGATTCCTACGGGCCTGTCACCGACAACGCGCAATCCATTTACGAGCTCTCGCTGATCGAACAGATCCCCAATATCAAGCAGGAGCTAAAAATCGATTACAACATGGACGTGAATTTCGAGCGCGCCAAGGAAATGCTCGAAGCAAACGACGGCGCGGGCAACACGTTCAAAGCTACAGCCAAACCGGTGCTGATCGGCACGGCCGTCGTCGGCGCAACTACGATGATTTTCTCGATCATCATGGCGCTCACGGATGGCATCACGGTCAACGTCGACAAGCTTTCCCTGCTCCACGCACCGTTTTTGCTCGGCATCGTCAGCGGCGGCGCGATGATTTACTGGTTCACCGGCGCGTCCACGCAGGCCGTCACGACCGGCGCTTACCGTGCTGTCGAGTTCATCAAGGCCAATATCAATCTCGAAAGCGCCAAGAGCGCCTCTATCGCCGACAGCAAGAAAGTGGTCGAGATTTGCACCCAGTACGCGCAAAGAGGAATGCTCAACATCTTCATCGCAGTTTTCTTCGCCGCGCTTTCGTTCGCGTTCCTTGAGCCGTTTTTCTTCATTGGTTACTTGATCTCCATCGCGATGTTCGGCCTCTATCAGGCGATTTTCATGGCTAACGCGGGCGGCGCTTGGGACAACGCCAAGAAAATTGTCGAAGTCGAGCTGAAACAGAAAGGAACTCCGCTGCACGATGCCACAGTCGTGGGCGATACGGTGGGCGATCCTTTCAAGGACACTTCATCCGTCGCGCTCAATCCGGTCATCAAGTTCACTACGCTCTTCGGCCTGCTTGCAGTCGAGTTGGCGGTGCAATTGACGAATGAGATGCAGGGAAGCGGATTGACGCATATTCTTTCGGCGGTGTTTTTCCTCGTATCGTTCTTCTTCGTCTACCGTTCGTTCTACGGCATGCGCATCAAGAGCGGCGTAGCGGAGCGCTAGAAGTTCGTTGCATGGTTTTTAGGGGGTCGGAGCCTTAGCTCCGACAATACGCGCTTGTAAATCAAGAGGTTTTAACCCCTGAAGGCGTCGCGCGCGGCGAGAATTGTATTGACGTGAATGCGCACCGTGTCCGCGACCCGGCGCGCATAGCCGCCGGCAATCGTCACGGCAATCGGTATGCGATGGCGGCGCGCGTAATCGAAAACCATATCGTCGCGCCTCCGCAAGCCTTCCATCGTTAGCGCAAGTCCTCCGAGCTGATCTTCGCGATACGGATCGGCGCCCCCGACATAGAAAATCAGATCCGGATGGAATGCCTCAAACGCGCGAACGAGATGCGCCTCCAGAATCGCAAGGTAATCCGCGTCGGTGATTCCGTCGGGAAGATTCGCGTCGAGATCCGACGGCGATTTCGGATGCGGATAATTATTCTCCTGATGAATTGAAAATGTAAAAACAGATTCATCGTCCGCGAAAATTATCGCCGTACCGTTTCCCTGATGCACGTCTGTGTCGATAGTCATCGCGGTTTTGATCGCGCCCTCGAATTGCAAGTGGCGAATGGCGATGGCCACGTCGTGAATCACGCAGAAGCCTTCGCCGTGATCGGGATACGCGTGATGAAAACCACCGCCGATGTTCGCTGCGCAAGCGTCGGCAAGCGCGCGCTTCCCCGCTTCAATTGAGCCGCCCGCGCCGAGCCAGCACGCGTGGATCAATTCCTTCGAGTAAGCGACTTCCATGCGCAGAATCTCCAGATAATTCAGCGTGCCGGTTTTCAGTTTGTGGACGTACTCCGGCAAATGCACGCGCAGAACATCCTCATCGCTTGCAGGCGCGGGCGAAATGAAATCGCTCTCCTCGGCCAAACCTTCGCGCAGCAAAGTGTCGCGCACCAAACGATATTTCTGCGACGGAAAAACGTGCGCGCCAAGATGCAAATCGTAGCCGCCATCGTAGATGAGTTTGAACGGAAGCATCGCAACACGAGCGTAGCCGGAACAATTCCAAATCGCAATCGGAAGCATCTCAATGTGCGTGCTCGAAGTGAGAACACTGCGCCTTTGTGCTAGCATTGCCGTTCTGGGCGGGCAGATGTACGAAAACGCAGAACCGAAAGTGATGCGGCGAACGCAATCGGTGATCCTGGTCATTGCGCTGCTCGCCGTGCCGCTCGCGCTTTTGGCGCGCGGCTACGCTTGCGCTCCGCACCAATGCGCGATGATGTGCTGCCCCGCGCACAAGGGCGGCGGCCATGCCATGAATATGAATTGCACCGGCCGCGGATCGGCAGGCTCGTCAGCGTGCGCGATGCGGTACAATTCGAACAAAAATATCGATTACGGACTCGCCTCGCCCCTGCCTCCGACTCAATTATCAGCGGCTCTTTCGCTACCAGCGCCTCGAACCGCGGAAACGTCTTTTCGCGGTGATTATCGAGACGCTATTCCCGGTTTTTCCCGCATTCCTTTCGAACCCCCGCGCCTGTAACCCTCCACGTCCAATTTGCCGCAACAAAAATACTCATGGCTCAGGAGGGCCAGAAATGCGCCTATTCCGCGTTGCCTCGTTGTCTCTTCTCTCGTTTCTATGCGTGACCGCTGCGTTCGCAACGATCTTAGGCACGGTGCGTGGCATCGTGCACGACCCCGACCACCGCCCCATTCATGGCGCACAGGTGATGATTCACGCGACTGCATCCGACTGGACAAAAACGGTCGTCACAAACGAAAACGGCGAATTTGAAATCGACGAAGTCCCGATTGGCGAATACACCGTCTCGGCTTCAGCGTCGGGTTTCGAGACTCTTTCCATCACGGTGACGATTCAATCTGGCGCCGCGCCCATCCTGCATTTTCCCCTTACCGTATCGCAAATGAATCAGCGCGTGGAGGTCTCGGGAGCGCCTCAAATTGTGAATCCGCAGTCGTCCACCACTGAAACGCTGGTGAACCACCAATCGATTTTGCGAACGCCTGGCGCGGACCGCACCGATAGTCTGTCGATGATCACGGACTATGTCCCTGGCGCTTACATGGTTCACGACCAGCTTCACATTCGCGGCGGTCATCAAGTGAGCTGGCTGATCGACGGCGTGCCGGTCCCAAATACGAACATCGCCTCCAACGTCGGCCCGCAATTCGATCCGAAAGACGTGGATGAACTCGAAGTGCAGCGTGGCGGCTACACCGCCGATTACGGCGACCGCACCTATGGTGTCTTCAACGTCGTCCCGCGTTCGGGATTCGAAGGCGACAATCAGGGAGAGCTTGTCGCGAGTTACGGAAATTTCCAACAGACGAACGATTACGCGAGTTTCGGAAGCCACACGGAACGGTTCGCATACTTTGCGAGCGTCGACGGCAACAGAACGGACTTGGGCCTCGAGAATCCGACCAGCCAGGTCATTCATGATATGTCCAACGGTGTTGGCGGATTTGGATCACTGCTTTTTAACGCCACGCCAAACGATCAGCTTCGCATCGTCACTTCAAACCGTCACGATTTTTTTCAGGTGCCGAATACTTTTCCGCAGGAGTCGGCCGGCATCCGTGACGCTGAAAGTGAGCATGACAATTTTGTCGCGTTCACGTGGTTGCACACCGCCGGACAAGGCGTAATTCTTACCGTTTCTCCTTTTTACCATTTCAATCGAGCCCATTACGTCGGGGGCGCAAATGACACGCCGGTCATTCCGGATAGCGATCGCGGCTCGCAATATATCGGCGGCCAGGCGTCGCTAGCCGTTGTAAAGGGAAAGCATAATGCTCGCGTTGGCTACATGGCTTTTGATCAGCGCGACAACACGCTCTTCGAAATCACGGCCAATGACGGCAGCGGACTTGCCCTGCAGCAACGAGAGAAACTTTGGGGAAGCGTCGGTTCGTTATTTGCTGAAGACCAGTACAAAGCGACGGATTGGCTCACGTTCAATGGCGGGTTACGCTACACGCATTACTCGGGATCCGTCGTCGAAAATTCAACCGACCCGCGAGCTGGCGTCGCGATTCGCCTGCCAAAGCTCGATTGGGTGCTCCGCGGCTTTTACGGGCGCTATTATCAGCCGCCGCCGCTCTCCACTGTTTCTGGCCCATTGCTGAATTTCGCATTGCAGCAGGGATTTGGTTTTTTGCCGCTGCGCGGCGAACGTGACGAAGAATGGGAAGCGGGTCTCGCGATTCCCTACCGCAGCTGGACGCTCGACACGGATTATTTTCAGACGCGCGCGCGCAATTTCTTCGATCACGACGCGCTCGGCAACTCGAATATATTTTTCCCGCTCACAATTGCAGCCGCTCGTATTCGCGGCTGGGAAACGACTGCACGTTCGCCGCGGCTTTTCAATCGCGCCGAATGGCACCTCGCATTTTCGCATCAGTTCGCGGAAGGAGAAGGCGCGGTCACGGGCGGACTCAGCGATTTTACGCCGCCGTCCCAGGGCTATTTTTTTCTGGACCACGATCAGCGCAACACGCTAAGCACCGGCTTCGACGTTACGCTCCCGCGGCGCGCCTGGGTTTCCGCGGACGTGAGTTACGGATCGGGATTTCTTGACGGAAACGGTCCGGCGCATTTGCCGAGCCACACAGAACTCGATTTTTCGGCGGCCAAACAAATCGGCGAGAATCTGACGCTAAAAGTCAGTTCGTTGAACGTCGCGAACACGCGCTACTTGCTCGATAATAGCAACACTTTTGGCGGAACGCACTTCAACGATCCGCGCCAAATCACCGGCCAAATTACTTGGAGATTCCATTACTGATGCAATGGGGAAATCCGTTAACTCTCGCGGTCGAGGATGAAATCGGGGACCGATAGCAAGGCGCGGCGGTATTCGGAGTCCTTGCAAACATCCAGGCAGGCCTTTGCACGGTTCGCGTATTCGACCGCCAGTTGCCGCGAATGTTCGAGCGCGCCCGAATTGCGCACCAACGAAGTGATTTGCTCGGGATGAACGCTCTGAAATCCCTTTTCGCGCAGCACAGTCGCAACCAGATCGCGCCCGCTTGGATGGCCATCGTGCCCCGCGCCATTTTCCAGCGCAAAAATCAAAGGCAGCGTCACTTTCCCTTCCTTTAAGTCGCTCAGCACGGGCTTTCCAAGTTTTTCGGACGATGCGGTGAAATCCAGCAGATCGTCGACAAGCTGGAACGCGAGCCCCGCTTGCCGGCCATACTCCGCGAGCGCGTTCCGCGTCCGCTCATCATCATCGCCGAGCACCGCGCCAAGCTCAGCGCAACCGCTAAAGAGGCACGCCGTCTTGCGGTACGAAAGGTCAATCGCTTCCGATTCAGTCAAGTCGATGCGACCGAGGCACGTGAGCTGCAACAGTTCGCCTTCGACCATGTTCTGTGTGAGGTCGATCAGAATGTCGAGGACAGAAAAATTGCGCGCCTGTAGCGCGATTTTGAACGACTGCATATAAAGCCAGTCGCCCGCCAGCACGCTCATGTGATTGCCCCAGCGCGCGTTTGTCGAAGGGCGGCCCCGACGCGTGTTTGCGCCGTCAATCACGTCATCGTGAATCAGCGTGGCGCTGTGAATCATCTCGACGACAGCGCCGAGCGGAATCGCGCTCTCTCCTCGGTACCCGCACGCGCCAGCCGCCAGCAGAAGCAGCGCTGGACGCAGGCGCTTGCCCCCGCCTTCGCGCAAGTAGCCGCCAATCTCCGCGATGGGCTGGATGGCTTCGCCCGTCTGCGCGGCAATTTCCTGCTCGACGAGAGCAAGATCGTCACGCACCAGGTCAAAAATCTCGCGAACAGTCAGGACAGCGATGGCGCCCTCCGGCGGCTACGAACGGGTGGAACGCTGCACCCGGTCTGCAAGATGCCCTCTTCGAAGACGAAAGAACCGACGGAAGTTTTCCGCCGTAACTCGCGCAACTTCGTCCGGCGCTAAGTTTCTCACATTCGCCAAGGTCTGCGCTACCTCCACGACGAAGGCCGGCTCGTTGCGCTTTCCGCGGATCCGCTGCGGCGGCAGAAAGGGCGAATCCGTCTCGACGAGAATGCGATCAAAAGGAAGCGCTGCGGCGACGTCGCGCAACAGCGCCATTTTTGGGTATGTGATATTCGCGGAAAACGAAACGACGAAACCCATGTCCATTCCTTGCTGAGCTTCGGCGAGCGTTCCGGTAAAACAGTGAAAAATTCCGCCCAGGCCGCTCGAACGCCAATCCCGTTCGAGAATTTGCAGGCAATCGGGCCACGCATCGCGGCAATGGATGATGACCGGCAAATTCGCTGCGCGAGCCAGAGTTAGCTGCTGGCGAAACACGCTCTGCTGCACGTCGCGCGGAGAATGGTCGTAAAAATAATCGAGGCCGATCTCGCCCCAAGCAATCACGCGAGGATGTTTCGCGAGGCGCGCGAGTTCCTCGTACCACTCATCGGTTGCCAGTTTCGATTCGTGCGGATGAACGCCGACCGTCCCATAAATCCAGTCGTACTTTTCGGCGAGAGGAATCGCGGCGCCGAGACGATCGGACGCCGTGCCGCTGCCAATGGCAAGAATCGTGTTGACGCCGGCTTCGCGCGCGCGTGTCAGCATATCTTCGCGGTCAGCGTCGAATTGCGGAAATTCCAGATGCGCGTGCGAATCGATAATTTCCAAGGGTGATCTCTCTCGATTGCGGCGAAGTTATTTAAGACGCGCGCCCGCCGGAACATCTTCCGTAAATGTGCAAAGAACCGGACGGCCATCGGGTGCAACCGAAGCGGCCACGATCATGCCGTTCGATTCCACTCCACGCAACTTGCGCGGCGCGAGATTCGCCACCACAACGACTTTTTTGCCAATCAAATCCTCGGGCGCGTAAGACGAGGCAATGCCCGCAACGACTTGGCGAACTTCGTCGCCAATGTCCACCAGCAATTTCAAAAGCTTGTCGGCTCCGGCGACGCGTTCCGCGGATTTCACAATGCCGACGCGCATCTCGATTTTCGCGAAGTCCTCGATGCCGATTTTCGCTGGACTAGCCGCCGCTGCGGGTGCGGCTCCGGACGTGCTACCGCTCGCTGCTGCCGTTGTTGATGCGGGGTTGCGCATTTCTTCTTCCATGGCTTCAATCCTTTCGAATGCTTCCTTTTTATCCACGCGCGGAAACACGCCTTCGGGTTTGCCGACATGCGCCGCGCGCTTTTGGCCGGGCGGCAAATTGCGCGACAAGCCTTCACTCGCAAGCGAAGTGGTGTGGCCCAGTTGTTCCCAGATTTTCTGCGTCGCATGCGGCAACACCGGATGCGCAAGCAAAGTCACCACGCGCAACGCGTCGTACGCCGTGTACAAAACCATTTCCAGGCGTCCCCATTTCGATTTTTCCTTCACCAGAACCCACGGTTGAAATTCGACAAGGTATTTGTCGATCTCCGCAATCAGGCCCCAAATCGATTCGAGCGCGCGCGAAAAATCATACGCTTCGTAATAGCGGAAAACCTCTTCGCAAGTCCCTCGCTGAAGTTCCGCGACTTCCCTGTCGCGATCATTTTCCTCTTTCGGATTGCGTGCCGGAACGCGGCCACCGAGATACTGCTCGATCATCGTGATCGTGCGGGTGGTCAGATTGCCGAGACCGTTCGCAAGGTCCGAGTTGTAGCGCGTGAGAAGCGCGTCGCGGCTGAAGTTGCCGTCCTGTCCGAAAACCATGTCCCGCAGGAGAAAATATCGCAGCGCATCGATGCCTAACACGCGCGCTATCGGTTGTGGATATTGCATGTTGCCGCGCGACTTGCTCATTTTTTCATCCGCAAAGAGCCACCAACCGTGCGCGAAAACTCGCTTTGGCAATGCCTCTCCAGCAGCCATCAAAAATGCGGGCCAATAGACAGCGTGAAACCGCAGAATTTCCTTGCCGATCAGGTGCATGTCCGCGGGCCAGTACTTTTCGAATTCCACTTCATCATCTGCGTAACCAACGCCCGTCATGTAGCTCGTCAGGGCGTCCGACCATACGTAAAAAATATGTTTCTCATCGCCGGGCCACGGAATGCCCCATTTGAAAGAAGTCCGGCTTATGGAAAGATCGCGAAGGCCGCCGCGCACAAAAGCCAGCACTTCATTGCGGCGCGTGTCGGGCTGAATGAAAGCAGGCTGCTTTTCGTAAAGTTCGAGCAAGCGATCCTGAAATGCGGAAAGTTTGAAAAAGTAATTTTCTTCGCGCACTCGTTCCGTCGGCCGCTTGCATTCCGGGCAAAGATTCCCTGGCAGCGGCTCGTCGACGTACATTTCATCGTAAACGCAATATTGGCCTTCGTAGCCGCCCTTGTAGACGTAACCCTGATCCTGCGCCTTGCGAAAAAGCATCTGCACCGCGCGTTCGTGACGCGACTCCGTGGTGCGCACGAAGCGATCCACCGGCAAATCGAGTTCCTTCCATAGCGCGCGATACTCCGACGAGATGCGATCTACAAACTCCTGCGGCGAGACGCCAGCCGTTTTCGCGGCGCGCTCCACTTTCTGTCCGTGCTCGTCGGTGCCGGTAAGAAGCAGCGTATCGTATCCGCACATGCGCTTGTATCGCGCGATCGTGTCGGCGACGATGGTGGTGTACGTGTGACCCAGATGCGGGCGCGCGTTCACGTAGTAAATAGGCGTGGTGATGTAAAACTTGGGTTTGGTCATTGGCTATTTTGCCGCTTGGCCCAGTTTCTGAAAGTGAAAGTTGGCTGTCGCAAGAATCTGCTTAAGCGGCAGACCATGTTCCGCGGCGATTCGCCGACAGTCTTCATATTCAGGAGCGGCATTCAGCAGAGTACCGTTAAAGCGGGAAACTTTCATGCGAATCGTGCCCAGCGGAGTTTCCACGGGCACGGATTCGCGCGCCAGCGTCTGCCGGCGAACTTCGTGCGTGCGGATACCAATGGTTGTGGTCTCGCGAAAAATCAAATCGATCAGCCGCTTGAGGTTCGACGGTTCGCATAGCAGCGTGACCAACTGGCCGGGCCGATTTTTCTTCATCTGCACGGCGGTCGAAAAAATATCCAGGGCGCCTGCGGCCAGCGCCTGCTCCGCGAAATATCCGTAAATTTGCGGATTCATGTCGTCGAGATTTGCTTCGATTACCGCGACGGGCGCGTCCCAATGCTGTTCCGCATTACTGCCGGTTGATTCTCCGATCATCAGGCGCAAAACATTCGGCTGCTGCGGCAAATCGGCCGACCCCGCGCCGTAACCAATCGCTTTCAGCTTCATCGCGGGCATTTCCGCGTAGCGTGTCGAAAGCGTTGTCGCAATCGCCGCGCCCGTGGGCGTCACCAGCTCTTTCTCGATGCCGCTCGAAAAAGTCGGTGCGTCGCGAAGTAATTCCGCCGTGGCTGGAGCCGGTACAGGCAAAAGGCCATGGTCGGTTTGCACGCGCCCGCTGCCCACATCCATGATCGAACACGCGAAGTGCTCGATTCCTAGCAACTCAAATCCGATCGCGGAGCCGACAATATCAATAATCGAATCGACTGCGCCGACTTCGTGAAAATGCACTTTCTCGATGGGAATATTGTGAACTTTGGCTTCGGCCTCGCCGAGGCGCTGAAAGATTTGACGCGCGCGTTCCGCGACACGCGGCGCGAGCGCGGCAGCGTCGATCATTTTCAGGATCGGCGACAAATGCCGGTGATGATGCGTTTCCTTCGTCTCGACATTCACCTTCGTCGCGCGGATCGCCTGGCGCTGCACTTTTTCGGCGAAAATGCTCCAGCCGTCGAGGTTCAGCTTGCGCAACTCTGACTCAAGCTCCCGCAAATCCACGCCCGCATCGACCAGCGCGCCGAGAACCATGTCGCCGCTGATCCCCGAAAAACAGTCGAAGTACGCAAGCTTCATTCGATTACCGCCTTCAGATACCCCGATTCAGAGATAACCCGCAGAGCAACTCCGCCGAGAAATCGCGAAAATTAGATACTATGCTGCGCTCCGAACGCTGTCAAACTGCGCCGCCCGCCGTCTTTTTGCGCCGACGCCCTGGCCGCTATTTTGACTGGGCTGCTCGAATTCCCTATAATCACCTACCCTCTTTGTGAAAAGAGAATTCGTGTACCAGCATATAGAACAGACATTTCGCGAAGTACTAACGCGATACATCCACGAAACCTACGCCATCGAAATCAACGTCGTCACCGAACGGCCGCCGGAAATCGAACTGGGAGAGATTGCTTCGCCGGTATGTTTTGAGCTGGCCAAACGACTGAAACGCGCACCACGGCAAATCGCGCAGGAACTCATCGGAGCGATGAATGCGCTCGCCCCCGTTGGCGCAATTCCCGGTGTCCAACACATCGAGATTGCCGGTGCGGGATATTTGAATGCCTATCTGGATCGTGCCGCGTTTTTTCATGAGGCCTCTTCATCCGCGGGCCGAGAAGCCGTTCGTGCGTCGGCTAATTCGCCTAAAGCAATCGTCGAACACACGAACATCAATCCCAACAAAGCGGCGCACATCGGGCATCTGCGAAACGCCGTGCTCGGTGACGCGTTTGTACGTCTGCTGCGATACACCGGGCGGCGCGTCGAAATCCAAAACTACATCGACAACACGGGAGTGCAGGTTGCTGACGTGGTTTTAGGTTTCATCCACCTGGAAAAGAAAACGGCTGCCGATGTCCGCGCACTCGCCGCGCAGCCGCAGTTTGATTATTTGTGCTGGGATTTATATGCGCGCGTCACGCACTTTCTGGAAGAAGACAAAGCGCGGCTGGAGTTACGCGGCGAAATAATCAAGGCACTTGAACATGGCTCCGGTGATGCCGCGGAAACGGCGGAAATCGTTTCCACCGCCATCGTGCGCTGCCATTTGAAGACCATGAGCCGGTTGGAAATTGAGTACGACCTGCTGCCGCGCGAAAGCGAGATCCTGCATTTGAAATTCTGGGACGCGGCATTTCAGATGCTCATCGAGCGTGGCGCAATTCACAAAGCGACCACGGGGAAAAACGCAGGCTGCTGGGTGATGCGCCTTCCGTCTGAGAAAGACGCGAGCGACCTAGACCTGCCGAATGACGAAGCCGCCGCAAAAATAATCGTGCGCTCGAATGGAACCGTCACCTATGTCGGGAAAGACATTGCATATCAGCTTTGGAAATTCGGTTTGCTGGGCAAGGATTTTTTCTACGCCCCGTTTCTCCGGTATCCCGACGGACGTAAACTTTGGATCACGTGCGGCGAGGGCGGCTCGCCGGATGCTCCGGCATTTGGCCGTGGCCAGGAAGTATTCAACGTAATCGATTCGCGGCAGGCGTATCCGCAGCAAGTTGTCGTGGCGGGATTGCGCGCGCTGGGATTCAATTCGGAGGCGGACCGCTCAATTCATTTTTCCTACGAGATGGTCGCGCTGACGCCGCGTTGCGCCGCGGAAATGGGTTATCAACTTTCCGAGGAGGAAGCGAAGAAACCGTACGTGGAAGTCAGCGGGCGCAAAGGCCAAGGCGTGAAGGCCGATGATTTGCTCGATCAACTTGAACAACGAGCGCGCGCGGAAGTGGATTCGCGGCATCGTGATTTCTCCGACGTGGAACGCGCTAGCGTGGCGCACACGATTGCCATCGGATCGCTGCGATATTTTCTGCTGAAATTCACACGTGGCACGATTATTGCGTTCGATTTCAAGGACGCGCTGAGCTTTGAAGGCGAGACTGGCCCCTACGTGCAGTACGCCGTGGTGCGCGCGCGGAATATTTTCCGTAAAGTGCGCGAGCAGGAGCCGGACTTCTCGCTCGAATGCCTGGGCGAAAATATGGATTCAGCAGCAGTCGCGCGGCTCTTGTCGCCTCCCGAGGGCAACGATCTGTGGGAGCTTTTGCTGCTTTCCGGTTCGCTTGGCGCGCAAATTGAAGCCGCCTCGAGCGCGCACGAGCCCGCGTTCGTCGCCAAGTACGCGTTTCAACTTGCGCAGCAATTCAATTTGTTTTATCACAGGCATCACATTCTTTCGGAAGAAGATCGCGCCAAGAAAGCTTTTCTGCTGCTGCTGAGCGCGTTGGTTGAAAAGCAGCTCGTCACCGCGCTCGAACTCCTTGGCGTCAGCGCGCCAGAGAAAATGTAACGTCATCCGAGGCGTGTCCTTCGGAGTGCACGACCTGCCGCAGACTCAAGAACCGCAACCTTCGAAAAACGCGAAGCTCTGCGCTACCGACTATTGACCTCAGGGGCTACCGCCCCAGCAGATGGGCCCTTTCCGGCACGGCTGAAGGCGTGCCCTGACGCGAATCATTCACCGGATTTCTTCGGGTAATCCGATCAGGACACGGGGCATCCGGGGATCGGTGGGCGTCTCGCTGGAGCGAGCGCGTCATTGCATTTTCATTGCGAAGTCGACCAGGGTACGAGTCGCCACACCTGTCGGCCCTTTTGCGGCCCAGGGTTTTGAGTCGTCGAGCCACGCCGTTCCTGCGATGTCGAGATGAATCCACGGCGTGTCGTCCACAAATTCCTTGATGAACCACGCGGCCGTAATTGCGCCTCCCCCTTTGCCGCTGCCCGTGTTGCGAATGTCGGCGATATTGCTCTTGATCATCTCTTCGTATTCGTCGTCGATGGGCATGGGCCACATATTTTCGCCAACGGCGCGCGCACTTTCGAGCAGGCGATCAAGATATTCGCGCGGCGTGCCAAAAGCGCCGACGTGAATGTTAGCAAGCGCGACCACGATGGCGCCCGTCAACGTGGCGGCGTCGACGAGATGCGTGCAACCGAGTTTTTTCGCGTAAGTAATGGCGTCAGCGAGAATCAAGCGGCCTTCGGCGTCCGTATTGATCACTTCGATGGATTTGCCGGACATCGCAATCTGCACATCACCGGGTTTTTGCGCGCGACTGCCGGGCATGTTTTCCGTCGCGGGGACAACAGCCATCACTTCGATGGATGGCTTCAGCCGCGCTAGAGCGCGGAGGACACCGAGCATTGTCGCGCCGCCGCCCATGTCGTATTTCATTTTCTCCATGCCGTCAGCGGGCTTGATGGAAATGCCACCTGTATCGAACGTGACGGCCTTGCCGACCAAAGCGAGGACAGGCGCGCCCGCTTTTTTCTGCCCAGGGCGATAGCGCACCACAATCATGCGCGGCGGCTCATCGCTGCCCTGCGCGACGCCCAGAAGCGCGCCCATTTTCAATTCGGCGATTCGTTTTTCGTCGAGAATATCGATTTCGAGCCCCGCTTCTCTCGCCATGGCTTCCGCGCGCGAAGCCAGCATGCGCGGAGTGAGCCGATTCGAAGGCTCGTTGATCAGGTCGCGCGCGAAATTCTCCGATTCGCCGATGACTGTTGCGCGTGCGATGGCCGCCTCGATTTCCGCGCGCGACGCCGCCGGAAAGCCGAGAAGCGAAACACGGTCGATGGCTTTATTGCTTTTCTTTTGCGTTTGATATTTATCTGATTCGTAGTCTGCGTGCAGCAGACTTTCAGCAATTGCCTGCGCGGCGGCGGGCGTGCGATCTTTCTCGGCTGGGAGAAATCCGAAAGTTTTTACGCCGCGAGCCTTCAGATAGCGGAGAGCAGCTCCCGCGATTTTGCGGAGTTCAGCGTGCGAGAACTTCTCCGGCTTTCCCGCGCCAACCAAAAGCAAGCGCTTGGCGGCGAGTCCGGCGGGATAATGCAGCAAAATCATCTCCAGTGCCTTTCCAGTCAGTTCCCCGCTCTCGGCGAGAGGTTTGATCTTGCCGCCGAGCGCGCGGTCGAGTTCGGCGACAGCTCCCTCGAAGCGCGCGTCTTTGTCACCAAATACATAAGCAACGATCGCATCCACCGCAACGGATGAGAATGGCTGAGCCTCAGATTGAATTTCCATGTTTCCCTTTCAGTTTCGTAAATTAGTGGTGCTTGTAGCGGTACATCGCATCTTTCGCTTCGCGTTTGTCTTCTTTTTCGCGTTCGGCCGCGCGGCGATCCCAATCTTTCTTTCCGCGCGCGAGGGCGAGCTCGCATTTTGCCATGCCATCGCGAAAGTAAATTTTCAGCGGAATCAGAGTAAGGCCTTTTTGCTGAACTTGAATGCTCAACTTGTCGATTTCGCGGCGATTGAGTAACAGCTTGCGCGCCCGCAGAGGGCCGTGATTCCAGGGCCCGCCGGGCTGATATTCGGGAATGTGGCAATTCATCAGCCACAGTTCCCCGCCGCGGGCCTCCGCGTAAGCGTCGCGCAGGCTTCCCTTCCCTTCGCGCAGCGTCTTGACTTCCGTGCCGACCAAAACCATGCCAGCTTCGTATTTGTCGAGGAGTTCGTAATTGTACGAGGCCGCGCGATTCTGAGCGACGATTTTGACGGCGGGAAAGTCTTTCTTCGTCGAAGATTTCGTTGCGGGCTTCACCGTGCTTATGATATCTG
>DATLSS010000016.1:0-60806 GCA_035534035.1 Candidatus Acidiferrales bacterium | reverse complement strand
CATGCGGCATTTGACGCGCCAATTTCCCAGAATGTGACCCATTTTGCGAGTTTCGCCTCACCCCGCTTAGAGTTTCGGGGGTTCGGTTTTCGGCTTCCAGCTAGGGCACTTACCATTTGACCAAAGGTACGTCCCAGGCGGTAGTGTCTCAGTTTCATTCTGAGACGCTGAAATACCCCCTGTGGATTGTGGCATACTTGGCTTATGGCGAAGCGTCCGCGTGACCCAAACCAACTTGCCAAGCTGATTGTAGACATAGCGACGGGAGAAGATACGGACACTGTAAGCGCGTCCAAGAAGAACGCCAAGCGCAAGGGGCGTTCTGGCGGCTTAGCAGGTGGAAAATCTCGGGCAAGGACTCTTACCCCGGATCAACGTCACGAGATCGCAAAACTAGCTGCCCGTGCCCGTTGGAAGAAGAAAGATTAGGCTACCCGCCTAGTATAGTGGCGCAGCATTAGTTCCTCACGCTCTGCAACGTCGTCCGTATAATCAAGCACGAGTTGAAATGCGGGATGTTTGCCAGCATTCAGATCGTTGAAAACATCTATGTCTATTTTGAGTTGGAAGGTTTCGCCAACAATCAACTCACGGCGTTGCGCAAAAGCCTTCTCGAAGTGTTCGGGCTTGGCAAAACCCAAGACACCCCACATGGTAAGCTGGACTCCGCTCTTAGTCGCGCGAACAGCATGGTTAACGCGGTATCTTCTCCCCTGCGCATCTGTTTTGTATTCTTCGCGAATTGCCTGTCCCATCTCCTCCGCTAAATCACCATAGGGATCGGGCTCCGGCAGCTCAAGCAGGCCTTCTTCGACTGCCCAAGATACGGCCTGCCTTAAGCTGGATGGCTTGTGATCCTGTCTTGAGTCATATCTATGCCAAATGTTTTGCAATTGTTCTTTTTTTCTTGGCACGGCTAACCTCCATGATCAGAGCGAAACTGGAACTGTTTGCCCCCATCCATCAGCAATCGAGCCCGGAAGCAAGTACTGGCGAATCTTCGCAAGATGCCTTCTCAGGTAGTCATATCGATTCAAACGCTTGTGAATTTGCCCCACGACAATACCGGGATGTCTTTCAATAATTCTTGCGAAGGCAATAACATCTTTTTCGTAGTAGAAAGGTTTTTTCCTCAGCAGGAAATTGTTAAGCCGCTCTATTGGAGCGCAAAACTCGGCAGCAGCCAGGTTGGCGATCCGTTCTTCCTCAGAAAATGAAGTTGTGTCGGCATCCAAATCGATATCAACAATTTCTTTTTCTACTCCCATTCCGTGCCGTTGCAAGACGTGTTCTATTTCGTGCCTCAACACAAACCAGAAATTGTCGATTCGGTCTTGCTGAGTGCTCATTCCGATGACCGGGGAAGATTCATCAAGCCAAAAGCAAACGCCATCAATCTTTGCATTCGGCAGCTTTTCGACTACGACAAACCGTATCCCACATTCCAGCATGATTGCTGGAACATGGCGCACCTCGTCAGGTGCGGTCATCAAGGGAGGTAGATCGCTCTCGACCGCCTGTCGAAGCGCCTTCTCGGAATACTTGGGAACGCTTATAGATTCAGCGATTTGTCGGACGCGAAAAAGCCAAGCCAACTGGATAGCAGGTATGTTTCTTTCCTCATAGCTGCTCTTTTTCGCGGCATGGTGGAAATAGGGAATTTCATTTTGGCTGTTCGCCTTAAAGAAGCGCACTAGCTGCGTCTCAAGCATTGCTGTATCCGATTGTTCTATCCAGCCGCGTTTAATCATTTCGCGGACAGGATAAGCGGATTGCATTGTGCGACGCGCTGCAACGCTTGGATCAGGTTTACGAGCTTGGGCAAGATCGTAAGCCTGTTGAAGATTGGCGAAAAACTCCGCAGGGACATCAAAGGCATCACCAAGAGCCTTCGCCAGTTCTGGGCTGATTCCACGCTTCCCATTGAGAATCGGATTAATTGCTTGCTCTGAGCACCCCAAAATGAATGCCAGATCACGCTGACTCCAATCGCGCTCCTCCATTTCTTCCTTGATGTAAGTTCCAGGATGCATAATCCAACTTGCGCTCGCTGCCATGGCTTCCCCCTCTCTAGTCATGGTTCCAGACTCTTAGAATCGTGATTTTGTTCGGCTTGGATTCCGTGTCGAGCGTGAAAATGAGTCGGTATTGTTTGTTGATTCGGATGGACCTTTCTTCGCCCTCCATCTTTTCGTAGTGAAGACTCTTCCAGTTTCTCAGCGTTCTTTCGTCTGGCGCTTGCCTGATTACGTGCAATTTGTGCCTCAGTGAATTGACAACCGAAATAGGTAAGCGGACCTCTGCTGCACGGTCGGTCTCTATCAGAGCCAATGACTTTTCCCGAAATTCGACGTCCATGCACGATGTCCACCGTAATGCAGTGTAAGCTACAGATAATAGGTTGTCAAGAACAATTATCGATAGTCGTTAAACTGACTTATATGCTTGACAAATAGGTTTCCCAATGCTACTCTCAGTTCACCATGAACCGCCTACCAATAGACAAACGTGCTGCGATTTTGGGTCTACTCGTTGAAGGCAATAGCCTTAGAGCTACAAGCCGCCTAGCGGACGTTTCGATCAATACGGTAACAAAGCTACTGGTCGAGCTTGGCGAGGTATGCGAGAGCTTCCAGAAAGAAAAGTTAGTGAATCTACCTTGCAAGCGCGTCCAGTGCGATGAAATCTGGTCGTTCTGCTACGCGAAGCAAAAGAACGTTCCGGCTGAGAAACAGGGGCAATTCGGCTATGGTGATGTTTGGACGTGGACGGCACTCTGCGCCGATACGAAATTGATTTGCTCTTGGCAGGTTGGCACGCGCGGCGCTTCCACGGCCTATGCCCTCATGCACGATCTGGCTGCACGGCTGAATCATCGCATCCAGCTAACTACGGACGGGCATCGCGTTTATGCCGATGCAGTGGAGAGCGCATTCGGCTCTGAGATTGACTACGCGATGTTAGTCAAGGTTTACGGCTCTGATCGTGGCGACGAAGCTCGCTACAGCCCTGCGGATTACATAAGCTGCCGCACAATTCCAATGTCAGGCAATCCGAAGGCGAAAGATATTTCGACCAGCTTTGTCGAACGCCAAAACCTCACGATGCGTATGCAGATGCGCCGTTTCACGCGGCTAACCAATGCGTTCAGCAAAAAGATCGATAATCATGCCGCGATGGTTGCAATTCACTTCATGTACTATAACTTTGGAAGGATTCACAAAACGCTGAGGGTCACACCAGCCATGCAAGCTGGTCTAGCCGATCACGTTTGGAGCCTAGAGGAAATCGTCGAGTTGACGAAATGAAACGATTTTGGGTCGCAGTCCGCTTTGTCGTTTTCCTGCCAGTGGCTGCCCTGCTCATATTTGGTTATATTTTGGCCGGACTAGTCAACATTATCGCCTTTACCAAAGAGGGCCGCAACACAATCCGCCGGTTCTGGATGAGCTGGTGGCATTGGGTCACGGGCGAAATCAGCACCTATGACCTCATTAAATGAAACTGAGACACTACCTCCCAGGCGAGTTAGCTGAAAAGAAGTGTACAATCTGACATGCTCGCCATTCCGAGGGCCCATCGACACCCGAGCGTCTCTCGATTAATGAGCATCAGACCCGTCCGAGTGTTCAGCGCAATCATTGGCATTTTGCTTTGTATTTTCATCGTCATCGATGGCCCCGCAATCGCCCTCCTTGCTTATACGAAGTGGGAGATTCGAAACGAGCCTGGATTGTGGGTTGTGCCCACACCGCTGACGGACCTTTCGATTGAGCGATCCGCTGGGCAACAATTCTCCTCCTTGGGCTATGAATTCGAGTCGCCGTGGACTGAGGTGAAGAAAGAAAGCAAAGGCGAGTCGATCGCGGTACTGAATTTCTCAAGCGGAGATTTCATTTCTATTTCGAAAGGTACTGATGAGTTGAAAGCAATGAAACTACAGGCTAGGAAGCGCGGAACCGACATAAAGGACGTCTTCGGTGATCAGCCCACAAGCTCAAACTACGCGCTCCGTTCCAAGATCTTGTATTTAACACCCCGAGACTTGCGTCTGCTTTCATCCCCGCGGCAAATGGCAGCCAATTCCACTCTCCTGACACTCAAGGGAGTATGGACAGCGGCGGCAAAGGGTGGCTTGTACTCTTTTCAGACCAAATGGCTTCGCGGTTTCCAGGAAGGCAGTCCCGCCCGGAATAACCCCGTCACTATTTACGCCTTCGACGAACAAGACCGCGAGATCGACCTTTCTATGGGCACCGAGCCACAGGCAAACAGCAGGCTTTCGCAAGCAGACATCAACTGCGTTCTCTATTCTCTACGCCCCATATCCTCTTCCCCATCGAAGTAGTGTATCCACTCCTGATTCGTTGCTACGGGGACTTGCAGCTGTGCCGCTCAGTTAGCCTCTTCTTTGAGCTTGCGCACCAAGCCGCTGCGGACCAGCCATGCCAGCGTTTCAATGAAAAAGTTCTGTGACAAATGCTGGTGTTTTTCCGCAGGCCAGACTCGCATCGACCCATGACGCGCCATCGCCGGAAGCTCCTTCTCGTGAAAGACGAACCTCGGCGGGCGATGCGTCAACCAGCGAATGTATTCGAAGGTTTTGCGAACCAAACTGCCGGACTCGGCAACAAGCCTCCGGTGAAGCGAACCGCCCGCCGGACTGACCCACGCGAAAATCAGGCATTCAGGGGGCTCAGGCGAGAAAAACGAATAACCGGCACTCCCCGTCAGATAGCCGACGAAGAACCCGGCCGATTGTCCGCTGGCCGGAGGTTTTCCCGCATGCGTGCTTCCCTTTCGGGCCCGCGCTTTGGCCGACGCGACGAACCAATACCCTTGCAAACTTCCGCCCTTCGCGGCCACGGGCTTGTAGCCCTTCAAATACGGCGCAGCAAGCGTGCGGATCCAAGCAACCGAATCACCGGTTCGCGACCGCGCGTCGGAACGAATAGGCTCGCGCCTCTTTCCCGCAACAGTGCCCGGTCGTTTCCGCGTGGCCGCTTTTTTCAACGGCCCTCGAACGGATACCGATCGCCAACCAACACCGCCGCAGCGACGCGGCGGCGCAGCGCAATCGTATCCACGGCGTCGCGCTTGGCGAACCGCCGCAGCACGGCGATCTGCATGCGCAGATTGTCGCCCTCGACGGTCGCAGCCAGCGCCGTTCGCGCCTCGCGCTCGATGCGGTCGGCGGCGTCGGCAATGAACGCGCGTGCTGCATCGGCCATGATGGACGCTATCTCGCCTGCCTTCCCGCTGGCCGCTTTTTGCGCGCGCCTCAGGCATGACTCCATCGCGTAAATTTCCATCACCACGTTGGCGAGCGACGCAACAATCTCCTGCTGCTCGGCAAGCTGCTCGCGGAATTTCTGCACCGCCGCGCCCGCTGCCAACAGAAAAATCTTCTTCCCGTTCGCCACGAGCCGTTCTTCTTGCGCCAACGGCCCTGTCGGACCTTCTTCCATCGAGGGCCCCGCGAGAACTTCATCCGCCAATTTCATCGCCGCAGGAATCAACGGCAGCCCGCCTGACATCGCGCGCTTCATCAGCATTTGAATGATGAGCATGCGGTTGATCTCGTTCGTGCCTTCGAAAATGCGGTTGATGCGGCTGTCGCGATACGCGCGCGCCACGGGATAATCCTCGTGATATCCGTAGCCGCCGAAAATCTGCACCGCTTCATCAACGCAATAATCAACCACTTCGCTGCCATATATTTTGCTGATGGAACTTTCAATCGCATATTCCTCGAGCATCTTCATGGCCTGCTCGGTTTTTGTCATTCCTTCGGGCAGATTCGCCATAGCGAAGTCAATCTGCCCGGCCGAGCGGTAAATCATCGACTCGACGGCGTAAATTCGAATCGCCATCTCCGCCAGCTTTGTGTCAATCAGCCCGAATTTCGCAAGCTGCTTGCCGAACGCCGTGCGTTCCTTCGAATACTTCGACGCCGCCTCCAACACTTTTTTCGCGCCGCCCAAACAATACGCGCCCAGGCTGAAGCGTCCGACGTTCAGCGTGTTGAACGCGACAATGTGCCCGCGGCCGATTTCATGCAGCAGGTTTTCTTTCGGCACCGGCGTATTCTCGAAAAAGAGCGCTGTCGTCGAGCTCCCCTTGATGCCCATCTTTTTTTCTTCCGCGCCTGCGGAAAATCCCGGCGCGCCGCGCTCCACCAGAAAACAGGAAAATTTCTCGCCATCCACTTTTGCGAACACCACGAACACGTCCGCGAATCCGCCGTTCGTGATCCACATTTTTTGCCCGTTCAGGATCCAATTCTTTCCGTCAGGCGAGAGCACGGCGCGAGTGCGTGCAGCCAGCGCGTCGGAGCCCGCCTGCGGCTCAGACAAGCAGTAGCACGAAATGATTTCGCCCGTCGCAATCCGCGGCAGATATTTTTTCTTCTGCTCTTCCGTGCCGAAATAAACAATGGGCACCGTGCCGATTCCCGCGTGTGCACCATGCGTCACGGCGAACGAAGCGTACGCCGCGAGTTTTTCCGAAAGGACTGTCGAGGAAACTTTGTCGAGTCCCGCACCGCCATATTCTTCCGGAATGCCACCCGCGAGCAGGCCCAGTTCGCCCGCCTTTTTCAGCAGTTGCGGCATCAAGCCTTCTTTATGCTGTTCGAGCTCGGCAGTGAGCGGCAACACTTCCTTCGCGACAAATTCCTCCGCTGTCTGGCCGATCAGCCGCTGGTCGCCCGTCAAATCCGCCGGAGTGAACACGTCTTCCGGCCGGCACGCGGAAATCAAGAATCCACCGCCGCGCATCAAATTCTGCGTGACTGTCGTCGTGGCCATATGCCCTCCTCGCTACACGAAAAACATCGCCGCCGTTCGCGACGGCGCAACCAAAAATTCTTATCCGCCTTGCGCTGCCTCTTTGATTTTCTCCACGTATTCCGCGGGAAACTTATGCTCCGCAGCGCCGTCCAAAATTGTTTGCAAATAATGCGGCGCCGGGCGAAGCCCCTTATCGACCTTTGTCGCGATGTAAACTTGCGCGGCGGCCTTCTTTCCTTCGCCGTAGGTCACCGTCACCTCGATGCGCCGGTATTGTTGCGGCGCGCCTTCGTAACGGTCCAAATTGCGGAACGCGCTCTCCGGAATGCGGTAGAGCACGCCTTCAACAACTTTTCCAGGCGCTTGACGAATATTCGCCGTGGCCACGCCGCCGCGCGCTTTGCGGTTGAATACAAGCTCGTAATTCTCGAGCGTTCCGCGATGCTCTTCGAGAATTTCGGCGCGCGTGCGCATCTGCGCGGAGTTCATGTTGCTGGCGTACGCAAAATACCAAGTAGCTGTTGCCGGCATTTTTTCCTGTGAAGCTGAATTTATGGCCGAATCGAAAGCGTGTGACCCATGGCTCGGCTATCTTAGCGGGATTCCGTGCCGCGGGTAAACGCCTGAATATTTTGAGGTGCGAAAATCACGAAAAAATCGGCGAGATCAGGCGGCGCGCTCGAAAATTCCCGCCGCGCCCATGCCGCCACCGACGCACATCGTCACCAAGCCGTAACGCCCGTTGCGATCGCCGCGCCGCGCGAGTTCATTGAGAATCGTCGCGGTTAATTTTGCGCCCGTGCATCCCAGCGGATGCCCGAGGGCCACGGCGCCGCCATTTACGTTCACGCGCGCGGAATCTAGTTTCGCAAGCTTGATGACCGTGAGAGCCTGCGCGGCGAATGCTTCATTCAATTCGATCACGTCGATCTGATCGAGAGTCAGGCCCGCGAGTTTTAGCGCCTTTGGAATTGCAAACACGGGACCGACGCCCATTTCTTCCGGCGGACAGCCTGCCGTCGCAAACGAAACGAATCGCGCAAGGGGTTTCGCGCCGAGCAAGCGCGCGCGCTCGGCGGACATCACCACCGCCGCTGCTGCTCCGTCGCTCATCTGCGAACTGTTTCCCGCGGTGACTGTGCCCTTCGCGTGGAATGCGGGCTTCAGCTTCGCGAGCGCTTCGAGCGAAGTATCGGCGCGTGGACCTTCGTCCGTGTCAAACATGATCTTCGACGTTTTCGGCCGGCCGCCATTCGAGCTATCGAGCGCCGTGAAATCTACTTCGACGGGCACTACTTCGTGCTTGAATTTTCCCCCGGCGATTGCGGCAAGCGCTTTCTGATGACTCTGAAAAGAAAATTCGTCGGCCTGTTCGCGCGTGATGCCATATTTCTTCGCGAGATTTTCCGCCGTCAATCCCATGCCCAAGTAAGTGTCGGGATAATGGTCCATCAGCCACGGATTCGGAGAAATTTTATTTCCGCCCATGGGAATCAGGCTCATGGATTCGACGCCGCCCGCGAGAATCACTTCGCCCTGTCCGGCCATGATGCGCTGCGCGGCGATGGCAATGGATTGCAATCCCGAGGAGCAGAACCGATTGATGGTCATCGCGGATATTTCAATGGGCAAGCCGGCGCGAATCGAAGCGATGCGCGCCACATTCATTCCCTGTTCCGCTTCCGGCATCGCGCAACCCAAAATCACGTCTTCGATTTCCTTCGGATCGAGGCTCGGCACGCGCGCGATGGCTTCGCGCATCACGGTGGCCGCCAAATCATCCGGACGCGCGGCGCGCAACGTTCCCTTGAATGCTTTACCGACGGCCGTTCGCACTGAGCTCACAATTACGGCTTCCCTCATGCTGCACCTCGAAAGCAATCGCGCGAGAATTTGCTGCGCTTGTTCCTGTTATTGGACGCCACGGGACGAAAAAAAGCAACTGTGGGGGGACGCTTTGAGATCTTTTGCAAGGCGCGACCAGGATATGGAAATCGGGAGGGGCGAAAAAAACTGGACTGCGCAAAAGCGAAACTCATTGCCGATCAAGAAAATGTAAGTGGCGCGTTCTGAGTCAGTTGCGTTTGCGGGACTGTGGATGCAATTACCAATTGAAAAAACCATATATTGGCTGATTTTGGTGTGGAAACGTCCCGGGAGAGCGGTGGGAAGAACTGCTAGGCGGAGCACGGACTCCGTCGCCGCCCCGTTGCGAAGGCGAGGGAGATAGCGAAGTGCGCCGTCATATGGCGATGGCAGAGAACACTCTCCGAAGCCGACAACGTCGAGAGAACATTCCGTGTCAAGAAATCGGCCGAAGCTCATTGCCGCGAGCAGACTGAACAGCGCCACCGGGATATCCGCCATCACCATTGCCGATTGCGCCTGAACTGCGGGCGAGGTAAGCAAAACGATGCCGGCCGCAAAAGATGCGGCACCCCCAAATTTTTCCTTAAGCATGAGGTACAGGACAAACGCAAACAGTGCGGCCATGAGGAACATCACGGAGGCCCGCAAAGTCGATAAGATCAGCGTCCAGACGCCTTGAAGTAGTAAAAAAAGGGAGGCCAGTGACCGATGCCGACTTTCGGGTAGTGCAGGTAGAAATTCTCGGCGAACTGAACAGGAGAGAAGAAATACAGCGCGAGAAATAATCGTGAAACATCAGTCCGGTCACATAAGGGGCCGCCTCATCCGGATAACTGCCGAATTCACCTGAGAATGCGTTGTCGTACCGCTGAAGGCCCAAGGCAGCGCCGAAAAAACAGAGCCAGAAGAAGAGATTAGCTACAAAAAAGACGGAACGCCCATGCCGAGCGAGAGGGAAGCGGAGCGCCCATGGGCCCGCGGCAGAACGTTCTCCACTTGAGAGGCCTCTTATGACTCCCACACGATTATTGCTATGCTATAGGGAAACGCACAAAATTCGTGCTTTAGTTTCTGAGGGGTTTGCCGGTTTTTAACGTGTGGGCGATGCGAGCCTGCGTGTTGCGCTGGGCGCAGAGGGAGACGAAGGCTTCGCGTTCGAGGTCGAGGACGTACTGCTCGGAGACGAGCTGCGGCGCGGAGAGCGCGCCGCCGCCGAGGATGTTGGCGAGTTTGCGCGCGACGAGGGCGTCGTATTCGGAGATGTATTCCCCGCGCAGCATCTGGTGAATGGCGAGCTTCGCGGCGGCGATGAATTCCTCGCCAAGAACGCGAATCTGCGCGGGCGCGGGCCGATGATAGCCGGCGCGCACCATGGCGAGCGCGGTCTCTTTTGCGTCGGCGACCAGGCGATCGCGATTCATCGCCACCAAATCCGACGGCCGCAGGTAACCAAGCGCGCGGCATTCTTCGGCGCTGGTTCCCACTTTGGCCATGGCGATATTTTCGAAGACAGGCTTGAGCGCGTGGAATAAATCAAGGTCTTCGCCGCCCGTCGCGTGCTCGTTGGCGCGAATCAGCATTTCTTTCGTGCCGCCGCCGCCGGGAATCAAGCCCACGCCAGTCTCGACGAGTCCCATATAAAGTTCGGAATTGGCGTGAATACGCGCGGCATGCAGGCTGATTTCGCATCCGCCGCCGAGCGTCATTCCCTGCGGCGCGGCGACCACGGGACGCGGCGCGTACTTAATCGCCATGTTGACGTTTTGAAATTGCCGGACGGCCATGTGAATGTCGTCCCATTCCTCTTCCTGCGCGCTGACGAGCAGCAACATCAGGTTCGCGCCCACGGAAAAATTCACGGCCTGATTGGCGATTACCATGGCGTCGAAATCGGTGTGCAGGCGCTTCAAGCCCGCATGCAGCATGGTGACAATGTCTCCGCCGATGGAGTTCATTTTCGCGTGGAATTCGCAGCACACCACGCCGTCGCCCAAGTCGATCAGACTTGCGCCGGAATTGCCCTCGACGACTTTCGATTGCTCACGCAGCGATTTCAGAATAATGATTCCGAGCGGTTCCTCGAGGGGCTTGTACTCCGCCGTCGCCAGATCGAAGTAGCTGGTGTGGCCGCCTGCCGATTCGTAGAATGTTTTTTTGCCAGATGCCAAGAGTGAAGTGACGCTCGGCGGTATTGGCTCACCGAGCAACTTGAGCCTCTGTGCCATCGGTTCGACGCCAATGGTGTCCCAAATTTCGAACGGCCCCAGCTCCCAATTGAATCCCCAGCGCATCGCACGGTCCACTTCCACAATGCGGTCGGCGATTTCCGGCACGCGCCGCGCGGCGTACAGGCACGTCTGCGAAAGAGCGCCCCAGATGAAACGCGCCGCTTTGTCGACGACTTTGCCTTCGAGAATCGGACCGACGAACGAGCGCAGCCGCTCACGCGTGTCGTCAATCATCTTCCCTGCTTCGATGGAGGCGAATTTTGCCTTCTGGCGCGGGCGATACTCCATTGTTTTCGTATCGAGCGTGAGGATTTCGCTTTCGCCACCTTTCTTGACGCGTTTGTAAAAACCGCCGCCCGTTTTTTCGCCGAGCCAGCCGCGCTTCATCATGTCTTCTATCAGCGGAGGTAATTTATAAATTTCGCGCGACTCATCATTCGGCACGCTGTCGTAAATATTGCGCACCACATGGGCCAGCACATCGAGACCGACGAGATCGGCGGTGCGAAACGTGGCGGACTTCGGCTGGCCAATCGCGGGGCCTGTGCAGGCGTCCACTTCCTCCACGGTCATGCCGAGCTCGCCCATCAGACGCAGCGCGTTGAGCATGGAAAATGTGCCAATGCGATTGGCGATGAAATTCGGCGTGTCTTTCGCGACCACCACGCCTTTGCCGAGGCGAAGGTCGCAAAATTCGTCGAGAGCGGCCAGAACTTCGGGCTTCGTTTTTGGCCCGGCGATCAACTCAACCAGCTTCATATAGCGAGGCGGATTGAAAAAATGCGTGCCCGCCCAGTGCGCTTGAAAATCGTCGGAGCGGCCTTCGGCAACCAGATGAATCGGCAGCCCGGAAGTATTCGAGCTGACAATGGTGCCGGGGCGGCGATGCTGCTCGACGCGCGCGAGCAAGCCGCGCTTGATCGCGAGGTCTTCGGTGACAGCTTCGATGATCCAGTCCGCTTGGGCGCACCATGCAAGATTGTCCTCGAAGTTTCCCGGCGTGATCAGGCGGGCAAAGTCAGAAACGAAAAACGCGGCGGGACGGGATTTTTTTGCGGCCTCTATGCCCGCCAGCGCGAAGCGATTCCGCACGGCCGGCGATTCGAGCGTCAGGCCTTTGCGCGTTTCCTCAGCATTCAATTCGCGCGGGACGATATCGAGCAGATAGCAGGGCAGTCCAGCGTTGGCGAAATGCGCGGCGATGCGCGCGCCCATCGTTCCAGCGCCCAGAACGGCGGCTTTTTCGATGCGAATCGTCATTGTTTTTCCCGGTGTTTTTCCCGATGACACATCGGCGTCAGCAATTGCTGGGCCGGCAGCAATCGGGAGGTTACAGAACTGCTACAGGGTGGGTCAACCTAAAAACCCCTGTGTCCTCGGACAGGCTACAATAGTCATATTCACAGGGACAGAGGTTCTTGGCACCGGGAGAACGATGGGCAACGTGTTTCGCTGGCTTGGGACGGCAGTAAAAGGGCTGCGGTCGTTCGCCTACAATTTGCCGCTTGACCGCCCGCGCATTGGCCTGGCATTGGGCGGCGGATTCGCGCGCGGAATTGCGCATATCGGCGTGCTGCGCGTCCTCGAAGAAAATCATATTCCCGTGGATTTGCTCGCCGGCACAAGCGTCGGAGCGCTAGTTGGCTCGGCCTACTCTGCCGGTTGCACGCTTGACGACCTCGAGCGCCAGGGCATGCTAACTCATTTTCGGGATTTCGGACGGTGGACCATTTCGAGAATGGGCATGGCGACAAATGAGCGGTTGGAGATGTATTTGCATCGCTTGACAAGCGCCAGAAAGTTCGAGGATTTGAAAATTCCGCTGGCCATTGTTGCGACGGACCTGCTAAGCGGGCATACCGTATATTTCACCAGCGGCGAACTGGCGCGGCCACTGCGCGCTTCGTGCGCGTTTCCGGGACTTTTTCTGCCGGTCGAATATGAAGGGCAGGTGCT
Source organism: Candidatus Acidiferrales bacterium (assembly GCA_035534035.1). Taxonomy (GTDB): domain Bacteria; phylum Acidobacteriota; class Terriglobia; order Acidiferrales; family UBA7541; genus DAHUXN01. The sequence goes on along the minus strand of DATLSS010000016.1, from coordinate 47,962 downwards.
CGTCGACGGCTTTTTAACCGAAGCGGTTCCCACCGAAGCGCTGCGGCACATGGGCGCCGACGTGGTGATCGCTGTTCATCTTGATCCCGGCCAGCCGGACCAAAAGCCGAAGAACACAATTGAAGTGATTGGCCGCTCGTTTTCGATCATTCAGGACCAGACGCCGCAGCGCTGGCTGCGGTACGCGGACATTATCCTGCGACCCGAAGTAAAAGACATCCACTGGGACGACTTCCAGAAAACTCCCGAGCTGATCGCCGCCGGCGTAGCCGCCGCGCGAATCGCTTTGCCGGAAATCAAGGCCGCACTCACGCGACCGCTTCTCGTGCCACGCGAACGAGTACTCCATCCCGACGGAAAATCGCAACTTTCTCCCTGACACATAACGTTTTCGCGACTTTCTGCGGAGAACGATGCCGCAGCCCGAGGCTAAATTGAGAGGTTGGCGACCAGGCCTTCGCGAATCAGCCGCCGCACCACCGCGAGCTTGCCCACTTCGTCCAAATCGCCGGGAAGATCGCGCGGGGTAAACTTGGCGTGGTTCAGCGCAAACTGAACCACGTCGTGCGCGTGAGACGGAAAGACAATTCTGCGACCGTAGCATTCTACAATCGCGGACTCTCCGTTCCTTTGCAAGCAAGTGATCGTGCCGGGCCGCGCACCCACCACACTGTCAACCGTCAGCCCGTCCAACGCGGCAAGCTGCATCATTTGTCCTCGCAGCACCGGTGGAGACACAGACATCAATCGATCCACGAAGTATTCAAGGCCGGCGTCGAGCGCTGCATCAAAGTCTGGCCTAGCGGAAATTTTCTGCAACAGGCCTCGCAACGTTTCTCGCGCTTGCGCACGATCGAAGCCGGGCCGCGCAAAGCCGGGAGGAAGCGCCTTGCGAAACGCTGGATCGCTCAGAGCAGCCCCCGCCACGAATTCCAGCAGCAGATCCGTCCACGTGTACCTTAGAATCCCCGCGGTTATATGCAGCGAAACCACGTCTGTCGAACGCGCATCGTGAACGATGCCCCGAGGAATATAAGCAACGTCGCCAGCATCGAGTTGAAATTCAAGAATGCTCGCGCCCTGCTCGTGGATTGCCGAGTCAAAATCCTGCGCCGGCAACGGCAGCTCGACGGGCGTTCCGTAAATATTCCATTTTTTCGAGCCCGCCACCTGCAGCACAAATACGTCGTGCGTATCATAATGCGGTTTCGCACCCTGAGCCCCGGGCGGAGTCATGTAAATATTCGTCTGGAACGGGAAGCTGAATTCGGCTTCGAGCGCGCGGCAGAAAGAGGTCAGCGAGGGCACGACGGTATCGAGGAAAGCCAAAGTTATCGTCGAGCCTTCACCGAAAAGCTGATAGACCTTGGCGACGTCGAGGGTCTCATCGTCGACCGTGTAATCGTCAGACTTGATTTCCCGACTGGCATTCTTCAGCGTGATGTCGGGATAGCGGCGGTCAAGTGTGGTGAGAACGCGGTCTACTTCATCGAGGGAAAGCAGCGAAGTAAAATAATTTGGCTGGTTGCGCTTGACGACGAGTGTCTGTTTCTCCCAGTAACTTTCGAAGAAAGCTTCCTTGCTGACTGGGTTGATCAGCCAGTCGATCGAGGGACTCGTTTCGGGGGAAAACACGCGTTCCTCGCTAGCTTGCGAGCTAAAACCGGCCCTCGGAGAAGACATTTAACCCCGCAACAGGCGCGTCTCCCCGCGCCACGATTCTGGACTTACCGTTGCAATTTTTCGCCGGGGCTAAAGCCTAGCGTGGTCCGGATCAGATCCCTTTTTCTTGTCCTTCTTGTCCGGATCAGATCCCTTTTTCTTGTCCTTCTTGTCGGGATCAGATCCCTTCTTCCTAGCCTTCGAATCCGGATCCGAAGCCTTCTTCTTGTCGGGATCAGATCCCTTCTTCTTAGCCTTCGAATCCGGATCGGAGGCCTTCTTCTTGTCGGGATCGGTTCCTTGCTGCGCGAGGGCTCGCACACTCGACGCGAGAGCGGCAGCGCCGACCAGCAGGGCGCCTGCTCCGGCCAAAAACGACCTGCGCGGCATTTTCCGTTCGGTGACGATTTGCTCGTCCGTTAGCGTCTGGGACGACTCTTGCTTGATCACGCTTGGGTCTTTCTCAGCCATCGTTTGCTCCTTTTCATCGCGCTTCCACCGTCGGAGACGTAATAGGGATCGCGCTTCGTCGACAGTGCTTTATCACGCCCCCTCCGCGAAGTCAAGAACGCGACGGTTCCAACGGTTCCAATTGAATCTCAACAAGAACTGGCTGGCCATTCCCTTTGCCCCGCTTTGTTAGCCATTCCTCAAATGCATACGCAAAGCGAGCGGGATCAACGCGCAGGCTGGCTTCGATCTCGCCTTCTGCGATTGGCAGCGTATCGTCGAATTCGCCCGAACCGGTGAAATTTCGCATGCAAAAAGCGTCGAGCCACTCAAGCGGGCAGGCTCTGCGTTCGCCATTGATTATAATCTCGACTCGCAGCTTTCGCGCGTACATCGCCGAAGTATAGCACCCCGCTTAGACTCCATTCTTGTTAACCCTATCGCGCATCCGCCACGCTTCACTTTGTTGCATTTCGTGCTTTGGCGGCATAAACTTTTGTTTTGTATCGCATTGTTTGCATTTATAAATGAGCAGACGCGACGCGCAAGGGCCCGGCCAGACTGCTGGTGAACATCCCGCGCGCCAACCAAGAATAGGAGAGCCTGTGGCCACTCCGTTGGAAAATTGGGTTGAGGAGGTTTCTCGCCTCACGAAACCAAAAAATATTGTGTGGTGTGATGGATCGCAGCGCGAATACGAGCACATCGTCGCAGGAATGCTGCGAGAGGGTTCTTTCATCCAGCTGAACCCGAAAACGTATCCGAATTGTTACCTCCACCGCAGCAATCCGAACGATGTGGCCCGCACCGAAGGCGTCACCTTCATTTGCACGCGCGAAAAATCCGACGCCGGCCCCACAAACAACTGGATGGCTCCGGACGAAGCGAAACAGAAGGCCGAACCGTTCTTCCGCGGCGCGATGAAGGACCGCACAATGTATGTGGTGCCTTACATTCTCGGTCCCGCGACATCGCCCTACAGCAAAGTGGGCATCGAGATCACCGACAGCCCGTACGTCGCCGCGAGCATGCGCATCATGTCGCGCATGGGCACGGAAGCGCTCGACCGCCTCGGCAACTCTTCGGATTTCGTCCCAGGACTCCATTCCCTGGGCGACATGGATCCGCAACATCGCCTCGTGCTGCACTTCCCGGAAGAAAAACTGATTTGGAGCGTAGGCTCGGGCTATGGCGGAAACGCGCTGCTTGGCAAGAAATGCTTCGCACTGCGCATTGCCAGCTGGATGGCGCGCGAACAGGGTTGGATGGCCGAGCACACGCTGATTCTGGGCCTCGAAGATCCCTCCGGCAAAGTGACGTACATGTGCGCGGCCTTTCCCAGCGCCTGCGGAAAAACCAATCTGGCCATGATGGTCTCGGCGCTCGAAAATCAGGGTTATCGCGTTTGGACCATTGGCGACGACATTGCCTGGATGCACATCGGCAAAGACGGGATGCTGCGCGCCATCAATCCCGAGAATGGATTTTTCGGCGTCGCACCGGGAACCAATGAGAGAACGAATCCAAACGTGATGACAGCCGTGCACCACGATACCATTTTCACCAACGTCGCAATGACTCCGGAAGGCGAGCCGTGGTGGGAAGGAATCGAGGCGGCGCCTCCATCCGGCTTGACCGATTGGAAAGGCGAGAGGTGGACGCCGAGCAAGGGAGCAGCCGCGCACCCCAATTCGCGCTACACGGTTCCCGCGAAGCAGACTCCTTCGATCTCGAAACATTTTGAAGACCCCGAAGGCCTGCCAATTTCCGCAATTATTTTTGGGGGTCGCCGCGCCAAAGTGGCCCCGCTCGTATTTGAGGCGCGCGATTGGCAGCACGGCGTTTTTGTGGGCGCAAGCATGGCGTCGGAAACCACCGCGGCGGCGACGGGAGCCGTCGGCGTCACGCGCCGCGATCCCATGGCCATGCTTCCCTTCTGCGGATACAACATGGCCGATTATTTCCGGCACTGGCTCGATATGGGCAAGCGCGTCGCGCATCCGCCGAAGATTTTCCACGTGAATTGGTTCCGCAAAGGCGAGGACGGAAAGTTTTTGTGGCCCGGCTACGGCGAAAATGTCCGCGTGCTGAAGTGGATGCTGGAGCGCATCGAGGGCCGCGCGAAGGCCACGGAAACGCCGATTGGTTACGTACCCGCGCCCGGCTCGCTCACTCTGGATGGATTGAATATCTCGCCGGAGACGATGGAGAAATTGCTGCACGTCGACACGAGCGTTTGGGCCGACGAGCATGACGCGATTGCGAAATTCTTCGAGAAGTTCGGTAAACGCCTGCCGGGGGAACTCCAGCAGGAGCAGGAAAAACTCGGCCAGCGCCTGCAGCATGTCGCCGTAGCGCAAAAATAATTTCGCGGCTTAGGGACGTTGCGTCTCTCGCCGCCATCATCAGGAACAAAAAACATTCGAGGAGGAAACATGCCGATTGCGGTGGGAAATACTGCGCCGGACTTCACGCTGAAGGATCAGGACCAGAAGGATGTGAAGCTCAGCGACTTCAAGGGGAAGAAGAACGTGGTGATTGTTTTCTATCCGCTGGACTGGAGTCCCGTGTGCACGAACGAGCACATTTGCTTCGTGAACGACATGAAGAATTTCGAGAAACTCGATGCGCAAGTGCTGGGTCTTTCCGTCGACAGCGCGTGGTCCCACAAAGCGTGGGCGCAGAAAATGGGTATTTCTTATCCGCTGCTCGCCGATTTTCATCCGCGCGGAGCTGTCGCTGAGAAGTTCGGCGTATATTTGCCCGACAAGGGAATCACGGGACGCGCCATCGCGATTGTGGATCGCAATGGAAAGCTGGTGTGGTTCAAAAACTACGAAATTTTACAGGTTCCGGAAATAAAAGAAGTGGCGCAGGCGCTGGAAAATTTGAAGTAGCTTTCCAGCACGCTGTTCCGCGGTGACAGTTGGCGGAAGCGAGAATTTAGCGAGCCGGCTGCGAAGGATTCCCGGCAGGTGTACTCGCGGGATGCGCGAAAGTTCGCAGAAGATTGACGAGCTGCCAGCGCTGTTCGTCGCTCAATCGATTTTTAAAGCTGGGCATGGGCTTTCTGCCGTTGGTTATCTTCCAGAAGATTTCGCCGTCGCTCATTGCGTCCATAAGTTTCGCATCGGTGAAATTCGTGGGTTTCGTGCTGTAGGAGTACATCGAATCTGGCGGCTTTTTTCCATCGCCGTCGAGGCCGTGGCATTTCGCACAGTTATTTCGATAGAGAAGGCGGGCGGCAGCGAGCGTCGCGGAATTTGCAGGAATCGGGTTCTTCAGTTGCTTCGCTCCGGGCGGCACATTCCATCCTCCGCAACCGAAACAGGCCATGGCGGCGGCAAAAAACGCGGCCACCAACAATCGCGTTTGTGCGGCTCTTCGAAGCGCAGGAACCATCGGCTCTCCGACAATGGATTTACATTTCGAAATCATTCTGGAGCAACGGCGGCGCATGCGGGAAAGCATTGTGCCTAATGGCCCGGGTAAACAGCGCGAATGACCGAAATCAGAACGATGACGAGCATCGCGAACACATAGATGCGCAAGCCCCACAATAACACTCGCGTGCCGGCGGAAAGATTGCGCTTGCCGAATCGCGTGCGCGTTTTTGTCGCGACCACCTGGTCGGCTTCCAGGAGCGACAGAACAACATTGGGATCTTGCAGGTTCGGCTGTTCGTTGCTCGCCGCCGCGGACTCGATTTCTGCTTCGTTCTTGCGCTTTGTGTCGTCAAATTTCAATTTGAACCTCGCTTAAGAAATCTGCAAATCTCACGCCGAATTCTCAGCCGCCCAGCAGTTTCGGAAAAACCGTGAACAGCCCGAAGCCGAGGCCGGCGCAAACCAATAGAATGGTGACTGTGACGCCCGCGAAATTTCCCCAAAAACCGTTGGCATGGTCGCCCATCAAGTCGCGATCATTCACAAGCAAAAGCAAAAACGCCAGCGCCGGAGGCATGGCAAGGACCGCGATCACGTTGACCGTCAAAATAATGAATTCGAGCGGCGCGTGCGGAATCAAGACGAGGGCCGCGGCGGCGCACGCCGAGCCCAACAGGAAAACATAGAAGGGCCATGCCTCGCGAAGCGGACGGTTCAAGCTGTGCGCTGTGCCCAGGACTTCGCCGAAGGCGTACGCGGAAGAAGTGGAAATGGCGATCGCCGCGACGATACCCGCTTCAAATATGCCCAGCGCAAAAAGAGACGCGCCCACGTGCCCGATCCAGGGCTCGATCGCCTGCGCGAATTGTGCGCTCTGAAAATCAGCGGCGCTGATTCCGTGTTGAAACAGCGGCGCGGTGGCGAGAATCGCTGCGATCGCGAATGTCGCCGCGAGCGACGCCCCCAGAATCGTGTCCAGCCGTCCTGCTGAAATGTCACGCGGCTGCATGCCCTTGTCGACGACGGCGCTCTGCTGGAAGAAAATCATCCAGGGCGTGACCGTGGCGCCAAGAGTCGCAAGTATCAGCAACAGAATTTCGTTTTTGTCGCCGCCGGGCAGCGGCGTCCACGTGAGCAACGCGTGGCCAACCTGCGACCAGGCGGGATGAGCGAGGAGCGCGGCGGGAATGAACAGTCCGTTGAAAATGGCGAGACCGAGGGTGATGCGCTCCCAGGTCCAATAACGGCCCGTGGTGATCGCACCTAGGACCAAAATAAGCGCAGCGCCGACAGCGACGGACGGACGAATGCCAAAAAAACCCAGTCCCGCGCGGACACCGATGAATTCCGTCACGAGCGTGAGAAAATTTCCGAGCACGAGGTCGCCCATCGAGAAAAAGCCCCAGAATTTTCCGAAGCGGTCAAAGATAAGCTCCGCGTGGCCGCGATGCGTGACGGCTCCTAAGCGCACCGTCATTTCCTGAACGACCAGACCGATGGCGAATGTGAGAATGACGAAAGGGATGAAAAAGCCTATGCCGAAACGCGCACCGTCACCGGAATACGAAAGCATGCTCGGGGCGTCATTTTCGCCGAGAAAGACCAGTACGCCTGGACCGATCAGCAACCACAGCAGACGCAGTCCGCCAAATGATTTCCAGCCGTGTCCTTTCCAACGCGCGCGCGCGACGCGCCACCGGTCACGGGCGCGATCGCGATCTTCGTGCGTGAGCAGACCGACGAGTTCGCGAGCGCCGGATGAAATGACGGCGGGTTCGGTGGTGGGTTGAGCGGGCGAGTACGCGGAAGCGGGTTGGTTGTCTTTCGGATAAGCCATCAGTTAACCGAGTTGAACTAGCAAGATAAACTACACTTAACATGGTTGGACGTCAACGATTTCCGCCGCGAGGATCCCGAACAAATAAAAATCGCGGACACGGCGACAACGCACGACAGGCAGTTCTGCTATAGTGAGCGGAGACGCGCGGGAGGGTCCGATGAGCGAAGCGCCAAAACCCCAGCAACAAGTGCAAATCAAGGCCGACGAAAAGGAGCTGGTCGGGCAATATACCAATCTCGCGATGATTCATCACAACGCGGAAGAATTCACGCTGAACTTTATTTATATTTTTCCAAACGTGCCGCAAGGAAAGCTGGTAAGCAGCGTGATTGTGAGCCCAGGCCACGCGAAACGGCTGCTGCGCGCATTGGGCGAGAACATTACGCGGTACGAAGCGCAGTTCGGAGCGATCCCAGAAGGGCCCGCGATGCCGGACCCAAACGTTGGGTTCGTGCAGTAACGCCGCGCGCGAGACCAGCCGCCCGCGCGAACACACAAGGCTCAGGCGACGGATCCTGACGTGGACGCCGAGGCCAGAACCCACTGGCCTTCGAGTTCGAGAAACTCGATGCCAATTGAATAGCCCGCCGCGGACGACTCGCAATACGCCACCCGGGCGAGCGAGCGGAATCCAGCCTGGGGCGAAAGAACACAGATGCTCTCGCCGATGCGCCATCGCCGCACACTGCGCACGCGTGCTCCGCGAGAACTGACGTTTTCAGTGAAGGTGGATTCCATGCCGGGCATGAACGTGTTCCCGGAGATACGCACTCCGACTTGCATCGGTAAACGCGGCTCGCACCGCTCTACCTGATGATTCTTAGGCTTCCTTTTTCCCCCGATTGCCATTCCCCAGCCCCCTGTTTGCCGCAAGGATCGTCAAGCGAACTCTCTCCATCCTCCAAATTGCGATTTGCTTTCATTGCGTACAGTGCATTATCGGCCGAATGCAAAAGCTTTTCGATGGTCAGGCCGTCTCGCGGATAAACGGCGACTCCGGCGCTCACTGAAATGCGCGGCTTGAGCCCGTCATCGAGCAAACGTTTGCGAATGCGATGAGCCACCTGAACCGCAACGGCTTCCTCGGCTTCGGGAAGGACGAGCGCGAATTCATCACCGCCATATCGCGCTGCAGTGTCCATGCCGCGGCAGTGGTAGCGAAGAACGTTGGCGAGACGCTTGAGCGCCTGACTGCCAACCAGATGGCCGTAGTTGTCGTTTATTTTCTTCAGGCCGTCGAGATCAAGAAGAAGCACGGCGAATCCGCGGTCCGTGCGGTGGGCGCGCTGAAGTTCAGCATCCATTACTTCGAGCAAACGGCGATAGTTAGATAGCCCGGTCAACGGATCGCTGATCGCCAGGCGGCTGACCTGATCGAACAGTTTCGCGTTGTCCAGAAGCGCGCCGGCCAGGACGATGGCATAACCCGTGGCCTCGAAGAGTTGCGCCGCACCCGAGGCCGCGTCGAAGCGTATCGATGATTGGCTCATGGCCAGGTGGCAAGCCACATTTGCCGCGCAACACAGGAACAGAGCGCGGTCCAGAAGCGAATCGAGGTGATCGAGGCGCTTCCAAAAGCCGAAGGTGGCGACCAAATAAATCGCGGCCGGCAGCAAATCCCAGGGACGCGGGATCAAGGTGTGAGGATAAATCCTGGGGACCGAAGGAACAGCAAAAAACGCGACGCTGGTGAGATAGGAAACGGCGCCGACAATGAGCAGCGCCCACGCGATTTCCTTGTTTGGCTCTCGCGACACCGGCAGGCTCCGGTCGACCAGCAATGCTGCCACCAGCAGTATTGCGAGCAAGGTGCGACTGGCCATCCACGCAAGGGGAACAGTGAGTGAGGCGCCGCTGTTCAGGCCCGGGGCCAGGTTTGCACCCATTTCGATGAGACCCGCCAGGCCGAAGGCAAATGCGAGGATCAGCGTGATGCGATCGTGCATGCCGCGGAAGCGCACCAAGGCGTTCGCGGCAAATGTGAATGCCAGAACGCTGCTCGCAAGTTGAAGGTAGCGCTCGAGCAGCGGATCTGGATAAAAACCGCTATGGCGAAGCGTCCAGAGGAATACGGAAAAAGCGGCTCCGACGACGAGCCAGACGAAGACCCACTTCAATTTCGTGATTGTTTTCAGCGTACCGGCCGGCCTTTGCAATAGACCCCCAAGACACACAAGTGCTTGCCCAAACAGCAGTTAGAGAGCAACCCGTTGGCCGTTCAGAGACGACGGCGCATATCTATGTAAGCTACAAATTCTATTTGTCTTATGAGACTTTTGACTTCGTTGGAGAACGTGGCGGATCCCCCTCGATGGGCTCATCAGGGGTGAAATTGTTACCGAGTAAAACATCTAGGTGCTGGTGTGGATTTCTCCGAAAACTGTGGAAAAGCGGGTAGGAGAGGAGAGCGTCGCCCCGCGGGCCGAAATAGGGCGATCACATCTTTGGAGGCGGAATGGGCGGAAGGCTTTGGGCTTCGATGACGCTCGCAAAGCCGCATTCCTTGTGCGAGCCATCGCAAAATGGCTTGTTGGCGGAGTGACCGCAACGGCAAAGCGAGACCGCCGTCCGGCCGTTGAGCCCGAAGACGCGCCCCTGCGAATCGACGAGTTCGAAATCGCCTTCGACACGAATCGAACCGTTGTCCTTTATTAAAATTTTAGTTCCCGCCATTTTTGACTCTCCACTAACGATTGGTGAATTCGAAAGTTGCTGCGCCGCAACAACCCTAGTATTTCGGCACGGACGGGTCGACTTCGTCCGACCAAGCGAGGATTCCGCCCTTCAAGTTCCAAATTTTGCGGAAGCCCGCTTTCGTCAAAACCTCGACGGCTTCGGCAGAACGCTTGCCGCTTCTGCAGTGTGCCACTATCTCGCGAGAACTGTCCAGTTCGCTGACGCGCTTGGGAAGTTCGCCAAGCGGGATGAGGTGGCCGTTCAAGTTGCAGATTTGATATTCGTGGGGCTCGCGAACGTCGAGAATGTATAGATCGTCGCCACGGTCGAGGCGTTGCTTGAGCTGCTTCGGCGTGATTTCGGGAACGGCGGCGGAGATTTGCGCGGGCGCTTCTTCGCCGCGAATGCCGCAGAACTCGGCATAGTCGATAAGTTTGGTCACGGTGGGATGCTCGCCGCAGACGGGGCATTCAGGATTCTTGCGCAGTTTCAATTCGCGAAAACGCATGCCGAGCGCGTCGAAAAGGAGCAGTCGCCCAACCAGCGGCTCGCCCTTGCCGACGATGAGCTTGATTGTCTCCATGGCTTGAATACAGCCGATGATTCCCGGCAGGACGCCGAGCACTCCACCTTCCGCGCATGAGGGCACAAGGCCGGGCGGAGGCGGTTCCGGATACAGGCAGCGATAGCAAGGACCACCGGGATAGCCGAAAATGCTGGCTTGGCCCTCGAAGCGGAAAATCGAGCCGTAAACATTGGGCTTGCCTAGGAGCACGCAGGCGTCATTAACAAGATAGCGCGTGGGAAAATTATCGGTGCCGTCGACGACGATGTCGTAGTCACGCAGAATGTCGAGGGCGTTGTCGCTGGTAAGACGAGTCTCGAATGTGTCGATTTGAATTTCGAGATTGAGATTCGAGAGACGTTCGCGCGCCGCTTCGAGTTTTTTCCGGCCTACGTCGTTGGTGCCGAAGGTGACCTGCCGTTGCAAATTCGTGAAATCAACTGTGTCGAAATCGACGATGCCGAGGCGGCCGACCCCCGCAGCCGCAAGGTAAAGGCCGAGCGGCGCGCCGAGTCCCCCAGAGCCAATCATCAGTACTTTGGCGCGTTTCAGCTTGAGCTGCCCGTCCATGCCGACTTCGGGCATGATCAGATGGCGGCTGTAACGAAGAACTTCTTGCTTGCTCAGCGCCGGTTCGGCGGCGGGCGTGGGAACGGGTTGCGTCAATCGCGTGGCCATGATTCCTTGTCCTTTAATTTTGCGATTCTGATTTTACGCCTTCGCACCGCCGGCGATGGATGGCACGATGCTGATGGTGTCGCCCTGCTGCACGGCGGTTTTCTCTTTCTGCAAATAACGAATGTCCTCGTCGTTGACGTATACGTTGACGAAGCTGCGCAAACGCCCGTCGTCGGAATACAGATGCTTTCTTAGGTCGCCGAATTGCGACGTGAGCGCATTCAATGCGTCGCCGACAGTGCCGGCTTCGAGATTGACGCTCTCCTGCTTACCGGCGAATTGCCGGAGAGGCGTCGGAATAATTACCTTCACAGCCATGAGTGTTGTCTCCTTGGGTCTTCAGAAATTGCGATTCATGCAGGCGCGCCCGCTATATATTCGATGCCCTCTTCGGCGTACGAGACGCGATTGTCGTCCAGGCGCCAGGAGCGCATTTCCTGCGGCTCGCCATGTTCGACGCGAAAAATAATGTAGCTGTACCAGGGCCATGCGTGCTCCCGGTCGAATTCACTGGGACGCGCGGGCGAATCAGGATGCGAATGATACCAGCCGATCAGCTCCCAACCCTTCGCGCTGGCTTCTTTCTCAGCGAGGCGAACGTCGTCTGAAGTGATCTCGAACCGATTGCGCGGCGAATCATCGCGCTGATTCGCGAGCGGCACCAAGCCGAAAACCGTGCGATCGGTTCCACCGTCATTTCCCAACAAAGCCCCGCAGCATTCATTGGGATAATCGCGCGCGCCGTGCGCTTGAATTTGCTCGAACAGAGATTGCTTCAGTATGAGCATCGCGATTCTATTCTTCGCGTTCCTCGTTCCAGAAACGTTCGCTCAGGTAGCGTTCGCCTGAGTCAGGGAAAATCGTGACGATCACGGCTTGCTCGCCGCGCTCAAGTCCTTCGGCTACTTTGCGGCACGCGCACAAGGCCGCGCCGGAACTAACGCCGACCAACAATCCTGTTTCGCGCGCGAGTTTTCGCACCATCGCAAATGCGTCTTCGGTGCGCACGGTAAGATTCGCGTCCGCCAGCGACGCATCGTAAATCGCGGGCACTATCGCCGTGGCCATGTGCTTCAGGCCTTCGAGGCCGTGGAATGCTTCGTCGGGCTGAACGCTGATGGCGCAAATGGCAGGATTTAATTCTTTCAACCGCCGCGTGACGCCCATGAAAGTGCCGCTGGTGCCCAGCCCTGCGACGAAATGAGTAAGCGTACGGTTTGTCTGCGTCCAAATCTCCGGACCGGTGGTTTCATAATGCGCGCGCGGATTGGCTGGATTGGTGTACTGATCGATGTAAAAATACTTTGCGGGATTCTCGCCGGCGATTTCACAGGCGCGACGAATCGCGCCGTCGGAGCCTTCTTCGCCCGGTGTCAAGATCAGGTTTGCGCCCAGGGCACGCAACGTCGCGAGGCGCTCGTGAGACGCACTCGCCGGGATGCAGAGCTTGACGGAGTAGCCGAGCGCGGCTCCCAACATGGCAAGCGCGATGCCTGTGTTGCCGCTGGTCGCGTCGAGAATCGTCTTGCCGGGGTGAAGTGCGCCAGCGCGCTCCCCTTCACGGATCATGTAGAGGGCTGCCCGGTCCTTCACCGAGCCGCCGGGATTCACCCACTCCGCCTTGGCATAAAATTCAGCATTGGGGAATTCCGCAGTCAGACTGTCGAGGCGCAGAAGAGGCGTATGGCCCACCAACTCGGGCAAGTTCTGACCGAGCGGTTTATCGGCGCGATGCGCGTATCCCTCGATAATCGGTCTTGACGCCACGTTCTCTCTCCCCCCGCTCCAGATGCGCCAATAGAAATCAAAAAGTGGTCTAAGACGTATTGGATGCAGGAAGGAATCCCGCGTATTCAACGAATATGCCTCAGCTTACCAAAAATACCCCCAGGTTAGTAGGGAATGGCCGCAGATGCGGGTCAAACTGCCGCAATCACATTCGGATGGAAAAAAAACGCTAATTCGCGGAGGCGACACGGGCCGTGATAGCTTCGATTTGGCGGAGGTGATTGATGTCGTGGCCAGCCATTGTTTCGACCAGCTCTTTATACGGCATTTCGCCGCGTTCGGGATGCGTTAGGCGCTTGGTGAATGCTTCCGGTTTCAAGCTGCCGACCAGCGCGATATTCCATCGGCGCAGCGACGAAAACACCGCGAGGGCGGCGGGCGCGTCGTACGCGGCGTAGACTTTCGCCCACTTGTCTTGATCGAAGGGCTGGACGACGTGATGGTCCTCGGCGAGCGCCTGACGCAGGCGGTACGCGAAGACGATTTCGCAATCCGCCAAGTGGCAGATGATTTCGCGTACGCTCCACTTTCCCGGTGCGGGCGATTGCTCCGCGCGTTCGGGACCGAGCGTGCGAAGGGCAGAAGCGAGATGGGCGGCGGTGGCGGCGATCACTTGCTGGGGATCGCGGTCCCCCAAATGCGATGCGTAGGGATTCATGGGCAAAACCCTAACACATGACGGTTTGAGCCTCAAGGACCGGCAACGCTGATTCTGCGGCGTTGCGCCAGATTCGCGGCGGATTTTTTGACTTTACAATGCTGCATGGAAATACTTACTCTAGTGTGGTCATGTGGTATGTGAATGCAAAATTTCCGGCGAAGAAAATCGAAGCGGCGCTGCCGCAATTTGGATTCACGGTGCGCAGCTCCGGCGGAGTGGCGCGCGTGGAAAAATACAATTGCGGCGCGGAATTCCGCAAAGCGCCCGACGGCGAGTATCAAATGACCGAGCTTCCCGCGATCATGAAAATGGGCCAGTTTACGCAGCTCTGGGACGCTGGCTATCAAAAATTTCTGATCACCAAGGACAAGCGCAAGCTGCCGGCCATTGTCAGCGAGCTTGCTGACCTGCGGAAATTCAACGAGGAGCTTCGCTCCGCGCTCGGCGTGCCCACGTATTACAACGAGGCGCTCGGCTCGACCTGCGCTTACTCCGTTTACGACCGCGTTAAGGGACGCGTGGGCGATGTTCCGGACGAGACGGTCGGCGCGCATTCGGCAGAAGAAGAACACTAAACGCGATCCTGCGGCGGCGCGCGCGTTAATCGAAATGCCATCCCTCACACAGTCTGAAAAGGCCAAACTTTTCCTCTCGCTGCATCATGGTCCGCACATTCTGGTGCTTCCGAATGCATGGGACGTTGCGAGTGCGCGAATTTTCGAAGATGCCGGCTTTCCCGCCATTGCCACCACGAGTTCCGGCATCGCTAATTCGCTGGGATATCCGGACGGGCAAGTGATTCGCCGCGACGAAATGCTCGAAGTGGTGGCGCGAATCGTTCGCGCTGTTTCCGTGCCGGTGACGGCGGATATGGAGGCCGGATACGGTAAAACTCCCGAGGAAATGTCTGCAACGGCTCGCGCGGGCGTCGAGGCTGGCGCCGTGGGGCTGAATCTGGAAGATGCGATTGGCGAAGGCTCCGGCGAACTGTTTGAAATCGCGGCACAGAAAGAGAAAATTCACGCCATGGTCGAGACCGCGAAGAAAAAGGGTGTCGACCTCGTGCTGAATGCGCGCACCGATATTTTTCTGGAAGAAGTTGGCGAGCCGTCGACGCGCGCCGAACGCACGATCGAGCGCCTGAACGCCTATCGAGACGCTGGCGCAGCGTGCTTATTCGCTCCGGGCGTGCAGGACGCGGCGACGATCGAACGGCTTGTGCGCGGCGTGCGCGGGCCGTTGAATATTTTGGGGAGGGCGGGAACGCCGCCCGCGCGTGAGCTGGAAAAGCTCGGCGTGGCGCGCGTCAGCGTCGGCGGCGGGCCAATGCGCGTGACGATGACTGCTGTTTCGCGTATCGCGAAACAGCTTCGCGACAACGGCGATTTCACGGCTGCGTTGGGAGAAGCGATGCCTTTCACCGAAGCCAACCGCCTGATGACAAAACGCTGATCCATTGATTTTTCTCCGCTGATTTCTCGCGCTTGTAAGCGAATCCAACCATTTAGTATTTGCCCCCCTTAGAGACCAGGGAATTTTTCTGCGCAGGCATGCGCAGGCATGCGTATTGACATTCGATAGGAGCGGGACTAGCCTTGCGCGCTACAGAGCGTCTATAGGAGGGGTTGAATGACACCGGTGCAAACCGAACTGCTGCAAGGAACGCTCGACATGCTGATCATGAAGGCTCTCGCTTTGGGCAAGATGCACGGCTTGGGAATTTCGCGGCGCATCGAGCAGATCACGAAGGGAACTTTTCAGGTGAAACCTGGCTCGCTTTTCCCCTCGCTGCACCGCATGGAAGAGGAAGGATGGCTCAACTCCTCATGGGGAGAATCGGAAAATAATCGACGCGCGAAATATTATCAGCTGACGAAAAAAGGCCGGCGGCAGCTCGAAACGGAAACCCAGCGTTGGGGACGAATTTCGCTGGCGATCGAGCGCGCGCTCGAAGCGTGAGACGACGGTGGTCAGTCGTCAGTGATGAGGTGATGAGCAAAATCAAAAACATGAAGCCATAGTCAGTAAATGAGGAACGGGCGTGTGGCTCGAGAAGGCGATTCGGAATTGGTGGCGGCAGTGGCGAACGGATGCCGAGCTCGACGCTGAAGTGCACGGTTACATTGAACTGCTCGCTCAAGAAAAGATTCACAGCGGCATGAGCGCGACAGCAGCGCAGCGGGAGGCGAAAATGGAATTGGGCGGCGTCGAACAAGTGAAAGAAAAAGTGCGCGAAATTCGCGTCGGGCGTTTCCTCGAAACGCTGTGGCAGGACATCCGCTTTGGCGCGCGCATGCTGCGCAAAAATCCCGGCTTCACCATTATCGTCGCGTTGACGCTCGCCCTCGGCATCGGCGCGAACACGGCGATCTTCAGCGTAATCGAAAGCGTCCTGCTGCGGCCTCTGCCCTACGACCATCCAGAAGGTTTGATCGAAGTGTGGAATACCTATCTGCCTTCAGTTCCGCTGGGAGGGTTGTCGCCTGGGGATTTTCAGGACTGGCAGAAGAGAGCAACGACGGTCTCGGAACTGGCCGCGTATTCGTGGGTGCAACAAGGGGCAAATCTGACAGGCGACGGAGATCCGCAACGTGTGGAGATTAGTTACGCAACGTCAAATTTGTTTTCCATGCTGGGTGAGAAGGCGGTCGCAGGACGTCTGTTCATGTCCGAGGAGGACCGGCGCGGTGCCGCGCCAGTTGTGGTGTTGACGCACCGGTTCTGGCAAAGCCGTTTCGGGGGAGATCCCGGAGTCGTAGGGCGCGCCGTTATCCTAGATGGCCTGCAGTACACGGTAGTGGGCGTGCTTGCGGAGGATTCTAGTCTGCTCGATTCGTCAGACCTGTGGATGCCCCTGGGACAGTATCCTGACAATTTGAGCGAACACACCTATCACCAAATTGTGGGACTTGCGCGGCTAAGACTGGGTGTGAAAATCGCGCAGGCACGCGCGGAATTCGAAGCGCTGAATCGGCAATCGGCGATTGCGTACCCGGCGCAGCACAAGAATTTCGGCGTGGTGGTGCGGCCAATGCAGGACCCGTCCGCCTCGCAAATACGGCAGAGTTTGCTGGTGCTGTTTGCAGCGGTGGGACTGGTGCTGCTGATCGCATGTACGAATATCGTCAATCTGTTGCTGGCGCGAAATACCGCCCGTGAAAAAGAAATTGCACTGCGGACCGCGCTGGGAGCGAATCAGGGGCGTCTGGTGCGGCAATTGCTAACCGAGAGCATGCTGCTGGCGCTGCTCGGAGGCGGGCTGGGAATAGGGCTGGCCGCCGCGGGCGTGAAATTTCTAGGAGCGGTGGCGCCCGCGAATCTCACCGCGGTCCACGAGGCACATCTGGGTGCCGCGGTGCTCCTTTTCACTGCAGTGCTGTGCTTGGTTGTAGGCATCGTATGCGGTCTGTTGCCTGCGCTGCAAGTGCGCAAGACGAATGTGAATATCGCGCTGAAACAGGGGAACAGAGGAAGCGGAACATTGGCCAACCGCAGGCTGCACAACTTGCTCGTCGTTTCAGAGATTGCCCTGGCGCTTGTGCCGCTCGTTGGCGCGGGATTGTTGCTGCGCAGCTTGCATCACTTACTAAATGTGAGCCCAGGATTTCGTACTGACCATCTTCTGAGCATGCACATTCCCCAAGCTGTAACTCCGCCAGCGCAGCTCAGCAAACTGACGCCTGCGCAACAAAGACAACTCACCGAGAAGCAATCATTGCAATTCCTGCAGATCGTCGAGCGAGTCGAAGGGCTGGCGGGAGTGGAATCCGCAGCCGGAATTGATGTGCTGCCGCTGGCTTCGCACCTTAAGCAAGCGTCACGATTCGTCATTGAGGGACGGCCGATCCCGGATGCGGGGGTACGCCCGCTTGCTGAAATCCGGACGGTAAGTCCCGGATATTTTTCCACGGTCGGCGTTCCTTTGCTCAGTGGGCGCACGGTGGGACAGACAGACTGGAGTGGACTGGATATTGATATTAACGGAGGGATGTCGCGCCGTTTCTGGCCCCACGGCGATGCCCTCGGCAAGCGTATCAATCTTTGCTCACTTGATCCGAAGCCGTGCTGGGTTGCCATTGTTGGAATCGTGGGCGACGTGCATCAATTCGGACTCGACGCTGCTCCAACTTATGACGTGTATTTCTGTGGAGGTTGGACGCCGTATCTGATGATTCGCACGGCATCCGACCCTCACCAAGTCTCTGCGGCAGCAGCCGGCGTCATCCGCAAAGTCGACCCTGCTCTGCCTGTCGGGAATGTCATGACCATGGATGAATTGCTCTCGGATTCTGTCTCGCCGCGGCGCTTCTCGGCAACGCTGACCGGCATATTCGCGGCATTGGCGTTAGTACTCGCGGCGGTGGGGATTTACGGTGTGGTTTCCTATTCCGTGGCACAACGGACGTCGGAGCTGGGCCTGCGGATGGCGCTCGGCGCGCAAAAGGGCGATGTGTTTCGTCTAGTCGTTGGGCAGGGACTCAAACTGACGAGTATCGGGATCTGTATCGGACTGGCAGCGTCATTGGGGCTAATGCGTTTGATGGCGAGCCAACTCTATGGCGTGAGCGCCACCGATCCCTTGACATTTGCGGTCGTGTCAATTGCGCTCGCGATTGTTGCGCTCGCGGCGTGCTACGTTCCCGCGCGGCGCGCGATGCGCGTGGACCCGATGACGGCGCTGCGCCACGAGTGAGAAAGACGGTGGCGAGTGGCCGGTGATCAGTGATTAGAAAAGGGAAAACGCCCAAACCATGCGGGCCGTGGCCGGTTAACATTCAAAAGGACAGGCGAGCGAATGAGTGTCACTCTTCGCCGATGTCTTCGCGCCAGAAGGCGGGATTCTTCTGGATGTAATCCGCCAGCATGTCCACGCATTCCTGATTTGCCAGATCGAAAACCTCGACGCCATTTTCCTGCAGCCAATCGAGAGCGCCGCTGAAGTTCGCTGATTCGCCGACCACAACGGTGCCGATGCGAAATTGGCGCACAAGGCCGCTGCAATACCAGCACGGCGCGAGCGTGGTGACCATGATTTTGTCGCGATAGCTTCGCTGGCGTCCCGCTTTGCGAAACGCATCGGTTTCCGCGTGGATTGCGGGATCGCTTTCCTGAACGCGGCGATTGTGGCCTCGCCCGAGAAGCTTTCCGTCATGATCGAAAAGCGCGGCACCAATAGGAATACCACCTTCGGCGAGGCCGATGCGCGCCTCGGCGATGGCGATTTCGAGGAGTGCGAGGTAATCGGGGTCAGTCATTTGTGCTGTGCGATTGTATATGAAGAACACCGCACCTCGGCGCCCGGAGATCGCGCGACTGAATATAATAGCGCCGCCCCGCGCGTCACAGCGCGCGATGAGCGCGGAATTCTGGCGGCGAGGGCAAGGATTCTAGGTTAGAATGCGGCTCGATGAATGTGGGAACCAAACCCATACTGGCGATTTATCCCGGGTCGTTCGACCCGGTGACGAACGGGCATCTCGACTTGATCGGGCGCGGAGCGAAGATCTTTGACCGTCTGATCGTATCCGTGCTGCAGAATCTGGAAAAAGATAATCCTCTATTTGCGGTGAGCGAGCGTTTGGAGATGCTGCGCGAAGTGACTCGACCGTGGCCCAACGTGGAAGTCGACGTCTTCGAAGGGTTGCTGATGGCCTATGCGCGCGAGAAAAACGCGCAAGTGGTGTTGCGAGGCATCCGCGCAATTTCCGATTATGAGTACGAATTGCAAATGGCATTGATGAACCGTAAGCTCGAACCGAAGATCGAAACGGTGTTCATGATGCCGGCTGAAACGTACAGCTACTTGAGCTCGCGGCTGGTGCGGGAAATTGCGCGCCTGGGCGGTTCGGTAAAAGATCTGGTGCCGGCGGTGGTGGAAGAGCGTTTGAAAGCAAAAGTAGGCTGAATTCCAGCCCATGGGGTGGATGAAAATGGAACTTTCGGAGCGAGTGAAACGCATTGAACCGTCGGCCACGCTGGTTGTGCTGATGGAAAAAGAGAAGCTGGTGGCGCGGGGAATCGACGTGGTGGATTTCGGGCCCGGAGAACCGGATTTCCCGACGCCGGATTATATCAAGCGCGCAGCCGTGAAGGCTCTTGATGAAAACAAGACGAAATATACGGCGTCGGGCGGGATCATGCCCTTGCGGCAGGCCGCCGCGGAATGGCACGCAAAATATCTGGGGACACATTACGAGGCGAAGGAATGCATCATCAATGCGGGCGGGAAACATTCTCTTTACAATGTGACGCAGGCACTGATTAATTCCGGCGACGAAGTGCTTATCGTCGCGCCGTACTGGGTAAGCTATCCGGACATTGTGAAATGCGCGGATGGCACGCCCGTGATTGTGGAGACGGATGCGCGAAATGCTTTCATACCGCGCGCGTCGGAAATCGAAAAGGCGATCACGCCTCGCACGAAAATTCTGATCATCAATTCGCCGTCGAACCCGACTGGCGCGGTGATTCCGGAAGACGAATTCGCGAAAATTCTTGACGTCGCGAAGAAACACAACATCTGGCTGCTTTCGGACGAATGCTATTCGCATTTCGTTTACGGCAAGGCGAAACCATTTTCGATTGCCAGTCTGCCGGGCGCGAAAGACCACGTGATTATTTCCGGGTCACTCTCGAAGACCTTCGCGATGACGGGCTGGCGGATGGGTTATACGCTCGGGCCGCAACAGCTTGCGGACGCGGTGCTGAAACTGCAGAGCCAGTCGACGTCGAATCCAACTTCGATCGCGCAATATGCGGCGCTCGAGGCGCTTCGCGGCGGGTTGGACTCGGTAAACACGATGGTTGCGGAATTTGCGAAGCGACGCACGCGGATTATCGCGGGCCTGCGCGAAATTCCCGGCGTGAGCTGCCACGAGCCGGAGGGAAGCTTTTATGTTTTTCCCAATGTGGCGGGCGCAACAATGGGGAATGGCAGCGGTACATCCCAGGCCGATACGGTGCGGGTGGCAAAAGATTTGCTCGAGCGCGAGCACGTTGTTGTGATTCCCGGCGAGGCCTTTGGCGCGCCGGGCTATTTGCGGCTTTCTTACGCAACGTCGATGGAGCGCATCGAAGAGGGGCTGCGGCGGATGACGAATTTTTTTCGCGCCGAGACGGCCGTGAGCTCGGCCGCGATGCGCGGATAAGTTGTGAAACTGCGTCCCGTCCGGCTGGAACCGCAATTCGTGCCGCGCATTTGGGGCGCGCGAAACCTCGCTCCCCTTTTCCCTGACAAGCAATCGTTGCCGGAGCCGATTGGCGAAGCGTGGCTGACGGGGAACGACTGCCGATTCGCAGACGGGCCATTCGCGGGAGAAAAACTCGGCGATGCGTGGCCCCGCATGAGCGATGAGTGGTCGGACAGAAATGTCTCACGCGACGTGCCGTTTCCCCTGCTGGTGAAATTCCTTTTCCCCGAAGAAAAACTTTCCGTTCAGGTGCATCCCGACGATGATTACGCACGAAAAAATGAAGGGGCCGCGGGCGCGGTGGGGAAAACGGAAATGTGGTATGTGATCGCTGCGCGCGAGGGAGCGGAAGTGCGCGTGGGGCTGCGCCCTGGCGTGGACCGCGAGTGTTTCCGGCGCGCGATTGCCGACGGAAGGGCCGAAGGATGTTTGGAGCGCGTGGCGGTGCACGCAGGCGACACGATTTTCGTTCCGGCCGGAACGGTGCACACGATTGGCCCGGGCATGACGATTTGCGAGATCCAGCAAAATTCAGACGTCACGTATCGCGTCTTCGACTTCAATCGATCGACGCCTGAAGGCAAGGGGCGCGAGCTGCACATTGACAAATCCATGGACGTGATTCGTTTCGGTGCACAGCGCGGCGGTAAAGTAGCGCCGGTCGAAGTAAAAAACAGCCGCAACTCGGTGAGCATTTTGGTGCAGTGCGCGCATTTCGCAGTGCTCAGGTCGGTTTTTGCCGAACCGGAGCATAGAGTCAAAGCAGAGAGCCTGATGGAGATCCTCGTTGTGTTGGAAGGCCGCGGCAAAATTGAGATTCCCGGGGCGCAAGCGGAAATGGAATACATGCGGGCCCAAACATGGTTGGTGCCGGCCGTGATACGTGATCTTCGTTTTGTGCCAGAATCGCGAACGACAATGCTGCACGCTTATGTGCCGACCGAGATCTCCGCATGAAAAACGTCGAGAACGTTACTGCGTGCGCCGTGCTGCTGGCCGGCGGGCGAGGCACGCGTTTTTGGCCGCGCAGCCGGACACGCACGCCGAAGCAGCTTCTCGACATTGTCAGCTCGAAAAGCATGTTGCGGGAAACGTCGGATCGTCTGGTTCCCCTAGTTGCAGCGAACCGGTTGTGGGTGGTGACGAATGACGAACAAATCGCCGGCGTGCGGCGCGAGCTGCCAAGCGTGCCGAGCAAACAAATTCTAGCCGAGCCCGTTGGACGAAACACCGCGGCGGCCATCGGACTCGCGGCGATTCATTTGGCGCAACAGCATGGCGACGCGTTGATGGCTGTGCTGCCGGCGGATCATCACATTGCGGACGCGGCGCGGTATCGCAAAATTGCGCGCGCCGCGATGGAGTTGGCTACGCGACCGAGCACTCTGGTCGTTCTAGGAATTCCACCCTCAGGGCCAGAGACGGGATTCGGGTACATCGAGCGCGTGGAAGTGGCGGCGCGGCTTGACGGACTGCCCGCCTACGTTGTGCGGCGATTCACGGAGAAACCGGACGTGGCGCGCGCGGAAAGATATGTGGCATCAGGGCGATATTTCTGGAACGCAGGAATGTTTTTCTGGCGCGTCTCGACGTTTCTGGAGTGCCTGCGGAAATTTCTGCCGAAAACGTGGCATGCGCTTGGCGAACTGCAACAGTCGATCGGCACGCCCGGATATGCGCGAGCCCTCCGCCGGATTTATCCGAGACTCGAGAACATTTCCGTGGATTACGCCATTATGGAGCCGGCGACTCGTTCGCGTGCTGCGCACGGAAAATCCGGGAAGCTCGGAACCGAGCGCGTTTTTGTGCTGTCCGCGAAAATCGGCTGGAGCGATATCGGCTCGTGGGCCGCGGTGTATGAACTGCTGGCGCGCAAACAAGGTGAGAATGTCACGGTGGGGGACTCGTTTGCGCTCGATGCGACGGGCAATTTTTTTTGGAGCCCAAAGAAATTCGTGGCGGCGATTGGCGTGCGGGATTTGGTCGTTGTGGAGACTCACGACGCTTTGCTGATTTGCCCGCGTGGAAGAGCGCAAGATGTGGGCAAAGTCGTGAAATGGTTGGAAGAGAACCGGCGGCGCGAACTGCTCTAGCGGATATGTTCAGTGAGCCCACCAGCCGGATTTGCCCCGAAGCGGACTCCTTTCCGCGCTAACCGGTATCGCATATACTTTTCAACCGTGACGCAAATCCACTTTGGAACCGACGGCTGGCGCGGCGTGATCGCCGAGGATTTCACCGTCGCGAATGTGCGCAAAGTTGCGACCGCGATTGCGCGATACGTGATTCGAGCGGAGAAGCCGCAGAACGGCGTGCTGGTCGGTTATGACGCGCGATTCGGGGGACCGCTGTTCGCGCGCGCGGTTGCGGAAGTTGTCGCAGCCAGCGGCACGCCTGTCTGGTTGTCCGATGGTCCGTCTCCGACGCCTGCCATTTCACTGCTGGTGCACGAGCGGGGCGCTGCCGGTGGAATCATGATCACGGCGAGCCACAATCCGTACCGCTGGAATGGCGTGAAGTACAAGGCGAGCTATGGAAGCTCCGCGTCTCCGGCGATTACCGCTCAGATCGAAAGAGAGCTGGCGGCTGCGCTCATGACCGATGAGCCTGAATTGAGTGGGCGAACTGATCTGATTCATTCGCTCAACGTGCGCGCGCCCTATCTGGAAACGCTCGGCAAATTGGTCGATTGGGAGCGGCTGCGCGCGGCGAAATTACGGTTTGTTGCGGACCCCATGCACGGCTCGGCGGCGGGGCTGTTGCGCGAGCTTTTCACGCGGCACGGTGTGGCGTGCGATGAGATTCGCGGGAAATGTGATCCATTATTCGGGGGAGTGAATCCCGAGCCGATCGAACCGCACATCGCGGCATTGGAAACGGCGTTACCGAAAGGCGGCTACGACGCGGGATTCGCGGCCGACGGCGATGGTGACCGCATTGGCGCGGTGGATGCGGACGGCACGTTCATCACGCCGCACCAGATTCTTTCGATTCTCTTCTGGCATTTGGCGGGCACACGGAAGCTGGAGGGGAACGTGGCGAAAACATTTTCGACCACGAAAATGATCGACGAAATCGCCCGGAGGTTTGGACGGAAGGTTTACGAGACGCCGATCGGCTTCAAATATATTTGCGAGGTGATGCTGGAGCACGACATTCTGATCGGAGGAGAAGAAAGTGGAGGCATCGCTACACGACTATATTTGCCGGAGCGCGACGCGACCGTGACCGCGCTGCTGCTAGCCGAGGTGATGGCGTGCCATGGCAAGCGGTTGGGCGAACTTGTGCGCATGCTCGAAAAGGAATTCGGCGCGCATCACTACGGGCGCGTCGATCTGGAATTGCGCCCTGGACAAAAGGAAAACGCCATCGCGTATTATGGTTCGAAGAAAATGATCAAAGTGCTGGAATGGCCTGTGGTGCGCAAAGAAAATATGGACGGCGAAAAATTATTTCTCGGAGATATCGGGTGGCTGCTGGTGCGCGCATCCGGAACCGAAGAGATGCTGCGCGTCTATGCGGAAACCACAAGCGGCGAAACGACCAAGCGTGTGCTTGGCGAGGTCTGCGCAACGGTGAGGAAACTCTAGGATTCATGGCGTCAAAGTGTCCTGCACGGATCGGGAACGACACAGAATAGAAAATGTGCAAAGCGACAGAACAGTGGCAAAATCGGAAAGCATTCGGCGGGTGTTCACTCGCCGCGCGGAGATGCAATTGAAACGACGGCTATATCAGCTTGACGTTTTTACTTCGAAGCCATTCGCGGGGAATCCGCTCGCGGTCATCACCGATGGGGACAACTTGTCGCGTCCGCAGATGCAAGCGATCGCCCGCGAAATGAATTTGTCGGAGACGGTGTTCGTGCAGCGGCCAACAAGCAATCGCGCGCTGGCGCGGCTGCGAATTTTCACGACCACGCGCGAATTGCCGCTGGCCGGGCATCCTGTGATTGGCACGTGGTTTCTGCTCGCCGAACTGGGTGTGGTGCCCGCCTCGGAAGGACAAGTGCAAATCCAGCAACAGACGGGCGCGGGAATTTTGCCGGTCGAAATCACTTTTCGCGGCGGGCGACCCGCGCGCGTGACGATGACGCAGAAAGAAGCGCGGTTCAAGACTCCAACCATTTCGCGCGGCACGCTGGCGGAGTCGGTGGGGCTGCACGCAAGCGATATTGATTCCGCCTTGCCGATTGAATTGGTATCCAGCGGGATTTTTAACTTAATGGTTCCATTGAAAGGGAAAGCGACGCTGAAACGCATCCGCGCGAACCCGCGCGCCCTGTTCCACGTGCTCAATGGCAATGGCACAATGGCCTATTGCTTCGCGCTCGGCGGGCGCGGCAAGGCGTTCGCGCGAGGCATGCTGCCTTGGGAAATCACAGAGGATGCGGCTACGGGATCGGCGGGCGGTTCTCTGGGCGCCTATCTGGTGCGGCACAACAAACTAAGAGCCGGGGAGCATCTTTCGATTACGCAGGGCGTTGAAATAGGACGGCCCAGCGAGATTCACGCGGTAGTTGCGAACGAAAAGGGAAAACTGACGCCGCGCGTTAGCGGTGCGGCCGTGCGCATCTTCGAAGGGCACATCGATTTTTAGAGATTGAAGCAGGAAATTGCGTGCCTGTCGTTGCGCGGTGACGGCCGCGGCTTCGCAAGTGGGAATGGAAGAGAGGTCGGCTCAAAACGAGTCGGCCTTCTTTATGTACGCCGTGCATGTTCGGCAGCTAGCGAGTGGAAGTCCCGTCCCAAGCTGATCGAGGTGAAGGGTAGCGAAGCGCGAGGGCGTCACCGTGAGGTGGGGTCTGAAGGAAGCGTGGAGCAAAGATACGGGCCGATGAACAAGAACTGGATTTGAGGCCTACGGCGTCGGACGAGCGAGCATATGATCGCGAAGTCCGTATCCATCAAGGATGCTGGTGGTAAATGCGGCGGTCGCGTATCGAAAGGTGTCGAGCTTGTCGCGGGAGATCTGCTGCACGTCTCGGATTCGGGACTGAGAGTGGAGTAATTCACCCTGATCCTGCAGCAGAAGTCAGCAGCGGGCGCAGTACTCACGCAAGTGAGGAAGGCCCAAACAGTGAGAGCGAGAAGTAGAACGTCGAACTCACGGGTAGCACTGCGCCAGCCCATCAGCCTCGGCTGAGTTTTGCAGGTTCAGAAGACGGTGAAGCCGAAACGGAAACCTGCAGAGCGGCGAAGCCTCGTGGCGAATGACGACTCGAACCTCACGGCCCGTCAGAGCTCAACTCACTGAACCGCCGTATGCGGACCCGCAGGTACGGTGCTGTGGCAGGGGAGGACGGGCGACCGTCCCCCCCTATGCCGCTTTTTAGCTTTTATTTTGGGACTTTGTCTTTCTGCGAATGCGCTGCGTCGCAGAACCCTGCATTTAGCTCTTGGCTAGCGGCCCCGGCGACCTTGGCGCACATCGTGGCGAACGTCGCGGCGATCATGGCGGACATCGCGCCGAGCGGCATGAACGTTGCGACGGTCGTGACGAATATCGCGAGTATCTCGGTTGCGATCTTTGCGGTCGCTGCGAATCTCGTGCCGCAGTGCCTGCGAGCGCTTGCTATCAGCACCGTTCCTGGCGTTGGACCTGGCGAGCTGGCGCCGGTCTTTGTTAATGTCGCGCTGATCGATATTACGGTCGCGGCGATCGCTGCGAATATCGGTTCTGTCGGCCCGAACATCGCGTCTATCCTGACGAAGGTCCTTGTGGTCGTTGTGAATCTCGCCCGGTTGCGGGCTCGCGGTGGCGGACTGCGGCGGAGTGGCCGAAGATTGAGCCCATGCCCCGGCCGAAAGCAACCCGGCAGCGGCCAACGTGAAGAGGCTTCGTCGGATCATCGTCTCGATCTTCATGTCATTTTCTCCTCGGGCTACGTGAATATCGCTATCGCTTGCCCTGTATGGAACACGTCAGCAGAGTAAAAGTTGCAAGGCGGGCGCGCGATGCGGCTGGGCAAGAAAATCAATAAGATACAGGCTGCAAAGACGAGCGACGGCAACGGCGCAATGTGGTTGCGGGCGGGATTTTATTTTTCGGCTCTCGGTTTTTGGTCGAGAGATTTCAAAGCGGCGTCGAGGATTCCGTTGAGGAACGGCGCCGATTCGGCGGTGGAGAATTTTTTGGCGAGCTCAAGCGCTTCGACGATGACCACTTTCACGGGTGCCGTGCCGGCGCGAAGTTCGTAAATTGCAAGACGCAGGATGGCGCGATCGATTTCCGGCATGCGTTCGATGCGCCAATTCCTTGAGAGCATTTCGATCATAGTGTCATTTGCTTCGGCCTGCGCGACCGCGCCTTCAAAAAGCTGATTGGCGAAACGGCGCGTGGATTCTGCCGCCGGTGCGGATTTCCAGAAAGATTCCTCGACGCGCGCCGGCGATTTGTGGTTCATGTCCCACTGAAAAAGCATCTGCAGGGCGCACTCGCGGGATTTACGGCGAAGAGTCATTTTTTGCGGCGAGACGTGCGGGGGTTCGATTTGCGCGACGTCGATTTGCGCGGTTCGCGCGGCTTCCGGACGGGATTGGAAGCCAGCTTGGGCAACAGATTCGCCATCTCGATTGCGGCGAGCCCCGCGTCAAAACCTTTATTGCCGCTCTTGAGGCCCGCGCGGTCGATGGCCTGCTCGAGTGTTTCGCAGGTCAACACGCAGAATGCCATGGGCACGCCCGTGTCGAGTTGCGCAATCTGGACGCCGCGCGCGACTTCGCTGGACACATGTTCGAAGTGGGACGTCTCACCGCGCAGAACACAACCGATGCAAATGATAGCGCTGCAGCGGCCGGATTGGCCGAGTTTTTTTGCGGCGACGGGAATTTCAAGCGAACCTGGGACGCGAACGACTTCAATTTGCTTTTCCGTCGAGCCCGCCCGTTGGAGCGCGTCGAGCGCGCCGGCGAGAAGTCGGTCGGTGATGAAACTGTTGAAGCGGCTGACAACAATCCCGAAATGCAAGCCTGCGGCGGAAAGTTCGCCCTGCGTTGGCGTGAGGCGAAGCCTTCCGGGCATTTTTTCAAGCGTGTGGTCTGGCATAACGCTATTTTCCCTTGAACTGCGCGGGTCGTTTTTCGATGAACGCGCGCGTGCCTTCGCGCATGTCTTCCGTCGCGCAGCAGAGCCCAAAGAGCGTTGCTTCAAGGAAAAGCCCCTCCTCTTGCGGCATTTCCATTCCGTGCTCGACCGCTTCCATGGCGAATTTGACAGCGACCGGCGCGTTCGCAGCGATTTTTTTCGCGATGGATTCCGCGGTGGGGATTAGTTCCGCTTGCTCGACAACGTGATTCACCAAGCCGATGCGCAGAGCTTCTTCGGCGGAAATCATTTCGCCGGAAAGAATCAATTCGTGCGCGATCCCTTTGCCGCACAGGCGCGCGAGCCGTTGCGAGCCTCCATAGCCGGGAATGATTCCGAGCTTCACTTCGGGCTGGCCAAGGCGCGCATTTTTACTGGCGATGCGCATGGTGCAGGAAAGCGCAAGCTCGCAGCCCCCTCCCAATGCAAATCCGTTGATTGCTGCAATCGAAGGCTTGCCCATGGTTTCGAGCCGATGAAATATTTCCTGGCCGAAAAGCGAAAAGTCTTTTCCGTCGACCGGCGTGCGCTGAGCCAGCTCGTTGATATCTGCGCCCGCAACAAACGATTTTTCGCCTGCGCCGGTGAGAATTAGGGCACGCAGGGAGGCATCCTCGCGCGCGCGATTCAACGCGTCGCCCAACTCCTCGACCGTTTTGCGGTTGAGCGCGTTCAATACTTTCGGGCGATTGAACGTAATGAACGCGATCTGATCTTTTACTTCGAAAAGCAAATTCTCATAGGACATGGGCTCGGCTCCGTCGCTTGAATTTCTGCGTCATGTGAGTTGAATTGCTCGCGGTTTGGCGGGATCTGAGTAATCGTAAAAACCGCGGCCGGCCTTGCGTCCATTCCATCCAGCCAAGACCATGCGCTTCAGCAAGGGCGGGGGCGCGAAACGTGCTTCCTTGAATTCCTCGAACATGATGTTGGCGATGTAATACGTCGTATCGTTGCCGACGAAATCGAGCAGCGTCAACGGCCCCATGGGATAGCCGCAGCCAAGCTTCATCGAATTATCAATGTCTTCGATGGACGCGACTCCCTCTTCGAGGATGCGGACCGCGTCGAGAAGATACGGCACCAGCAGGCGATTGACAATGAAGCCCGTGCGATCGGAAGTACGCACCGGCACTTTGCCGACGCGTCCGGCAAACGCCACGGCTTCGTCGTAAACTTTCGGATCCGTGGCGATGGTGCGGACCACTTCGACAAGTTTCATCAGCGGCACCGGATTAAAAAAGTGCAGGCCGATGAAGCGGTCCGGGCGCGCAGTCATAAACGCCATCTCCGTGATTGAAAGCGAAGACGTGTTACTGGCGAAAATCGTATTCTTGGGGCAGATTTTATCGAGCGCGGAGTAAAGCTCGCGCTTCTCGGGCAATTGCTCGATGATGGCTTCGATGACCAGGTCCGAGTCTTTCAAATCCTCGAGCTTCGTTGTACCGCGCAAACGGCCTCGCGCCGCGTCGCGATCCGCCGACGAAAGCGTTCCCTTCTCGACGAATTTATTCAGACTCTTCTCGATCGACGCGAGACCTTTATTCAGGCGCTCTTCGCTGACTTCACGAACCACAACGGTGCATCCCGCCTGAGCGGCAATCTGGGCGATTCCCGATCCCATCAGGCCGCAGCCTACGACTCCCACTTTTTCAATGGCCATTCATTCTCCTTCTTAGAATTGGAATTCGTTGTCATCAGGCAAGACTACGCCATCGATTCGACGATCATCGCGATTCCCTGACCCCCGCCGATGCACGCGGTGGCCAGGCCGTAACGCTGATTGCGCCGCCGCAATTCGAGCAGGAGTGTGAGAATCAGCCGCGTGCCCGTGGCACCGAGCGGGTGCCCAAGAGCGATCGCGCCGCCATTGACATTCGTTTTATCGCGATTAAGACCCAGCACCTTTTCAACGGCCAGATACTGGGGCGAGAATGCTTCGTTCACTTCGATCAAATCAATCTGATCGAGCGTCAGACCGGCCAGCTCAAGGGCCTTGCGCGTGGAGGGTACGGGACCGATGCCCATCAGCTTGGGTTCGACTCCGGCCGTGGCCCACGAAACAATCCTGCCCAGCGGTTTCCATCCGCGATCCTTGGCGATTTTTTCATGCGTCAAAATGACGGCCGCGGCGCCGTCGACAATTCCACTGGCATTCCCGGCAGTGACGATTCCATCCTTGCGAAACGCGGGAGGGAGGGCTGAGAGAGTTTCCATCGTTGTTTCGGGACGGCGATGATCGTCCTGCGAGACCAGGTGTGCTTTCTTGCCCTTCCCGACTTCGACCGGAACAATTTCTTCTTTCACTCTGCAGGCGCGAAACGCCGCCTCTGCCGTTTGCTGGCTGCGCAAGGCGTACTCGTCAGCAGCCTGGCGCGTGATGCCGTGTTCGATCGCTAGATTTTCCGCCGTGTCGGACATCGTGCAGCCGCTAAAGGGATCGTAGAGCCCGGACATCAGTGAGTCCTCGAGTTTGCCCTCGCCAAGCCGGAAACCAGTGCGCGCGCCGCGAATCACGTGAGGGCACTGCGTCATGTTTTCCATTCCGCCGGCGAGAACCGTTTTTGCTTCACCAAGAAGGATGCGCTGCGCGGCCTGGCTGATCGATTCGACGCCAGAACCGCAAAGGCGGTTTACCGTGACGGCGGGCGTTTCGATTTTCAATCCAGATTTCAGACCAACGTGCCGGGCTCCGTAAATAGCGTCCGAGCTCGTCTGCATCACGTTGCCAAATATGACGTGCTCGATCTCGGCGGGATCAACATTGGCCCGCTTCAGCGCTTCCTTCGATGCCGCAACGCCCAAATCAATGGCGGTGACGCCTGCAAATTCGCCGTTATAGCGCGTCATCGGCGTGCGCGCACCAGCGAGAATCACCACATCCGTGGGAAACATAAATCCTCCTCGATATACCGTTCCAGGTATGAATTAATTCGGTTGCGGCGCCGCCTGCGTGACAATGGCATTGCCGCCACGATGCCGGATTTCGTCCAAGCCAACTTCCGCGCGGTTAATCCATTCCGTGACGCGATCTTCATTTTCGTCCGCCAAGCGCGCGCTGGCATCGGCCACAACCGCGCTGAGACTCACGGCGGTTCCCTGCCACGACGGCTGAACCTGGGCAGCGGCCTGTCTTAGTTTTTTCGCGATGGGTTCGGCTTTTTCGCGCGACGTATCCGGCAGCACAAACGCCAAAGACCATGCGGTGTACTTCACAGCCAAGTCTCCCTGACGAATCAATGGTTCGAGCGCGCGGGCGACCTGATTCATGTAGCCTTCCAGGGCAGCGTCGCCTTCCTGGCGCAATATTTCGGGGCCACGATCCAGTTGCAAAATCACGAGCGTCAGGGGCGTGCCCTGGGTCCGGGAGCGCTTGGATTCCGCGAGCAAGCAATCAATGTAGGCGCCACGGCCAAGCAACCCGGTCTTCTCGTCCGCAACGGCGAGCGTGCGCACCAGCGAGCGGAGCCGAGTGTGATTGACGGAGATCATCACTTGATCTCCGACAGCCTGAAGAAAATAGCTTTCGTTCGGCTTCCACTGGCGCGACGCGGCATCGCCAATGAACAGGACGCCTGCCGCGGCTTGCGTATCCTTGTCGGTGAGCGCGACACCGAGGACTGCGTCTACATCGAGCGCTCGCAGATCGCGGAGACGTTCGGAAGTGGTCGAGACGCCCCCGATTGGATCCTGCGAGGAACTTGCCAGTCCCGCGGCAATCTTCGCCAACAGAGCTGAAGCCGCGGGCTTCAATCCGGGAAAGGCAAATTCCGCGGTCATCTGCGGTGCCTCGCCGGGCGCGCCGACCACCGCAACACAACGCCGCACATTGAGGTACTTGCCGATTTCGCGCACCGCTGTGCCGAGGACTTCGCGCGGGGTCACTTCGCGATACATCAGACGGGTGATTTCCGCGATTTCGGCCAAATCGCGATGCGTGTCGACCGCCGACGAAGGACTTGCGGCCGCAGGCCCGGACGCTGAAGGAGCCGACTTTGTCCGGTTTTGAGTTCCCTTGGGCCACCAATTCGCGCGCTCGTACAGAGCGCGCAGACGCTCGTTACGATCCTCGTGGCCGGGAAACTGCTCTGCAATTCGTTCCAGACGCTCCGTAGCTTTGCTCTGCAGCGAATACTGGAGAAAAATCTCCGCCTGAACGATCAAGTCGTCCAAAGCGCGTTGGGATTTTTCTTCCTCGGTCGCGGGAGCGCGCGCCGCGTCGCCGAATCCGGCGGCCCCAAAAGAAGTGGATGTTTGAGCGCTGCCGGAAGCTTTGGCCGCGCGAGCATTGATGCTGCGAAGAAACGACCCGCTGGCTTTTCCCTCGAGCTTCGAAATGCGCTCGTGAATGCGATAATCGTAGGGATCAATTTCAACCAACCGGTCGAGCGCTTCGCACGCCGCTGGAATTTTATTATTCTCGAGATCCAGATCGAACAACCGCACCAAGGCATCGAAATACTTCACTTCCCGATTCATCTGGTCGTAGAGTTTCGCCCAGAATTCCGCGAGGGGCAGCGATTTCGGGTGAGCTTCGACCATGGTATCGACGCGCGCGGCAAAAGCCGTCTCGTTGCGGACGGCGAACATCCATTCTTTGGTCTGTTCGAGCACAGCGATGGCGCTTTCGTCTCCTCCGGTCTCGAGGTAGCGATCGGCGAGACTGAAAAGCTTGTCGAACGCGTCGGGCTTCTGCTTACAGAGCGCGAAGATCGTCTCGCGGGCCAGATCCAGCTGACCCGTGTGAAGCAAGGCCTCGCCATAGAGTCCGAGAAAGGCCGTGTCGGAGGGGTCCGGCGGGACGAAGGGTCGAAGCAATTCCACGGCGCCCGCGGCGTCACGGTGATGCAGCCGTGCATCCGCAAACAGCAACGCCACGCTGCGATCGCCCGGATTTAGCCGATGGGCGCTGGCAAATAATTCCAAAGCCCGGCCGCCGTTACCGGCGGCTTGCGTCAATTGAGCCGCGCGAAGATAAGCGCGTCCGCCTGTTTCCGCATTTCCGAGTTTTTCCGCCAGCTCCCCGAGTTGCACCTGGCGTTCAGCGTTTTCCGGATCGAGTTGCGCGATTCTCTGAAGACATTCGAATTCCGATTTCAAATCATTCTGGTCCCGGAACTGTTGAGCCGCGTGGGAATAAAATTCCATCGCTTCGGGCGTCTTGTTCTGTTTCTGCAGAAGGAACCCATAGCGTGCCAGCCGGCTCGGCGGCTGGGGATAAACCCTCAAATGCCGCGTGAAAATCGCCGACGCGCGCGCCGTATCTCCGGACTCGACCAGCTTGTCAAACTGCAATCCGAAAAAATGCGCGGCCTGGACAAGATCGCCCGTGCGGACATAGAGGTCGGCGAGCATCTGAATCGCCTCGGGCTGCCCGGGCGAAATTTCGATGACCGAATGATACTCACCGATGGCATCCTGAAGCTTATTTCTCTCCAGGAATTTACGCGCGCGTTCGAGATGTTTAGTGATGTCCTGGCTCATACTCTTGCCATCTTGAGAGGTGCGATAGATTTCCCGGGGATCGTCTCTTTCGCCAGTAGAAACTCCTGTAAAATGACCTCGTGCGAACGCTTAAACAATATACCGGACGCGCGGACGCACTCAAAATGGGAATTTGGCTGCCGACTCAAATGGGACGATGCCTGAGCGGCCAGCCTCTTTGTTCAACAGTCCGGTATCGCGTTCCGTTGCGGTTCCCGATGGCACGATGGCCTGCCATTGCCGAATGCGCGAGCGGTTGTTAGGATACGCGACGCAATGATACCGATGCGCGAATTGTTTGATTGGCTGCGCGAACGCGAAGCGGCGATCGTGCGCCTGCTCGGGCGGATGGTCGATATTGAATCGCCGAGCCACGACAAGGCTGCGGTCGATCGCTTCGGGCGGATGATTGCCGCGGAGTGGAAGCGCCGCGGAGCCCGTGTGCGATTGCTTCGGCAGCGCGAATCAGGCAGCCACGTTCGGGCCGAGGTTCAGCTAGGACGAGGTCGGCCGGAGGGCCAGCTCCTCGTCCTGGGCCACCTTGATACCGTCTACCCCATGGGCACGGTTGGCAAAACGCCTTTCCGCGTGGCGCGTGGCCTTGCTTGGGGTCCAGGTACATTCGACATGAAAGGGGGACACGCCCTCGCGCTCGCTGCCGTGGACGCGCTGCAAGCGTTACGCATTCCGGCGCGAAAGAAAATCGTTTTCCTCTGGACCTCCGATGAAGAGATTGGCAGCAAAACTTCGCGCCGGGCGATTGAAAGCGCTGCGCGCCAAAGCGACGCCGTTTTCGTCCTCGAGCCCGCATTGGGCCTTGATGGGCGACTGAAAACCGAACGCAAGGGTGTTGGAGAGGCGGAATTGATTGTGACCGGCCGCAGCGCGCATGCAGGGATTGATCCGGAGAGCGGTGTAAATGCGGTGCATGAACTGGCCCTGCAAATTGCGCGACTTCTGAAGTTGAGTAATCCGCGAAGGGGGATCACGGTGCAGGCGAATGTGATCGCAGGAGGTACGGTGACAAATGTTGTTGCGGATCACGCGCGCGCGTTTATTGATGTGCGCGTGGCACGCGCTGCCGACGCCCTGGACTTAAATCGCAAGTTGCACGCCTTGAGGCCAATTTTGCGTGGCGCACGCATTGAAGTTCGCGGCGGTGTTAACCGTCCGCCGATGGAACGCACACACGAGGCGTACGCATTGTTTCTTCACGCTCAGGAACTGGCGCGCGAAATGGGACATGGATTGCGCGAAGCTTCGACCGGCGGCGGGTCGGACGGGAATTTTACCGCAGCACTGGGAGTTCCTACGCTCGATGGGCTTGGGGCCGTGGGCGATGGCGCGCACAGTCCTAGAGAGCACGTCATCATCCGTTTTCTACCCGAGCGCGCCGCTCTGCTTGCAGGACTGCTTGCCACACTCTAGCCCACTCCTGCCCGGCTTGCTGCATCGCATCTCTATTGTTAGAGTCAACCCTTGCGAACGGCGACAATTTTCGCATTAACGATTCTGCTGGCGACCACCGCCGCATTCGGGCTCGAACCACAGCAAGACGCTGCTTCCACTACGACTAGCACCTCTTCACAAAAGGCGATTGCATCTCTGCCGCCGCAACAGCTTTATCAATCACTGAGCACGCTGCGCGTCGACGGCGCTCGCATCTATGATGTTCATAACCTCATCCTGAGGCGATATGGAGTCTCATTCACCTTCACCGAAGGCACGCTAGCATTTCTTGCGCCGCTCGATGGCCGGACGTCGGGCGCCGTTTTCGTGGGTCGCGGACGCGTCTTCGCTCTGCCCCCGGATCAAGCCGAGCGCGCCTCCGTTTTGCGTTTTCTGAAGGTTCCGTTGGTTGATGTGGAATTCTGGCAAGCGTATCTGCGGTTTGACGACGACACGGCGGAAGAAATCGAACGTCAACTGAGCGAGCAAAAGATTTCAACATCCAGCGATCCCGCGTTTGTCCAAAACTGGGATCCCATCGTCGCAAAGCTCAATCCGGGATCGTCCCTCCGTATTATGCAAGACTGGCTTTCTAGCACGCCGCTACCCTATTTCTACGCAGCCCTTAACTCGAGCACAATTGGCGCCTTCGACGTACTCATCGACGAACGGCTCGCGGAAACAGTGATGATCGGCCAGCCGCACCAAGCGAACGGGGTTACGCTCTTCGACGTTTGGACATCCTTCTCGGTTCCGAACGCGCCTCCACACGAGGAAGAATTCGCGCCGATTGATTACACGGTGAACACCACGATCGCTGAAGACCTCAGCCAGACAGGGACGACCACCATTCACTGGAAGGCGCTGCGCTCCGGAGATCGCATCATCGAGCTGGAGCTCTCCCGGTTTCTGCACGTCTCGAGCGTGACCAGCGCGGACGGGCAGCAGCTTGTTTTTTTTCAGAATCAAGACCTGCGGCGCCAGGAAATCGCGCGGCGCGGAAACGACGTGCTCTTTGTCGTGATGCCGGCGACGATGACCGCCGGAACTGAATACCGGTTGCATGTCGCCTACGAAGGCACGGTGATCGAGGACGCGGGCAACAGCGTATATTTTGTCGGCGCGCGCGGAAGCTGGTACCCGCATCTGGCGGGGCGGGAGCTTTTCGCTTCGTTCCAGCTGACTTTCAACTGGCCGAAGCGACTGACTCTGGTTGCGACGGGCCATCAAACTGAAACCGGGGTTGAGGGCACTGAACGGACTGGCCACTGGCAAAGTACGGAGCCCATCGCGGTCGCGGGGTTCAATTTAGGCGACTATGCGACACAAACAGTGCCGGGAAAACCAGTTATTGCACTCTACGCGAACCAGCAACTGGAACAGGCAATCGTCGCGCGCCTCCAACAAAACGCTGCGGCTCGTCTGCCCCCCGGCACGTTGCCCAGAACGTTTGCAGGACCCGACGGTTTTGGTGCGCCGCCAATGCCGAACCCGCCGGCTGTACTGAAACATCTGGGCGGCAGGCTGCTTGACTCGGTTCATTATTTTGAAACTATCAACGGACCGTTTCCTTTTCCGCAGCTCGATGTCTCGCAAATTCCCGGTTCGTTTGGGCAAGGCTGGCCGGGATTGCTATACCTTACTACGCTCGTTTTCCTTCCGCCTCAAGCACAACAGCAGGCGGGCGTGGCGGAACGCGCGCAGGAAGAAATTGCGCAACTCGTTCCCTACCATGAAGTCGCCCATCAGTGGTGGGGGAACCTGGTGGCTCCGGCAACCTACCGTGACATTTGGCTAGAAGAAGCGATGGCCGACTATCAGTCATTGATGTACGACGCCGCCCACAATCCCGGGAAGCATGAAGTGCAAAATTGGCTGATGCAATATCGCGACATGTTGCTTGCGAAAGCTCCGGGAACCAATGCTCCCATCGCGGATGCGGGTCCGCTTGATTTCGGCTACCGGCTGAACTCTTCCAAAACACCCGACGCGTATGACGTCATTGTGTATGACAAAGGCGCGTGGGTGATTCACATGTTGCGCGTGATGCTGCGCGATCCAAAAGCCAAAAATCCCGACGCGCGCTTCGTTAAATTGCTGCGCGCGGTTCTGAGCGATTATCGCTTTCAATCGCTCTCCACCGCGCAATTCCAGAAGGTTGTCGAACGGTACATGACGCCGTCGATGGACCTGGAAGGCAGCCATTCGATGGAATGGTTTTTCGAGGAATGGGTGCGAGAAACGGGAATTCCAACGTACAGAGTGAACTATGAAGTCCATTCGCGGGGAGGGAGATTTGAAATCGAGGGAACGTTGGAGCAGGACAACGTCCCGGATGTGTTCACCGAGTCCGTACCGATTTATGCCGCGCATGCACAGGGAAAATTGCAATTCCTGGGTCGCGTGTTCACCACGGGCCCTGGGACGAAATTCCGTTACTTCACGCGCATCCGGCCATCGCGTTTGGTGATTGACCCAGAGCACACGATCCTGTGCCGCACGAAATAGCGCGCTTTTTCGTGGTCATCGGGCAACTGGTTCCGGCAGTTGCAGCGCAATCGCCTACGGAATCAGAAGTTTTCGGTTCATGCCGGACGAAGCGGAAAACTTTGCTGTTGCTCGTCCGTAATTGAGGCGCTAGGTATGAAAATGGCCGGCGTGGCGAATCTCTTTGCGATAATCGGGCGCGAAAATCTCCACCGTGCGGCACATTTCATAGAGCCGGGAGCGAATCCGAGTGCCGACGCGATCGGTCAGCGAATCTTCAGCGGTCGCAGGCCGCGTCGCAGTGTTTCGCGGTGCTGCACTGACCGATGCCGATAAGCTGGGTGCGGGGACATCAAGGAAATTCGTGGTGAGCAACGTGACACGGTGCTCGTTGTAGCGCGTGTTCAGAATGTGGCCGACGGTTTCCAGCGCCCACGAAGAAGGTTTCGACGAGCCCAGGTCATCGAGCAGCAGCACTTCGGTTTTCAGCACTGGCTCAAGGACGCCCAGCTCCGTCGAATTGCTTTCAGGGTTGTAGCTATTCTGGATCTGCTTAAGCAATTCGCGATAATCGTAGAAAAGCCCGCTGTGCCCGCGCAGAATGATTTCCTCGAGCGCCGCAACGGCAAGATGCGTCTTGCCGACGCCGCAGGTGCCCATCAGCAAAAGGCCATGTTCGGTGCCAACGGGAAAATTGCGCGCGAAGCCCTGGACTTCCAGTTTGGCTTGAGCGAGGCTGCGATTCCAATCGGGCGCCTGCGTCCCATGGGTTTCGCGCCCGTATTGGTCGGTGTCATAATTCTCGAAATTGCAATGCAGGTAACGCTTGGGCAGGCGTGCACTGTCCAAAACGCGCGAGTGCCGGTCGCCTACCGTGCAATCGCAGGGCACGGCCCAGACCGTCTTCGGTTGGCCCGCCGCTGAACCGGCGTGGGCTGCATCGCTGGCGGCGAAGGCGCGAGCGTCGCTATTCGAGTCCGGCTGCTCGACAACTCGCCATCCCGTGCCGCTGCAATGGGGACAGTCCTCTCGTGCCATGGCGCAAGGATAAGCGCAGGGCGGGCACAGCGCAAGCCGACGCTTGTGCACGGCTGTGGAACCCTGTGGATACCGCGCAGTGCGTCCGGTTGGCTTTCGTAGCGATGGGTGGACTGCGGAACCACTTTGTTCGCTTCTGGGCCCGGTGATGCGCCCGCCATGATGCGGTTGGTGGGTCGCATCCGCGATTCGCCACTTCGTGTTATAATCTCTTGGCACCTCGGAGAAGTACGGATTGGTCGTCGCCTTTCTGGCCGCCGCCTGGGCCCGCTTCGCCTGACTCTATCCGCTTCCTCGCTGTTGGGAAACACTGGGACCCTTCCGTTGGCGCATTGCGTTGTCGATTCAAGAGAGAAGGAGATTGGGGAGCATGAAGAATTTGTTTGTGGGCAACATGAGTTTCCAAACGACGGAAGCGGATTTGCGCGCGCTCTTCGCGCCGTTTGGAGCAGTCACACGCGTTCATTTGGCGATGGATCGGGAAACCGGCCGCGCCCGGGGATTCGCGTTCGTCGAAATGCCGAACGACGCGGAAGCAGCCAAGGCAATTGCCGGCTTGGATGGGAAAGAAGTGGCCGGGCGCAATCTGAAGGTGAATGAAGCGCGCCCCAAGGGCGAAGCCCCGGAACGCAGCGGTGGACCGGGACGCAGCAGCGGCGGTAATCGCGGCGGTAATCGCGAACGGTTCTCTAACGAGGACTATCGGGAAGCCGCGCGCCAGCCTCGCGAACCTCGTTGGTAGTGAAAAGACGCCGGAATGCTAGTTCTCCGGCGGTTTGTGCCTGAGAGCGGCGGATGATTCTGCTGCTCTAGCATCAAAACGCGGCCTTTCGCGCGGCTTGACCCGTATATTTTATTTGGGACAATCGCTGAAGGCTGTATCGCGAATTCAAGGAGCCTTTATGGCGACACGATCAAAATCCACATTTCAGAAACGCCAAAAAGAAATGAAGCGTCAGGAAAAGCAGCGCATGAAGGCGGAGCGCCGCGCACAGAAGAAACTTGCTCCTCGCGCTGAAGGCGATGCTCCGATCGAGAATATCACCAGCGAAAACATGTTTGACGATCCCGACATCGTCCCTGCTGATCCCTGGCCCCAAGGCTAATCGCCAGCGGGGTCAGCCCCGCTTTCGCGCTACGTGATGGTCTGCGTTGTCAATTCCCGAAACTGAAATCCAGCCGGCGTCGCGCTGAGGAATGAAAAGTTCCTCCACCGTGCGAGCAAATTTGGCTCGCCCTCCTCGATTATTCTGTGGTAATCCAATTCCTGGCCAATCGCAGCTTTCGACCCAGGAGACTCGACCATGGTTAAGCCTGACACGCGCCATCGCTGGTTTTATCCGCACTCGTTGAGTATCGTCTGCGGCAGCATTCTGATCTTGTGGATTTGCCTTTACAGCGTCTCCAATCCGGCCACCCATCTGGGCTCATTTTTTGGGAATGCGATCGCGGACTGGTCAGGAGTGGTCGTTATGCTACTGGCCACAAAGTATTTATACGAAAAAAATTCGGCGGAGAGCCGTCGTCTGCCGAAAACCATGCTGCGCCCGGCTTTCGAGTTTTTTCGTGACCATTCCTTGAGCATCTTCCTGATCGTGACAGGATTGTGCTGGGTCGTGCTGTATGTGCGCATGGACGCGGGAAGCAGGTGGGGCCAGGTCGTCGGGAATGTGGTCTCCGAATGGACGCAAATCTTTGGCGTGGTGATTTTCACCAAGCGCTTCATCGAGCGGCGCTCGAAAGAAAGCTCGAGGTGAGTATGTGGCGGCTGCGCTAAAGGATAATGATCTGGTATTGACGATTACTTGTCGATGCGGATTGCTTTGGGAGGCATGGCGCGGACGATGGCATGGCGCACGACGCGATGTTCGTCTGCGCTGAAGCCTTTGGCCAACTCGCCGCGCACAAATCCGATAAATGCTTCCATCTGCTGCTGCATCTGGGACATTTTGTCGCGCATATTGAGGATTATTTCGATTCCCGCGAGGTTCACACCCAGATCGCGCGTCAGGGTGAGAATCACTTCCAGCTTCTCAAGGTCCTGATCGGTATAGAGGCGCGTGTTGCCCTGCGAGCGCGATGGCTTCAGAAGTCCGACGCGCTCATAGAGTCTCAGCGTCTGCGGATGCAGCTTGTAAAGCTCCGCAACGGCGCTGATCATGTAACCGGCCTTCGCCCTTTTTCTCGGCTTCGCCATTTTATATTCCGATACGCTCGTTAGCGCGTGCGTACTGCGAGCACGTCACAGCGTCGCGCGCGAGAAAATTTCGCTTCGCGGGTCTTCCGCATCATGTTTCGCCAAATCGCGAAGCAACTGCCGCACGCGTTCATCCTCCGGCCGCGGCGCCACTATGCGCACCTCGACAAGCTGGTCGCCGCGATGCCCTGGTCGCCGCACCGAGGGTGCGCCCTTTTCGCGGAGCCGCAAGACCTTCCCGCTGTTAGTCCCAGGCGGTATGCGAACCTGCGCGCGCCCGTCGATAGTGGGAACTTCGATTTTCGCGCCCAAGGCCGCCTCCGTCACGGTGACCGGCACAACGGTGTACAGATCGTCGCCGCGCCGCTCGAAAAACGGATGTGGTTCCACGCGTGTGATGATGTACAAATCCCCAGGAGGCGCGCCGTGCGTCCCGGCATTCCCGCGTCCCGGCACGCGAAAGCGTGAACCCGTCTGTGCGCCGGGCGGGATGCGAAAATCAATCGTATCGGCCCGCCGCACGCGGCCTTCGCCGCCGCAAGTCCGGCAGACGGTGCGCAACCTGCCCGAGCCGCCGCAACGCGGACAATTAATCTGGAAACGCATGCGCCCGCTGACTTGCGTCACCTGGCCTGAGCCGGAGCACTCCGGACAAACCTGCTGGCCCGTTCCCGGCGTTGCGCCTGCGCCATGGCAAGCGGAGCAAACGTCGAGGCGCGTAATGGTGATCTTTTTGACGGCGCCGTGCATCGCTTCGGCAAATTTAATGTCGATTTGATATTCCAGGTCGCTGCCGGGTTCGGCTTCCTCGCCGGCATGCGCCGCATTCGAGCCGCGAAATACCTGACTGAACAGGTCACGAAAACTTGTGCCGCCCGCGCCACCAAAA
Organism: Candidatus Acidiferrales bacterium; assembly: GCA_035534035.1. Lineage (GTDB taxonomy): Bacteria > Acidobacteriota > Terriglobia > Acidiferrales > UBA7541 > DAHUXN01. The sequence goes on along the minus strand of DATLSS010000016.1, from coordinate 6,436 downwards.
TCGAATCCGCCAAAATCGAAATGAACGTCTTCCGGCGCTCCAGCTGCACCACCGCCTGCCCCGCCCGGCGCTCCACCGTAATTCGGAGTGTTGAAGCCAAACTGATCGTACATCTGGCGCTTCTTTGCGTCGGAAAGCGTCTCATACGCTTCCTGGATCTGTTTGAATTTTTCTTCCGAGGATTTATCGCCAGGATTCAGATCGGGATGATACTTGCGCGCAAGTTTGCGGTAGGCCTGCCGGATCTCCTTGAGGGGCGCCTTGCGCGGGACCGCCAGGAGCTCGTAGTAATCCTGTTTTGTCGTGGTTGGCATTTTGCGCTCGTGCCTCTAGTCTGATTCCGAGCTTGTCTGGTATCTGCCCGGTCATGCAGAGCAGACGGGCGAAGGCGAGAAACTTGTTTTACGCGTCAGAGCTTCGCCCAACGGGTGTTCCACCGGCCTAGCTCTTCAGACTCACTCGCCAGCTCCTCGCGCTTGCGACGCTGGTCGTCGCTATTGCGATTGCCCATGGACAATTCTTTCTCGTTGGCATGCTGGACCCAAAGATCAATCATCCCGATTCGCTGCTGGACGGCGTCGGGTTCCGAGCGGAAACGCATGAGCGCGCCCGAAATTTCCACGGATCGCGGACGAAATTCCGCCGCCGGGTCATGCTTGGTTTCGTAGAAGAGCCGCCGCCAGTCCGCCGAAGGTGAGCCCGTCAGCATCACCTGCACCAAATAATAGTTGTCGCGAACTTTCTGCACCGCTTGCGGCGGCCCTGATCGCTTGATCCCCGTCGTTTCCAACTCGGCCCTTCTTTCCCTGCGGGTGATGCAGACGCCCCGGCCCGAGTGATAAATCCGCCGGAGCGCGGCATCGGTGATTAATTCGGCTTCTTCGATTCATCTACATCCACAAACTCTGCGTCAACCACATCGCCTTGCCCGGGCATCGACGAACCCGAAGTGGTGCTCGCGTTACCCTCGGGCGCCGAACCAGGCCCCGAATTCGGCGCGCCTTGGCCGCCGCCGGCTGCCGCACCGGCTGCCGACGTAGCCTTGTACATGGCCTCGGCTAACTTGTGGGAAGCCTTGGTCAACTCCTCGGCCGCACCGTTGATGCGATCGACCCCGCCCTCTGCGAGAGCGCGCTTCGCGGCTTCGACCGCCTCTTCGGCAGCTTTTACGTCCCCTTCAGCCAGCTTGTCGCGATTCTCGCGGATCAACTTCTCCGTTTGGTAAACCAAATTATCGCAACGATTCCGCGCCTCAGCCTCCGCGATTTTCGCCTTGTCCTCCTCGGAGTGCGACTCGGCTTCCTTGCGCATCTTCTCGGCCTCTTCGTTGCTCAGGCCCGACGAAGCGGTGATGGTGATCTTCTGCTCTTTGTTCGTGGCCATGTCCTTCGCCGACACATTCAAAATTCCGTTTGCGTCGATGTCAAAGGTCACCTCCACTTGAGGCATGCCGCGCGGAGCCGGCGGCAGCCCGATCAAATGGAATTTCCCGAGCGTGCGATTCCCGCTAGCAACGGGCCGTTCACCCTGAAGCACGTGAATCTCGACCGAGGTCTGATTGTCCGAAGCGGTCGAAAACATTTCCGCCTTGCGGGTAGGAATGGTGGTGTTGCGGGGGATCAGAACGGTCATGACGCCACCCATGGTTTCCACGCCGAGCGACAGGGGCGTTACGTCGAGCAGCAGAATGTCCTTCACTTCGCCGCCGAGCACTCCACCCTGAATTCCCGCGCCCACCGCGACCACTTCGTCCGGATTGACGCCTTTGTGCGGCTCCTTCCCGTTGAACAAATTCTTCACGATATCGACGACACGCGGAATGCGCGTCGAACCGCCAACAAGCACCACTTCGTCAATTTTATCCGGCGTGATGCCCGCGTCCGAAAGCGCCTGCTTCACCGGACCCACCGTACGCTGGAGCAGATCTTCCATCAACTGTTCGAGCTTCGCGCGCGTCAATTTTTGCTGCAAATGCTTCGGCCCGGATTCGTTGGCCGTCACGAATGGTAGATTTATTTCCGTCTCCACCAACTGTGACAGCTCAATCTTGGCTTTCTCAGCCGCTTCCTTCAGGCGCTGAATCGCCATGCGGTCTTTGCTCAGGTCGATGCCCTGCTCTTTCTTGAATTCCGCAATCATCCAGTCGACGATCCGCTGGTCGATATCATCGCCGCCCAAATGCGTATCACCGTTGGTCGACTTCACTTCGACGACGCCTTCGCCTACTTCCAGGATCGAAATATCGAACGTGCCGCCGCCCAAGTCGTACACGGCGATGGTCTCGTCTTTTTTCTTGTCGAGCCCATAGGCCAGCGCCGCCGCGGTCGGCTCATTGATGATGCGCAATACTTCGAGTCCCGCGATTTCTCCAGCCTGTTTGGTGGCCTGCCGCTGCGCGTCATTGAAATACGCGGGCACGGTGATGACCGCTTTCGTGACTTTCTCGCCCAGGAAATCCTCGGCGGCTGACTTCAATTTCTGCAAAATCATGGCCGAAATTTCGGGAGGACTGTACACCTTGCCGGAAATCTCGACGCGCACGTCGTCGTGCGGGCCCCGGACAATTTTGTACGGGACGCGTTTCATCTCTTCGCCAACCTCGTCGTATCGGCGGCCCATGAACCGCTTAATCGAGTAAACAGTGTTCTCCGGATTCGTGATCGATTGCCGCTTGGCCACCTGTCCCACCAACCGCTCTCCGGACTTCGTGATACCCACGACTGACGGAGTAGTACGCGCGCCTTCCTGGTTCGGAATAACGGTCGGCTCGCCGCCCTGCATGACCGCGACGACCGAATTGGTGGTTCCCAGGTCAATTCCTATAATTTTGCTCATTGGTAAAGCCCCTCCCTCGACCGGCTGACATAGAATAACTGCGTGAACCAATGCAAGTTATGGCGAGGAGCATTCTACACATTGAGCACGCTGTTGTCAAGTTTCTTGACTACGTTTATCTGTATACGCTGCATGGACTTAGAGAACCAACAGCTGACGCCATACGCCGTCGCCCCTTGCGCAAAGCCTGTAACTCTTCGTCGAACCAAATCGGCTGGCATCCGCATCTGACCTCAGGGGGCATTCCCGGTGGAGGCAATGAGTTCCTGTTTGGCGACAACTGCGCTGATTTGCGAAGCCGCATGAGCGCGAATCGCGCTAGAATGCCCAATCGATTTGGATAATGCGGAGGAAAACTTGGATCGGCATTCGTTTGGCGTCGTTGCTCTCCTGTCTTCAGCAGCTGTCCTGCTATGCTTGGCTCTAATCGCCGCGCCGGTCCGAGCGCAGAATTCGCGCACAAGTCCGGATTGGAACCGTCTTTCGACGGAAAAATCCCTGGGCAATCCGACGGCGCCAATCAAAATTGTGGTTTTCAGCGATTACGAATGTCCGGCATGCGGCCGTTTTTACGAGGGCACTCTGCGGCCAATGATTGACGACTACGTCGCGTCTGGCAAGGTGTACTTGGTCCATCGGGATTTCCCGCTCCCCATGCACAAATACTCGCGGGAAGCAGCGCGTTGGGCGAGCGCCGCCGCACGCACGGGCCATTTCGAGGCTGTTGATCGAGTCCTCTACGATAATCAAGCCGCATGGGGCGAACACGGCATTGCGGACGGCGACATGAAAAGATTCGTGCAAGCGGCACTTACTCCCGCGGAGTTCAAACATGTTGACCGATTGATGCAAGGCTGCGAAAGCGATTCGCACGACGAAATCCAGAGCTGCGCGATGGACGCCGAGATTCAGCACGATATAGCGGCGGCCCGGTTGGTTCCGGTTACGCAAACGCCGACTTTTATTGTTTCGGCGCACGGACAATCCTATCCGCCGGCCGCTGGCGTTATTTCCTGGCCCGTATTGAAACAGTTCTTCGACCAAATCCTCAGTCAGAGATAAACACTATGATGCGATCTTTTTTCTACAAAGGGAAAAGCTTGAACCGGAACGCATTTGGAATCCTGGCAGCCGCCTGTGCCGCATTTTTCCTGTTTTTTTGCGTCGCAGCTTGCGTTGCATCGGCCGCCGCGCAGACGCCCGCAGAGTGGGAACGGCTGTCAGCCGAAAAATCGCTGGGCAGTCCGAATGCTCCGATCAAGATGATCGTTTATGACGATTACGAATGTCCCGTGTGCGGCGAGCTGTACGAGCAAACGTTGCGGCCGTTGATTGACGACTATGTCGCATCGGGCAAAGTCTATCTGATTCACCGCGATTTCCCATTGACGATCCACCTATATTCCCGCCAAGCCGCGCGCTGGGTAAACGCAGCGGCGCGCATCGGAAAGTTTGAAGCCGTCGAGCGCGCCATCTTCGACAATCAAATGGCATGGTCGGAGTACGGAACGGAGAATCCCAAGGGAATTATCAAGCCCATTGTCGAGTCGGCCCTCACTGCGGCGGAGTTCAAAAGAGTCGAGCGCTTGATGCACGGCTGCGAGAGCAACTCGCAGAGCGAGATCAAGGGCTGCCTGGTCGATGCAGGCATCCAGCGCGATTTGGCCGAGGGCGAACTGCTCCCCGTGCGCGCCACACCCACGATTGTGATTTCCGCTCGTGGCCAGCAATATCCGCCCATGCAGGGAGTTATTTCCTGGCCGATCCTCAGGCAATTCTTCGATCAGCTCCTGAGTCAAAAATAAATATGACGTCATCCTCTCGCTGGAGCGCAGGCCGCACGTTGCTATTGATTGGGCGTCTGGCGCTTGCCGTGGTGTTTCTCGCGGCAGCGTATGGAAAATTGCGTCCGCAAAGTGCTGTACCGTGGACGCTGGCGTCTTTGAAAATCACGCCCGCCTCGCTGGGCCTGTCGATGACGTTCTTTGCGATGCAGGTGGATTCATACCAGCTTTTGCCGCCGCGCGCGGTGAGTCCCTTCGCGCACACATTGCCGTGGGTTGAGTTTGCTGTGGGCGTGTTGCTTCTCACTGGCTTGGCGCTACGGTATGTTTCGCTGGCGTCGGCGCTGTTGCTCGCGCTTTTTTACGGCGTGGTGATTCGCTCTTATGCGCTGCATCTCGCGATTAACTGTGGCTGCTTCGGGCCGAATGAAAAGCTCGATGCATGGACTCTGGTGCGCGATGGCTGCCTGTTCGCACTCGGCGTAGCCGTCACCATCGCGGCATTCATAGTGCATCGTCGAAACCGTCCCGCCCTCGCCGCCTCTCCGCATTGCGAGCATGCCACGTAGCCCAGACTGAGTTTTGTTGTCGCTTCGCGTCCACAAGCCGTATCCTTTACACAGGTCCTCGGATGAAAACCCTCGACGAATATCTCGAACTGGCCGCGCAAGCGCATGGACATATTTGCGCGGGCCAGGTTCTGGGCGTCCGGATGGCGATGTTCGGCCTGCGCGAACTGGGAATTGATGATCCGGTGCGGGAGCGAAAACGTTTCGTCACATACGTTGAAATCGACCGCTGCGCCACCGACGCCATTGCGCTGGTTACCCAATGCCGCCTCGGCAAACGCAGCCTGAAATTTTTCGACTGGGGAAAAATGGCGGCCACGTTCGTCGAGTTGCAGACGGGTCGTGCCTTCCGCATTGTGGCGCGCGAAGATTCAAAAGACTGCGCCCGCACTATGTTTCCTGACCTCGACAAAGAGCAGGCGCAACAAAAAGCCTATCGCGCGCTTCCGGACGAGGATCTTTTCGAGAAGCAATCCGTGCGCGTCGAGATTCGCCCCGAAGATTTGCCGGGCTACAAGGCGCCTCGCATCATCTGCGAAAAATGCGGCGAAGGCATCAACTTCAACCGTCAGGTCCTGGCTGACGACCGCACGGTCTGCCGCGGCTGTGCGGGACTTCGCTACTACGAGCCGCTCGCTTAGCCCTGAATTCGCGAGATTGCCGCTGCAATTCTTCGCACCGCAGCAGAATTGGAGCTCGCGGAAAAACTAACGACCTGTCATTGCGAGGAGCGACGGCGACGAGGAATCTGCATTTTCTTGGACCCTCGGCGAAACATAAATTCTTGCTTCGTGTGAGGATCTCAATCTCTCAGACGGGCCTCCTGCCCGCCGAAACCCGCTGCCCGAAATCCCATTTCACAATCCCGCGGCACAGGATAGAATGGCGCGCTTTCATCCGGAGGCCTTCATGCGCTCTTTTGCAAACGCACCCGCTGCAAAACTCTTATCCGCCGCTGCGCTTGTCTGCGCCGCGCTGATTTCGCTCCCGGCGATCGCAGGGACGCAATCCGCAACGCAACCTGCCGCAAAAGATTTGACCGTTGAGCGACTCTACAGCGATCCGAGCCTCAGCGGTGAAACGTTGCGCGGGCTGGCATGGACGGCGGACGGCAAACAGGTGAGCTATTTACGTCTCGCGCAAGATGGCACGGAACTCGTGGTTGTTGACGCGGCCACTGGCCAGAGCCGCGTTCTTGTGGACGCTAAAAAGCTGGCGTCGCTGATGCCTCGTCCGAAAAAGCAGGTT
>DATLSS010000015.1:0-12561 GCA_035534035.1 Candidatus Acidiferrales bacterium | reverse complement strand
CCATCTCCTTCCACCCTTTCGGCAAAAACGTGCAGATCACCGGCCAGTTTTCAGTTGCTAGGCTTTCACCCGTTGTCGCCATGCAGCAAGCATAGGAGCAGACCGCGACAGAAGTCAATCATTAAGTTAACGCTTATTGGGAGCAATCCCCGTCCCTACCGCGACTAGTGAGCAGATGAATATAACGGGAGAAGCGACGCGAGGAAATCGGAATTGTTGCGGGATGAAATGCGGGGATTGTGGAGTTCGGTGGCAAGGCCCGCTGCCGGCTTGATTGACTTCTAGGCAGTAACGGCTTCCGCCTGCACAATGATTTCGCGAACGCGGACAATCGATGGATAGGGAATTTCGATGCGCACGGTTTTGTTGCGGCCCGCCTGCGAGAACCGGTCTTCCAAGCGGATGAGCGCCCCGGAGTCGAAAGCGAGCGTACCGGTCGCCGTCATCTGAATCTCGCCAGCGCGGTAGTTGACTTCCACCCGTTTACCGAGAAGTAATGTGAACGCGGGCATAAACGAAGATTAAAAGGCTGCGTCAGTAAGGTCAATAGTACCGACGGGTTAAGTGTGAAAAAACTGTTCAAAACAGCTCATTCTCAATTTACCAGGCTGAATTCGACTCTGTGCCGGAAAGGGTCAATGCGCTCCGCGCGCACTCGCACACGGTCGCCCAGGTGGAACTCCGGCCGAGATTCTCGACCCTTGCGACCACGATACGAGTGACTGACGATGGCGTGATCGCCTTCGCGATATTGGAAGCGCTGGCCGAGCGTTTCTTCCAGACGATCGATGGCGACGAGGCCTTCCACAAAAACCTCGAACAACTCAACGAAGAACCCGAATTTCTGCACGGAAATAATAAGCGCGTCGTATTCTTCGCCCAGATGGCCTTCCATGTATTGCGCCGTTTTCCAATCCATCAGCTCGCGCTCGGCGGCATCCGCGCGGCGCTCGGCTTCCGACGTTTCGACGGCAATTTCCTCGAGTTCCGCCACGCGGTAAGGGCCTTTGGCGGCGGACGGGTTTTCAAGCGCCCACTTCAGATTGCGATGAATGATAAGGTCCGGATATCGGCGAATGGGCGAGGTGAAGTGCGTGTATTCGTCCGCCGCGAGAGCGAAATGGCCCAGCGGCACGGCCGCATAGCGCGCCTGCTTGAGCGAGCGCAGCATTAAATAGGAGAGAATGCGCTCCTCAGGCTTACCGGCCAGTTTTTGCGTGAGGCGCTGATAATGTTGCGGACGAATATCGAAATCAGTGCCGGGCAGAGCGACTTCCATGGTGCGCGTCCGGCCGTGGCGTTCGCGTCCGGCCGGGCGCACTTGCCCGTGGCGCACCGTGATTCGACGCTCCGATAAATCCTCGACGCCGAGGGAATAGCCGAACGCGCGCGCGAGCTCCTCGAATTCCAAAACTTTCTTGGGGTCGGGCTTTTCGTGAACGCGGTGGAGCGACGGGATGCCGCGTTTTTCAAGATAGCCAGCGACGGCTTCGTTTGCCGCCAGCATGAACTCCTCGATAATTCTATGCGCGAAGTTGCGAACGCTGCGCACCACTCCCACCATGCGGCCCTCATCGTCGAATTCGATAATCGCCTCGGGCAAATCGAAATCAATGGAGCCACGTGCTGCTCGGCGCGCATTCAGCGCGAGTGCCAGTTCCTTCATGCGCCGGAATTCGCCCACCAGCGATGCATATCGCTCTGTCATTTCCGGGTCGCCTTCCAGCACTTTGTGAACGTTGGTGTAGGTCATGCGTTCGGCGGAACGAATCACACCTGGAGCGAATTCGGCGCTCAGGATCTTCCCCGTTTTGTCGAGCTGCAGAATGGCGCTCATCACCAGGCGGTCAACGTGCGGGTTGAGCGAGCAGATTCCGTTGGAAAGTTCCTCAGGCAGCATAGGCACCGCGCGGTTCGGGAAATAGACTGAAGTGCCACGCAACCGTGCTTCCCGGTCAAGCTCCGAACCGCGGCGAACGTAATGCGCCACGTCGGCGATGTGCACTTGCAGCTCGAAACCGCCGGGCCTCTCCACGACGTACACGGCGTCGTCAAAATCTTTCGCCGTCTCGCCGTCAATGGTGACAATCGGCAAGTCGCGGAAGTCGCGTCGGCCGGCGATACCCTCCTCGCGCACCTGCTGGGGAATTTCCCGCGCTTGCGCAAGTACTTCGGGGGCGAACACATGCGGCAGGTGATGCTTGCGGATGATGATCTCAACATCGACTCCCATTTCGCCGGGACGCCCGAGGATTTCTACCACTCGTCCGGCAGGCGCGACGCCGCCGCGCGGGTAGCGCGTGATCTCCACGTTCACTACCGCGCCATCCAACTCCGGGAAACGCACGCGTTTCGTCGCGCGCGGTTCGCCGGTGTTTTGCTGAAGTTTCTCCTGCAATTCGGGCGTCAGCTCCGCGCCAGACGGGATGACAATCTCATGCGCGAGGCGCGTTTCGTAGGGCAGGACGGCATTGCCATGCGGCCCGTAGCGGAACAGGCCCACAACCGTGGGATGCGCCCGCACGGTGACTTTTTCGATGCGCCCTTCGAACCTGCCGTCGGAATGGCGGCGGCTGAGGCGCGCCTCCACGCGGTCGCCATGCATCGCGTCGCCCATGCTGTCCGGATTGATGAACAGGTCCCCTTCCATCGCTTTTACGGGGCGATCCGGGACAACGAAGCCATAGCCGTCCCGATGCGCCACGAGGCGGCCGGCGATCAGATTCGGATCCTGCCGCGCGGGCCGCGCTACTGCATCACCGCTCTCTTCAGGCCCTCGCGAAGCGGTTAGTTCTCCGGTCCGGATGTCATGACGCTGGGTTGGCCGCGGACTTGGCGTTGGCGCGCTGCGTTGGCCAGAGAGCCGGTATCGTCCATGCGCGACTTGCACGTCGCCGCGGCGCTTTAGACGCCCGAGCAGCTTCGGCAGCGCTCGCCGGCCCCAGTGCCGGAGTCCGAGAGCGCTCGCCATTTCCCGTATACTTTCGGGACGATTTGCTTTCGCGAGATACGCAAGCAAGTCGCCTTCGGTTATTTCGGGCGGACGCTCGGCCGCTGGTTTGTTCTTCTGCTTCATGAAGTAGCTTTTTCAGCGAACGGGCGGCGTGATGGATTAGGCCAGTCTTGTCGTCGCGGCGGTCTGGCGTTTGCCCACCGGCATTGCCGCCAATGTAGCCCTTAACGCTGCCCTCAATATTGTATGTGCCGTGGGCAAATTCTCCCGCAACTTTTTTCGCGGTGGCGGGTTTGCATCCCCAGTTGTGAAATCCGCTTGCCGTCTCCCCAGGCGGCGAGCGAAATCTCACACCCCAGGGACGTCGGGGGCGGTTCGACCAGAGCCGCCTCCTAATTTTCCGCGTGGCGCGCACATTCCTTGCGTTGGTTCTGCAATTTAAGTTGCCGCAACGTATCTGGTTCGCTAGCCTTGATCCCATGACAACCAACCTCTGCGACATCGATCCCGGCCCTGCATGCCCGACAATTGTGCGTATGATTGTCGAAATTCCGAGGAACTCTCGCAATAAATACGAGTTCGACAGAGACTTGGGCGTTTTCCGGCTGGATCGTTTTTTTGTACTCGCCGATGCACTACCCGGGGGCGACTACGGATTTATTCGAGGGACGCTCGGCGAGGACGGCGATCCGCTAGACGTGCTCGGGATCGCGGACGAACCGTCATTTCCCGGCTGTCTGGTGGAAGTGCGGCCCGTCGGCGTGCTGCGCATGATCGACCGCTCGGAACCGCATCAGAAAATCCTCGCTGTGCAGCAGCACAATCCCCGCTATGAAGGAATCAACGACGCAACGCAGTTGTTTCGTCATCTGCGGCGCGAGATCGAACACTTTTTCACGATTTACAAAGAGCTCGAAAATAAAAAGACACGCATTCACGGCTGGCAAGGCGCAGCCGCCGCGCATCGCACCATCACCGCCAGGCGCAAGCGCTTCCTGGCCCGAAAATTCACTACCGACGAATAATCAGCCGGTTTGGTCGCACGCGTGCTACTCCTGAAATTTGTGGCTTGGGGTGGCCTGCTTTTCGTTCTGGAGTTCGATTACGTCCGGGCCCGTTTCCGAAGAACCGAGCAGCCAGCGGCAAAAATAATTGGCGCGCATCCAGAAAACGTATTCGGCGTCGGGCATGTAGCTGTGGCGCATTCCCGGAAGCACGAACATGTCGAAGCGCTTGTTGGCTTTGATCAGCGCCTCGGCAAGGCGCATGGTATTCGCCATACTCACATTGTTATCCATGTCGCCGGTCGTCAACATTAAATGGCCTTCCAGATTTTTCGCGAGTTCGGAATTTTTCTCGATGTTGTATAGAAACTTCACCGTGCCATTTTTTTCGTCGGCTTCCTTCACGCCGTCGTATTTCTCGCTCCAATACTTATTATAGACATTGTTTTCGTGATTGCCTGATTCCGACCATCCCACCTTAAAAAAATTCGGGTACTGAAGCAATGCCGCCGCCGTCATGAATCCGCCGCCGGAGTGTCCCCAAATGCCGACGCGATTGATATCGATATAAGGATGAATGGCCGCCAACTCTTCTGCCGCGGCTTTTTTGTCCGCCAGACCATAGTCGCGCAGATTGCCGTAGCCATAGGTGTCATACCATTTATCGCGCTGCGGACTCCCGCCGCGATTGCCGACTTCGATGACGATGAAGCCGAGTTGCGCGAGCGCGAAGCTCTGATTTTTCGGTGAAAACGATTTCGTCACGCTTTCGGTCTGCGGGCCCGGATAAACATATTCAATGATCGGATATTTTCGCGATGGATCGAAATCGAATGGTTTGTACATCACGCCGTAAAGATCCGTCACGCCGTCGGCGGCCTTAATGTGGAATGTTTCCGGATACTTGAAACCTGCATCGAGCAAACGCTTAACGTCAGTGGTCTCGAGAGTCTCCAGCGCCGCACCTTGATTGTCGAGAAGGACTGATTTTGGCGCGGTATCGACGCGAGAGAAATTGTCGATGAAATATTTGCCGGAATCGGATGCGCTAATCGAGTTGTCAAAATTTCCCGGATCCAGAAGCTTCAGCCCCGAACCATCCAGATTCACGCGGTAGAGGTGAACGTAATACGGATCTTCGTTGGACTCGTGGCCCGTTGCCGTAAAGTACATGGCGCGAGTCTTCGGATCGATCGACAGGATCTGGTCCGCCATGTATTCGCCCGACGTGATTTGGTTTTTCAAATGGCCGTCGCCGTCGTAAAGATAATAGTGGCCCCAGCCGTCGCGCTCGGACCACCAGATCAGTTCCTTTCCGTTGTCGACCTGACGCAATGGCTTATCGTCGAGATACACATTGGAGCGCTCCTCGATCAGCGTTTTCACGGCCCCACTGTTTGTGTCCGCCACGCAGACGTCGATGCGATGCAGATCCCGGCTGGAGCGCAAAAAATAAAGTTTTTCGGACGTGTCGGCGAGCCACTCGCCAGTCAAAAAGCCGCCAAAACCTCCAAAGAGTCTTTTTTGACCCTCGGTTTGCTGCAACTCGCGTTCGCGGTCGCGGGCGAGAATGCGGTCGGTAGCAATGGTGAGCGTTTGATCTTTGAACGCGGCCGTTTGGATTACTTTGTGCTCCTTGGTGGCAACGTCGAAAACCTGCAATTCAAATTGCGGCGCGTTGGCGTCGCCAGCCATTGCATAGCTGTAGGTTTCAAGCGTCGGGCGAGGATTCGCCAGCGTGTGAATCACCCACAGGTCGGCAACCTTCCTATCATCCGCGCGGACGAGCGCAAATTTCTTCGAGTCTTTCGACCAATAGATCAGAATGGGCACGGTGCGCGGCCCGGCTTGATTTGTGTCGTCCTTCTGAAATTTCTTGAGCTCCTTTTTGTCTTCATCAACCAGCACGCGCGCGTAACTGTATTTTTCCACTCCGTCGGTGGTAAGCTGCGTTTCCACGATGCTCTTGTCCCCTGGCTTTTTCTGGGCTTTGATGTAATTCGTCCCATCCATCATGTAAAGATTGTGACCGCGCGCGAAAACGACCGTCTTGCCATCCGGCGAAACGGATGCCCACATGGGTTTTTCGAGCGGTGCTTCCATGGCATCGAGGCGCGTGACTTTTCCCGTTGCCAGGTCCGACTCGAAATAGATCTTGCGCGTGGGCGGCTTGGCTTCAGCTTTTCCTTCGTCCTCGTTTTGCTGTTCGGTCTTGCGCTGGCCCATCTGCTGTGTTTGGTTGTGCTCTTTGCCTTCCTGAATCGTTTCTTCGTTGTCGGATTGCGCTTTCTTTGGTTCGTTGGGGATCACGGAGTCCTTCCGCACCTCAATGTCAAATTGCAGCGCGGTATCCTGTTTCACCAGGCGCAGCGCCTTGATGGGGAGGTGCTGCGCGTCGTAAGGATAATTCGTGAGCATAGAGAGCTGCGCGGCCACCTTGGCATTATCAAACAAGGGGGTCTTAGATCTGCGCGCTGGATCGACAACCCAGTAGCGCGTGCCTTCGGGAGTTTCGTAGCTGTACCAAAAACGGTCGGAAAGCTCGAACCAGTGCGGCGTCACTTCCGTATCGAACACCAGTTTGGCCATGTTTGAGGGGACGAAGCGCGCGGCGAGCTGATAGTTCGGTCTAACGATGCGCGCTTGTGAATTCCGCATCGCAAGACGCATTTCCCCGCGCTGTTCCCCGGACGCGCGCTGGTTTTGTGCGAGCACGTTTACACCCAGCACGCTCGGCAACATGAGCGTGATGCACAGGCACATCCAAAAAACATAGTTGTTCAACGCCGGTTTCCGCACGGCATGTTTCATATTGATTCTCCCTTTTCCTCTGCAGGCGGTGTTTACCTGACCCTTTGCTCGGAGCGGCACATCATAAACTAAATGAGTCCCGTAAAACACGCGGGACGCCAAAAGCGCGTGACAACGAGATACACAGCGGAGCGTAAGAGGAGCCGCAGGCAAGGATACAGACGCCTCGGATGAAAGAGCCGTTACACTACCAGAAGCTGCGGCGGCAAATCAGGATGGGAATGCGCAGAGGATTGAGCTTCGCGCTAAATAGCGCGGGGAAAAACATTCACATAACGCTTCGCAGGCGTTTGATTTTAGTCCCGGTAGATGAATTCGAGTTCAACGCCCGCCACAGCGATCACGTCTCCGGCAGAAAGCTTCGTCGGATGGATGACCGGCTGGCCGTTTATGGTGGGCACTTTATCCGCGCCGCCGATGTAGTAGGAATTATCGTCGCGGCGATTGATCTGCGCCGCGGCTTTGGGCGCAAACCAGGCCTTGAGCTTCACGGTAGCGAGCGCTGATTTGCCGATAACCGTCAGCTTATTGCTCAGCGTGTATTCGCGATGATCCGTCCTGCCTTTGCGAACCATAAGCGTTGCAACTTTCAGGCGCGTCGGCGCCACCTGTACGCTTTCGCCGACAGCCGCGACTTTCTGCAGGAACTCGCGCCGCTCTTTCGTCTCGAGCATCACCGTTTCGTTGATTTTCGGCGCGGCTTTGCCGGCATTGCCGTTCGTCGGAAATGGATTCGCCACTTCGCGAGAATCGGAGATCAGGATCGAATGCTTGCCGATCACTACCGAATCGCCTGCCTTGAGCGACACCATTTTCACGCGCTGGCCGTTGACGAACGTGCCATTCATGCTCCCGAAGTCCTCGAGCATCAGACGTCCCTCGTCGTTGAAAACGCGGGCGTGATAATGCGAGACTGCGGGATTGTCGATGACCAGGCCGTTGTCCGGCGAGCGCCCGATGCTCACTTCCTTCGCTCCCACGGCCACTTCGGTTAGGATCGCATTTTCGAACTTCAGAACTAGCTTCGACATTTTATTTTCTCCTTCACGGAACAATCTCAGGAGCCCGTGAACCATCGCCCGATTTTTGCCATCGCGCCCGCAAACTTTGGTGCGTGACGCAATACGATGACCGTGATGTTGTCGCCCCCGCCCGCCTGGTTCGCCAATTCGACCAAACGGCTGGCCGCTTCCTGCGCTTCGTCCGCATCACACAAAGCCGCTGCGATTCGCTCGTCGGAGAGTTCGTGCGTCAATCCGTCCGAGCAGAGCAGCAACATGTCGCCTTCCGCAAGCAGCTCTTCGTTGATCTCCACTTCCACCTCAGGATCAACGCCGAGAGCGCGGAGCAATACATTTTGCAATTTGCTCTGCGACGCGTCCTTCGCGCTCATCAAGCCCTGGCGCACCTGCTCGGCGATGAACGAATGATCCGGCGTAAGCTGTTCGAGCTCTCCGTTGCGCAGACGGTACGCGCGGCTGTCTCCCACGTGCGCGATGGTCATGCGCTCATCCGCGAACTGCACGGCCACAACGGTGGCTCCCATTCCTGTTCGCGCTTCGTTCCGTTCCGCCGCCTGATGCACGGCCTGGTTCGCGAGCCTGACGGCGCTCGCGAGGCGATTTGCCATGGCGGATGCTCCATCAATTCGCTCGCCGATTATGGGCAACGAAGGATTTGCTTCGGCCTCGCGGCAATGCGCGACGATCGTTTCCGCCGCCAAGCGGCTCGCCACTTCGCCGGATGCCTGACCGCCCATTCCATCCGAGAGAACAAATAAATTCAACTCCGGAACCACGCGGAAACTATCCTCGTTGTTTTCGCGCACGCGCCCGTTGTCGCTGCGCGCGCCGAACTCCATTTCAATGGTTGCCTGAAAAGCCATTTCGTAACTTTTCCCCCGCCCCCAATGCGCGTGATTTCTTGTGAACGACGCCGCTTAATGCTGGTTCCGCTTCTGGCCCTGACCCGGAGGCTTGACCTCGCGAACACTGAAGAAGCCCTGCTCCTGTAGCCGCTGGATCACGTCTTGCGCCCGCGTTCGCGCAAATGGACCTGTAAACACAACGAAGAACTGCTGGCTGTTCTGCGGATTTCGTCGCGGCATCACAACGACCGGCAGGCCGTCATCTTCGATTCGCTTTGCGGCACTTTGCGCGCCGCCTTCGCGCTGAAATCGTCCCACCCACAGGTAAACAGGGGCGCTCGCTCCGGGACGATTTTGCCGCGATGCTTTCTTTCCAAATTCAACATGCGGGAAAACGATCGGCACGGAAGGTTGCGTGTTCGCAGGCGCCGATGGCTTTGCACGATGCGGCGCTGTTGCGGCGGGCAGGTTAGTCACATCAGCAGATGCCGCGTTTGCGGGCCGCGTCGGCGGAGCGTGAAACGCCGAAGCTGGCGGAGTCGGCTCTGACAATTGGGTAGGCGGCACTGGCGAGGGAATCGAACCGGCTGATTTAATTTTTCGCACAGCAGCCATTGCTGCAAGCATCACCAAAACCGCGAGCCCTCCCAACAGCACCCACGCAATCGGCGACGTGCGTTTCGCCTTCGGCTGTGCCGGGAGCAGCGTCGCCGGAACGGCAATCGTCGCATCCGTCGAGCGCCCTGTCGGCAGACTCGGCGTGCCGATAGGCGCCAAAGCTGCGGTTGGAAATCCCGTGCCTGTTGGCGAGCGCAGCGCTGTCTCGAGTTCCGCTACGGACTGATACCGTTTCCCCGGGTCTTTCGCGAGGCATTTTAGAATAGCGCGCTCAATAAACACGGGAATCGACGGGTCGACTTCATGAGGAGCGACAGGCTCCTCGCGCATCTGCTTCAAGGCGACCGCTACGGGCGTATCGGCGTGGAACGTTTGGGAGCCGGTGAACATTTCGTAGAGCATCAAGCCAAGCGAATAAATATCCGTTCGATAATCGATGGGCTTCCCAGCCACTTGTTCCGGAGCCATGTAGGCGGGCGTTCCCACCATCGCGCCTGTCAGGTGTGTTGCGGCCTCCATGGAGCGCGCAATGCCAAAGTCCATGATTTTCAGATTGCCCTGCGCATCAATCATCACGTTTTCCGGCTTCAGGTCGCGATGAACGATCCCCTGCGCGTGCGCTTCCTTCAGCCCGGAGCAAATCTGTAACGCCAAATCGATTCCCTTGCGCAGCGGCAGCCCGCCGAAGCGGTTCAGCACCGAACGCAAGCTTTCGCCTTCGACATATTCCATCGAGGTGTAAGCGATTCCGCCGATCCGGTTGAAGTCGTACACGCGGCAAACATTCTTGTGCGTGATTTTGCGCGCGAAGAGCAGCTCGTTCTTGAACCGCTCCATCATGCCCAGGTCTGAAGCAATTTCCGGCTTGATGAGCTTCAGGGCGACTGTCTCGCCCGTTTCGCGGTCGCGCGCCTTGTAGACGTTGCCCATGTTGCCGTGGCCCGCCTCGCCCAGAATGTCGTAACGCTGCGAAAGGGCGTTCAGGCTCGACGTGGTAAGATTCGGGCTTTCGAGGTGCGACGGTTCCACCACCACCGTGGCGGAGTTCGGAAGCTCGCTGATGAGCACTGTCTTCAGCTGCTCGTGCGACCCGTTGCTAGCGCGCCCAGGCGAAAATCCAGTGGTCGTTTTGTCGGGCTGGTCCATAATTTCCCTATCTACGATAAACACGAAACGGTTTGCTTATCTATGGATTGCAGAATTTTGTGTACCAAAAACAGTACCTGTACGAACGGACAAGTGGGATTTTCGCGTAAGATCGACCACTAAATCAGCTTTCCTAGCCGGGTAATCCCTCGGATTTCAGCAACCCTCGCCTGGCACTCCGGAACTCAGGCGCCGAAATCTCCGCAACATTGCATGCCGAGGCGGGCAGATGTTATGTTGCGGGACGGATGTCGAATGGAAATGAAATACCCGGTTAGACGAAAGCGCTATTGCGCGGGATTCGCACCCGCGGCAAATCAGTCAGGGCATCGGCTATGACAACCGACGTGTTGATAATGGGGGGCGGAGCAACCGGCCAGCTTGCGGCCGCCTACCTGCGGATGCGCTTCCCGGAGCTCAAAGTCGCCGTTGTCGAAGGTCCGCACAAGAATCGCCCCATTGTGGGCGAATCGTTCGTCGAGATCACCATCGATTTCCTCCTCGAACTCGGCCTCGGTCCTTATCTGATCGAAAACCACTTTCCCAAGTACGGTCTCACCTATTATTACAAGCCCGAAATAGACAACCCTGCGGACCGCACTTACGTCGTCGATGAAACTCCTACCGTGCCGCCCCTGCTCTCCTTCCAAATCAATCGCTTCACGTTTGATCGCGAGGTGCGCCGTCGCAACGTGGAAAGCGGCGTGCAGATGATCGACGGCACCGTTGCTGGCGTAAATCTTGGCAACGGCGGCGCGGCGCACACACTAACGATTCGAGACTCCGCGCAGCAGGAATATCCCCTCCTGGTGCGCTGGCTGGTCGACGCAACTGGCCGCAACCGCGTCCTCGCAAAATTGTTGCAGCTCCATGAAAAGGTCAACGAGCAGAAGGACGTATTCTGGTTCCGCCTGATGAACTTCAATCCTGAAATTCTGGGTCGCATCCGCGCTATCAAGAAGGAAAATCGCGCCTTCGTTCCCTATTTCGCCACTCATCACTTTTTCGGGAAAGGCAACTGGATCTGGTGCATTCCCATGCGCTTGCCTGAGAACGTTCCATTCATCAGTATTGGCATCACCTATCGCAAGGACGTTTACCCGCATGGACAAGTCCGCACGATGGAGCAGTTCCTCGAATGCGTGGGCCGTGAGCATGAAATGATCGTTGAGCTGGTGCGCAGCGGCACGGTCGTCGACACGAATTTCTATAGCTCGTACATGTGGGAATGCCGCCAGCACTATTCACCGGATCGCTGGTACATCATCGGCGATGCGGGCAACACGGTTGACCCGCTTTACAGCGTCGGCATGGCTTTATCGTCCGTGCAGATCCGGCAGATTGCGGCGATGATCCGAAGAGAATTGAACGGCTGCGACACGCGCGAGTTCACGAAAGACCTCGATACCGCCATCAGCGCGTTTCATCACAGCCTGACGCGCGATACCACGCGGCTCTACGAATGCATGGGAGATGCGTACCAGTGCCATCTCCGCGTTCACCTGATCGTGACGAAACTTTTTCATCTGGGCTTGCCATTGCTAATGAATGACTATCTCTGGGATCCCGTTGGCGCGAAACTGATTAACCGATTCGCGAGCCTCGAGACACTCGAAGCTGAATCAAAGAAGTTCCACGATCTCTTCCGCGAGGTTGCCGCCGATCCGAAGAATCACGCTCTCGAAAACTTCATCAAGGTGCAATCGAGCGCCTCGATGAATTACGCCTTCTATGAATATCACCGTGAGCGCGACATTCCCGCGTCCTTGACGAGCATGCTATTCGGTCTGGCGCGCTTGCGTTTTAGCCTGCTGCGGAAACTCGGCTGGCGCGGATGGATTCGTTTCAGCCAGCAGAGCGCATTACTGAAGGATGTGGCCCGCGGACTTTTTTTGCTGCCCTTCCGGGGCACGAAACTGCGACAAAGCGGGCTCGTTCGCGCGATGTTCGCTTCCCGCCGGCCAGCGATGGCGCGCGCAGACGCGTCCGCAGCCTCCCCTGAAATGATAAAAAACTTATCTGCGTAATTTCTGGTGTGATGTTTGGTGCCCGAAAGAGGACTCGAACCTCCACTCCCTTGCGAGAACCAGGTCCTGAACCTGGCGCGTCTGCCAATTCCGCCATTCGGGCACAGCGAGCGGTGAATCGGAATAATTCATTGT
>DATLSS010000014.1:0-25589 GCA_035534035.1 Candidatus Acidiferrales bacterium | reverse complement strand
GGGCTACCGGCCGCAATTTTATTTTCGCACCACGGACGTGACGGGAGACGTGGCATTGCCGACCGGAGTCGAGATGGTGATGCCGGGCGACAATGTGGCGGTGGAAGTGAAACTGATCACTCCGGTAGCGCTGGAGAAGGGGTTGCGCTTCGCGATTCGCGAAGGCGGCCACACGGTCGGCGCCGGCGCCGTCACCGAGATACTCGAGTAAACATGTCAACCGGGGAAAAAATTCGCATTCGTTTGAAGGCTTACGACCACCGCATTCTCGATCAATCCACACGCGAGATTGTGGAAACGGCGCGGCGCACGGGCGCGGAAGTGGCGGGGCCGATTCCTCTGCCGACGATTATCAATCGGTGGACCGTGTTGCGCTCGCCGCACGTGGACAAGAAATCGCGCGAGCAGTTCGAGATGCGCACGCACAAGCGGCTGATTGATATTTTGAGTCCGACGCCGGACACGGTGGACGCGCTGATGAAGCTCGATCTGCCGCCGGGAGTCGACGTGGAAATCAAGGCCTTCGGGCGCGAACACGCTACGAAGTGACAACGCGCTTTTCGCGTTGTCATCCCGAGCGTAGCGAGGGATCTGCAGTTTACTGAGTACGAAGGAAGATTGAGATGGCAGTCAACGGAATTCTGGGAATCAAATTGGGGATGACGCAAGTGTTCGCCGAAGACGGCGCGTCAATCCCGTGCACCGTGCTGCAAGCGGGCCCGTGCGTGGTGGTCGACCGGCGCACCAAGGACAAGCATGGTTACGATGCGGTGCAATTGGGCTTGGTGGAATTCATCAAGCCGCAGCGTGTCAACAAGGCCATGACCGGCCATTTCAAGAAAGCGGGCGTTGCGCCCATGCGTTTTTTGGGTGAGTTCCGGCTCGAGGAATCGAAGGACGAGACGAAAACCGGCGACAGGGTGCTCGTTGACGGCTTCGCCGTCGGCGAGTTTGTCGACGTGGCGGGTACCAGCAAGGGCCGCGGCTTCGCGGGTGGCGTCAAACGCTGGCACTATCGCGGCGGCGACGCGTCTCACGGCTCGATGTTCCATCGCGCTCCGGGAGGCATTGGAGCCAGCTCGTTTCCGTCGCGGGTGTGGAAGAACCAGCACTTTCCAGGGCACATGGGCAACGTGCGGAAGACGTCGAAGAATTTGCGCGTGGTGAAAATCGACGCGGACGAGAATCTGCTCCTCGTGTGCGGAGCCGTGGCGGGGCCCACGGGCGCGTACATTTACATTCGCAAAGCGAAAAAATCGAAATCGAAATAGCGAGAACAAAATGGCCGTTGTGGACGTGAGAAATCTGAAGGGTGACACCGTCGGGCAGCTCGATCTGGCCGACGACGTGTTTGCGGCGCGCGTGAACCCGCACGTGCTGCACGAAACGGTGCGGCATTATCTGGCCTCGCAGCGCGCGGGAACGCACAAAACGAAAGCGAAGGGCGAAGTCAGCGGCGCGGGACGCAAGCTCTGGAAGCAGAAGGGCACAGGCCGCGCGCGCATTGGCTCAATTCGCTCGCCGCTCTGGCGGCATGGCGGAACGGTCCACGGGCCGGTGCCGCGCAAGTATGGATATCGCCTGCCGCGCAAAATGTTCTTGGGAGCGTTGCGGTCGGCGCTATCGGCGAAATTCGCGGACAACAAGCTCTTCGTCGTCGAGGACTGGCAGCTCGATTCGCACAAGACCAAGCCGTTCCGTCAGGCGTTGACGCGGCTCGATGAAGCCAGCCGCAGCCTGCTGCTTGTTGACGCGGCCGAAAACGTGAACCTTGAACGCGCCAGCCGCAACATTGAGGGTGTGAAGCTGGTTCGAAGCACGGCGATTGAGCCATACGACTTGCTGCGCCACGAGGCGCTGGTGCTTTCGCGCGAAGCGGCGGAAAAGTTGAGCCGCGGATTAAGCGAAACGGAAGAGCCGGGCGGCGATTCGCAGACTGTGCAGATTGAAAACGCCGCCCAATCGGGAAATTCCGCCGAGAAGCACGCGGCTAAGCCCCGGCACGCAAAGCACGCGGCCAAGCCCGCGGCAAAGAAGCACGCAAAGAAAGCCGCGGCCAAGCCTGCGGCGAAGAAGCACGCGAAAGCCAAGCGCAAGTCGAAAAAGGACAAGGAATAGGCCATGCAACCTTACGAAATCATTCGTCGGCCCATCATTACGGAGAAGGGCCTGGGCGTGAAAGAGAATCACCAGACGGCTGTATTCGAAGTGGCGCGCGAAGCCACCAAGACGCAAATCAAGGAAGCGGTTCAGATGGCCTTCAACGTCAAGGTCGACCAGGTGCGCACCGCGATTTATCACGGCAAGCTGCGGCGGCGTGGCAAGTCCGAAGGTCACCGGCGCGATTGGAAGAAGGCCTACGTCAAGCTGGCGCCGGGCGAAAAGATGATGGAGTACGCGGAGAATATGTAGCGGGAAATTTTCAGGCCGGTCGTCCAACCGGAAGGCAAGAGGCAACAATGGCGCTAAAAACATTCAGACCCTACACGCCGTCGCGGCGCTTCCTGACCATGCTCGACAAGAGCGAGATCACGAAGCAGGAGCCGGAGAAGTCGCTCGTCGAGCCGAAGAAACGCACGGGCGGCCGCAACGCGCACGGCGAGATCACATCATGGCATCGCGGCGGCGGCCACCAGAAGAACTACCGCCTGATTGATTTTCGGCGCGAAAAGACTGGAATCCCGGCGAAGGTTGCGGCCATCGAATACGACCCGAACCGCTCGGCCCGAATCGTCCTGCTGCATTACGCGGATGGCGAAAAGCGCTACATCCTGCATCCGGTGGGCCTCGAAGTCGGGATGACAGTGCAGAACGGCGCCGCGGCGGACATTCTGCCCGGCAACGCTTTGCCGATTCGCAATATTCCGCCCGGCACGATGGTGCACAACCTCGAGCTCTCGCCCGGCAAGGGCGGTCAACTCGTGCGTTCGGCGGGAGGCGCGGCGCAGTTGCTCAGCAAGGAAGGCGATATCGCGCTAATCAAGCTGCCTTCGGGCGAAACGCGGAAATTTTCTTTGGATTGCATGGCGACGGTCGGCCAGCTCGGCAACTTGGACCACGAAAACGTCACGTACGGCAAGGCAGGACGCACACGCTGGCACGGTCGCCGGCCGACGAATCGCGGCGTGGCCATGAATCCGGTCGACCATCCGCACGGCGGCGGTGAAGGCCGAGTCAAGGGCAATCACCCGCAAACGCCGTGGGGCTTTCCGACCTTGGGGGCGAAGACGCGCAAGCGCAAGCCTTCCGACAGGCTGATCGTGCAGCGGCGGAAGCCATAACGATTTTTGTTCGCAGCGAGAAGTAGAGTTAATGGAGACAGAATAAATGATCCCGGCGCGGCGGGTGATCGAGAGCAGAAAAATGAGCGTTACACGAACAACTCGCAGGACCTCACGGCGTGCCGCGCGCGCTTCCAAGCGGGTTCGCCCCGCGGCGAAGCCAGCGCGGAAACTGAAAGTGGTGATCCCGCAGCCGCAGGTGATGTACCGGATTTGCAAGCCGGGCTGGGCCGTAATCGTGGAGAAGACGCCAAACGCGCAGGGAACGCGTTTTGTGTGCCCGTTCTGTCCCGTGTCGCATCGCGTACCGGGGCCCGTTCGCGGATTTCGCCGGATGCGCCGCGCGCAATGGGTGAAGCTGCGCCGCGTCGGAGAATAGCAAAGGACAAAAGATCAGATGCCACGCTCGCTTAAAAAAGGTCCGTTCATCGATGAGCCCCTTCGCATAAAAATCGAAGGGATGAACGCGCGCAACGAAAAGAAAGTCATCAAGACATGGTCGCGGCGTTCCACTATTTTGCCGGACATGATTGGCCACACCATCGCGGTGCACAATGGCCGGAAGTTCATTCCGGTGTATGTCACTGAGCAAATGGTCGGGCACAAGCTGGGCGAATTCGCGCCCACGCGCACGTTCAAGGGCCACGCGGTGAAGGCCGCGCTCGAAAGAGCGGCGGCTGCGGCCGGTGGCGCTCCGGGCGCGGCAGCTCCGGCCGGTGGCGCACCAGCAGGCGGAGGCGCTCCTCCCGCAGCGCCCAAAGGATAAGAAAAGGACACTCGTATGGCGCCCGAGACACTTACGCATAGCTCGCTCGACGGCGTGGCAAACGCGCGTTTCATTCGCGTTTCGCCGCAGAAGGCGCGTCTGGTAATTGACTTGATTCGCGGGCATCGCGCCGCCGAAGCACTGCAAATTTTGCAATTCACGAAGAAGCGCATCGCGCGCGAAATCGGCAAAGTGCTGCGCAGCGCGATTGCCAATGCCGAACACAAAGCGGATGAATCAGGCGAATCGCTCGACGTGGATATGCTGTGGGTGACGCGCTGCTTCGTCAACGAAGGCCCGCGCTGGAAACGGTTGCGCACCGCGCCGATGGGTCGCGCGTTTCGCTACCAGAAGCGCACCAGCCATATTGTGGTCGAGGTGGCCGAGCACGCGCGCGCCGCGGAAGATCGCGCCAAGGCCGCGGAAGCCGACCGCGCGGCGTCGAAGGGCATCAAGGGCGCGGTGCGCAAGGCGCGAAAGACGCTTCAAGATCGCGCCAAGCAGGCCAAGAAAGCGCAGAAACGCAAGAAGAAGTAGTTTTAGAGGCAGGAGGGTCGATTGGGTCAGAAGACGCATCCGTACGGTTTTCGGCTGGGCTATAACAAATCGTGGAAGTCGCGATGGTTCGCCAAGAAAGATTATGCGGATCTGCTTCACGAAGATGTCCAACTGCGCAAGGAATTGAAGGAGAAGCTGAAATCGGCGGGGGTCAGCTCGATCGACATCGAACGCGCTGCCAACAAGCTGGTGGTGCGGATTTATACGGCGCGTCCGGGAATCATCATTGGCCGCAAGGGCGCGGAAATTGACAAACTCAAGGCGGAAGTGCAAAAGCGCACCAAGCGCGAAGTTCACATCGATATTCAGGAAGTGCATCGCCCGGAACTCGACGCGCAGCTCGTTGCGGAATCGATTGCGCTGCAGCTTGAAAAACGCGTGGCATTCCGGCGCGCCATGCGCAAGGCAGTTGACTCGGCGCTGCGCTTCGGTTGCAAGGGAATCAAAGTGCGCGTGGGCGGCCGGTTGAATGGCGCGGAAATCGCCCGCAAGGAATGGTATTTGCAGGGACGTTTGCCGTTGCAAACGTTGCGCGCGGATATTGATTTCGGCTTTGCCGAAGCGCGCACTACATACGGCGTGATTGGCGTGAAGTGCTGGGTCTATCAGGGCGAAAACGCGCCCGAGCGCAAACGCGCCGAAGAGCGTGCTGCGCAAGCAGCGAACGCGTAAGTTTGGTTTGCTGGGGTTTTGGCTTTTGACTGTCAACCATCGACTGAGAACTGTTTTCTAACGGAGTAAGGACACGCAATTATGTTGATGCCGAAAAAGGTGAAGTACCGCAAGCAGCAGCGCGGCCGGCGCACGGGAAAAGCGTGGCGCGGAGGCTCGCTGGCTTTCGGCGAATACGGCCTGAAGGCTCTCGAACCTGCTTGGATCACGGACCGCCAAATTGAGGCTTCGCGAGTGGCCATAACGCGCTTCATCAAGCGCGGCGGCAAATTGTGGATTCGCATCTTCCCGGACAAGCCGTTCACGAAGAAGCCGGCCGAAACGCGCATGGGCAAGGGCAAAGGACCACCCGAGCACTGGGTGGCCGTGGTCAAGCCGGGCCGCGTGATGTTTGAAATGTCGGGAGTCGATCTGGCCTCCGCGAAAGAAGCCATGGAACTCGCGGCGCACAAGCTACCCATCCGGACGAAATTTGTCAGCCGTGCGGAGGAGCTCTGATGGCGAATCGCATGGAAGACTTCCGGCCGCTGAACAGCAACGAGCTCGAAATTCAGGCACACGAGCTCGGCGAGCAGATTTTCCGACTGCGCTTTCAGTTGACCACCGGGCAATCGGAAAGCGTCAAGAAGCTTCGCGAAGCGCGCCGCGATTTGGCGCGAGTGAAGACGCTGGCCCGCCAGCATGAACTGGGCATTCATCCCGCGGCCCCAAAAGAAAAGGAAGCGGCGCACGCCAAGACGAAAACAGCAAAGAAGAAGTCTCACGACAAGCGCAGCCACACGAAACAAAGCGCCAAGGACAAAGGCACGAAGAAACACACCGCGAAAGAAGCGAAAGAATCGAAAGAAGCAAAGGACGCGAAGGAATGAGGATTACAGATGGCCAGTGAAGCGCAAACAGGCACGGTCGAGTCCACAGGCGGTCGTGGCGCGCGCCAGCAGCTCGTCGGCATTGTGACGAGCTCGAAGATGCACAAGACAATTGTGGTGAAAGTGACGCGTACGGTGCAGCATCGCAAGTATCTGCGCGTGATTCGCCACAGCAAAAAATACTACGCTCATGATGAGCAGAACGAAGCGCACCCCGGCGACACGGTTCGCATTGTCGCCAGCCGGCCGCTTTCGCGGCTCAAGCGCTGGCGGCTGGCGGAGATTGTCGCCCGCTCCACGCGCGTGGCGTAATGTTCTCGGAAACGAGGGAGCAATAGCATGGTTCAGATGCGCACGTGGCTGACCGTGGCCGATAACTCGGGCGCGCGGCAATTGACGGCCATTCTTCCGCTCGGCGGCGACACGGGTTTGGTCGCGGGATTGGGTGATGTAGTCACCGCGTCGGTGAAGGAAGCAGCCCCTGATAGCCAGGTGAAGAAGGGAACAGTCGTGAAGGCAGTCGTGGTTCGCACGCGCAAGGAGCATCGCCGCAGGGATGGCACCTACATCCGCTTCGACGACAACGCCGCTGTGCTCATCAACGAAGCGGGCGAGCCCGTGGGAACGCGCGTGTTTGGTCCTGTGGCGCGCGAGTTGCGCGAGAAGAAGTTCGCAAAAATTATTTCGCTTGCGCCGGAGGTTTGGTAGCCATGCGCCATCGCGAAGCAGCGAAGAAGCCGCGGCCCGTGCTGATCCGCCACGGAGACACCGTGAAAATCATGGCCGGGCGCGACAAGGGCAAGACTGGTCGCGTGCTTTCGGTCGATCCGGTGAAGCGCCGCGTCACAGTGGAGCACGCAAGCATCATCAAGCGCCACACGCGGCCCAACCCGTCAAAGAATATTCGCGGCGGCATTCTGGATAAAGAGGGGCCCATTGACGTTTCGAACGTGATGATTCTTTGCCCGTCCTGCGGCAAGCATGCGCGCATGGGCACCAAAATATTGTCCGACGGCACCAAGGCGCGAACGTGCCACCGCTGCGACGCGACCATTGAAAGTTAAGCGCAAAGGCCAAGAGAGATCGAAATCATGATTAGCCGCTTACACGAACGCTACCGCAAAGATGCCATGCCGGCGCTCTCGAAGAGGTTCGGCTACACGAACACGATGGCGGTGCCGCGTCTGCAGAAAATCACCGTGAACATCGGCTTGGGCGAAGCCAGCCAGAACGTGAAGCTGCTCGATGTTGCCGTGCAGGAACTTGGCCAGATCACCGGGCAGAAACCGGTGATCACGCGCGCCAAGAAATCCATCGCGAATTTCAAGATTCGCAAGGGTATGCCGATTGGCTGCATGGTTACGCTGCGCGGCGAGCGCATGTACGAATTTCTCGACCGCCTGGCGAATATCGTTCTGCCGCGTGTTCGCGACTTCAAAGGCTTGCCGGGGAATTCGTTCGACGGCCGCGGAAACTACACACTGGGCTTGAAGGATCAGCTCGTGTTTCCGGAGATCGATTACACGCGCGTCGACAAGATCAAGGGCATGAACATCACGCTCACTACATCGGCCAGGTCCGACGAAGAAGGCCGCGAACTTTTGAAACTGTTGGGCGTTCCGCTGCGGCCGTAACGCGCTAAGCGGCTGCGACGAAGAGTGAAACGAGAGGGCTGAAGGACAAACGATGGCAACCACTGCACGATGCGCCAAGATGAAGAAGAAATTGAAGTACAAGATTCGCGTCCGCAACCGCTGTCGCATCTGCGGGCGCTCGCGCGCGTTTTTGCGGAAATTTGAAATGTGCCGCATCTGCTTCCGCGGGCTCGCGCTCAAGGGCGAAATCCCGGGCGTGACCAAGGCCAGTTGGTAAGGAAAATTTGGCAAGGAAAATAAATGACCACCGATCCCATTGCTGACATGCTCACACGGATTCGCAACGCCGTGCGCGCGCGCCATCCGCGCGTCGATTTGCCGTCGTCGAAGATGAAAATTGAAATTGCGCGTATTTTGAAGGAAGAAGGCTACGTCTCCACCTACAAAGTGGTCGACGAGAACAAGCAAAAAGTCCTGCGCGTCTTTTTCCGCTACACCAGCGACAAGCGTAGCGTGCTCACGGATCTAAAGCGCATTTCGCGCCCCGGCTGCCGGCGTTACGTTGGCAAGACCGGCATTCGCCCCGTGGTTGGCGGCATGGGTGTGGCAATCCTTTCCACGCCGCGCGGAATCATGACTGGCCAGACCGCCCGCAAAGAAGGCGTGGGCGGCGAACTTTTGTGTGAGGTTTGGTAGCGCCATGTCTCGAATTGGAAGAAAGCCGATACCGCTGCCCTCAGGCGTGAAAGTGCAAATCACCGACGACGCGGTAGAAGTCCAGGGCCCGAAGGGCAAAATGCATGTGCCGGTTCCGGGCCGAATCAAGTTCGACCAGAAGGACGGCCATCTGATCGCTTCGCGGCAAAATGAATCGCAGCGCGCACTGCATGGCTTGGCGCGGGCGCTTGTCGCCAATGCCGTCAAGGGCGTCACCGAGGGATTCAAGAAGGAGCTCGACATTGTTGGCGTCGGTTATCGCGCTGAGGTCAAAGGCAAGACGGTCGTCTTCGCGCTCGGCTATTCGCATCCTGTCCAGTTTCCGATTCCCGAGGGGATACAGGTCGCTATCGAGAAGCAGACGCACGTCACGGTTTCTGGCGCTGATAAAGGCTTGGTCGGACAGGTTTCGGCCAACATGCGCGCGCTGCGTCCGCCGGATCCTTATAAGCAGAAGGGCGTTCGCATCACGGGCCAGCGCCTGAAGAAGAAGGCTGGCAAGGCCGGCGCGGCCAAGACCGCCGCGTAATAGGGAACGAAAAACTCGGGATGCTGTCATTCCGAGGAGCGACGGCGGCGAGGAATCTGCAGTTTGCTCGGGAAGTTGGAACAACTTGAAGGAGAAGAGCAATGGCTGTCGTGCCAGCAAGAAAACTTTCGCGCGATTTGCATCGCAAGCGCATTCACCAGCGCATGCGCCAAACGCTCGCGGGTTCTGAAGACCGCCCGCGCCTTTGCGTATACCGCTCGCTGAAGCATATTCGGGTGCAGGTGATTGATGATCACAAAAGGCACACGCTCGCGGCGGCCAGTTCGCTCGACGCGGACGTCAAGGGTCAAATCAAGGGTGGAGGCAACATCGCCGCGGCGAAAGTGGTCGGCAAAATCATCGCCGAACGCGCCCGCGCTGCCGGAGTCGAGAAAGTCGTCTTCGACCGTGGCGGCTACCAATATCATGGCCGCATTCAGGCGCTCGCCGAAGCGGCTCGAGAGGCGGGACTGAAGTTCTGACGCTTATGTCGAAACAAGAGCTCAAAGATACGCTCGCGATTCGCCGGCACATCGACACGAATCTGGCGAATGTTAAGGATCAGGTGGTTTCCATCAATCGCGTCACGAAGGTCGTCAAGGGAGGCAAGAACCTCAGCTTCTCCGCTCTGGTGGTTGTTGGCGATCAGCACGGCCATGCCGGATTCGGCATGGGCAAGGCGCGCGAAGTTCCCATGGCGATTCGCAAAGCCATCGAGCAGGCCAAGAAAAACATGGTCAAGCTCCATTTGAAGGGTTCGAGCATCCCGCATCAAGTTCTTGGGCGTTACGGTTCAGGGCAAGTGCTCTTGAAGCCCGCTCCAGAAGGCACCGGCATCATTGCCGGCGGACCGGTGCGCGCGGTGATGGAAGTGGCGGGAATTCAAAATGTGCTCACGAAGTCGATCGGCACTTCGAATCCGCATAACGTAATCAAGGCGACCTTTGACGCGCTGTTGCATTTGCGGGACGCCGCCAAAGTGAACGAAGAACGCGGCAAGGCAGCCGAGCCGGTGACGGCGTAAAGGGTTCTAAAAACGATCATGGCCACGAAGAAAAAATCGGAAAAGTTGAAAATTCGTTGGGTGGTCAGCTTCATTGGCTGTCCGCGCAGCATGCGCCAGACGATTCGCGGGATGGGCTTCCGCCGGATGAATCAGCTGGTCGAACTCGACGACACGCCTTCCACCCGCGGAA
The DNA here is from genome assembly GCA_035534035.1 of Candidatus Acidiferrales bacterium. Classification (GTDB taxonomy): domain Bacteria; phylum Acidobacteriota; class Terriglobia; order Acidiferrales; family UBA7541; genus DAHUXN01. The sequence goes on along the minus strand of DATLSS010000014.1, from coordinate 15,406 downwards.
TGATTGCCCGCGTGCATCATCTGGTTAAGATCGAAGACGGCGTGAAAACTAACGGGGCGAGACCATGAGCGTCAAACTATCGAATCTGAAGCCGCCGCGCGGCTCGCGTCACCGCAAAGTGCGCGTCGGGCGTGGCATGGGCTCGAAACTCGGTAAGACTTCTGGCGCCGGCAATAAGGGCCAGCAATCCCGCCGGGGCTATTCGCGCCGGCCGGGCTTCGAGGGCGGCCAGATGCCCATGCATCGGCGCATCCCGAAGCACGGTTTTCACAATCCGTTTTCCACGCGCTATGCGGTCGTCAACGTTGGTTCGCTGAATGCATTTTCCGCGGGAGAAACGGTGACGCCGGATGAGCTCGAGGGGCGCGGCATCATTCATGTTCGTCACGACGGCATAAAAATTCTGGGTGACGGCGAATTGAAGGTCGCGCTCACGGTTCACGCGCACAAATTCAGCCGTGCCGCACAGGAGAAAATCACCGCCGCCGGAGGTAAGGTCGAAGTTTTGCAATGAGAAAGCTGATCGAGGCTTTTCGGAATATCATCATCACGCCGGACCTGCGCAACAGGTGTCTCTTCACCCTGATGATTCTGGCGATATACCGCCTGGGCGCGTTCATTACCACGCCGGGAATCAATAGCGCGCTGCTGCTGCAATTATTCCAGGCGAATCGTAATTCGGTTCTCGGCATTGTCGACCTCTTCAGCGGCGGCAACCTGCGCCGTTTGTCGATTTTCGCGCTGGGCATCATGCCGTACATCACTGCGTCCATCATTTTGGAGTTGATGGTGGTTGTGTGGCCGTATTTGGAGCGCTTGAAAAAAGAGGGCGACCTTGGCCGCAAGAAAATCACACAATACACGCGTTACCTGACGATTATTCTGAGCATTTTTCAGTCTTTCGCGATTGCCATGACGCTGCAACACCAGAATCTCTCGGGGCAGCAGCTGGTATATAACCCCGGTATCCGCTTCGTGCTCATGACGATTTTGACTCTCACCACCGGTTCCGCATTCATCATGTGGTTGGGCGAGCAGATCAGCGATCGCGGCATCGGCAACGGAATGTCCCTGATTATTTTTGCCGGCATCGTGGTCGGTCTTCCGCATGCCGTCGAAAACTTGTGGGAGATGGCGGGCAGCGGCGGGCAATGGGGAGCGTTGGGGCCCGTCGTCCTGCTATTCATGCTCGCGCTGATGGTTTTGGTCGTCGCATTCATCGTGTTCGTCGAGCGCGGCCAGCGCCGCATACCAGTGCAATACGCCAAGCGCGTGATGGGGCGCAAAGTGATGGGCGGACAGATGACGTATTTGCCGCTGCGCGTCAATTCCGGCGGCGTGATCCCGCCGATTTTCGCCAGCTCGCTGCTCACTTTTCCGGCGACGATAGCGCTCGTTTTCGCGAACCGCTCGCCGTTTCTCCAGAGCTTTGCGAACACGCTGAAATGGGGCGAGCCGCTTTATACGCTCGTGTACGTGTTGCTGATCATCTTTTTCGCGTTTTTCTACGTGGGCATCATTTTCAATCCCACGGATCTCGCCGACAACATGCGCAAGTATGGCGGTTTCATTCCGGGTATTCGCCCGGGGCGCAACACTTCCGAGCACATCAATCGCGTGCTCACGCGCCTCACATTTGTCGGCGGCCTCTACCTTGCGATTGTATGCGTTCTGCCGGAATGGATGATCTCCGGAATCCACCTGCAACATTTGCCGTTCGTTGGCGCCTGGATCGACGAGCATTTCTGGCGCTTCGTTCTGGAAGGCTTGAACGTCAATTTCTATTTTGGCGGCACATCCCTGCTGATTGTTGTGGGCGTGGCCATGGATACGGTGCAACAGCTTGAGGCGCAGCTCGTGATGCGGAATTACGAAGGTTTCACGCGCCGCGGCCGTTTGCGGGGCCGGGGTGTCTGAACGTGGCGCCTCTGGACGCCAAAAAGGCGCCGGCTCGCGCGGTGATTTTTCTGGGGCCGCCGGGCGCAGGCAAGGGCACGCAAGCGAAGCTTGTCGCTGAAAAGCTCCGCGTGCCGCATCTTTCGACCGGCGATATGCTGCGCGAAAATGTCAGCAAGGGCACGGAGCTAGGACGGATCGCGAAGCCGGTGATGGAGCGCGGCGATCTGGTGCCGGACGATTTGATTCTGCGCATGGTCGAGGCGCGCATCGCGCGCCCCGATGCCGCGAATGGATTTGTCTTTGACGGTTTCCCGAGGACGCTGGCGCAGGCCGAGGCGCTGAACCGCATTCTCGAGGGTCAGGACTTCGGGCCGCCCGTGGTGATTTTCTTCCGCGTCGCGGACGACATTTTGATGCGCCGGTTGGCGGGGCGCCGCGGGTGCAAGGTGTGTTCGGAAATTTATAATATTTACGACCATCCGCCGAAAGTAGTGGGGCGCTGCGACGTCGATGGCGGGGAACTGCTGCAACGCGACGACGACCGGCCCGAAGTGGTTCGCGAGCGTCTGGCGGCCTATAACAGGCAGACCAAACCGCTCGTAGAGTATTACCGCTCGCAGGGGATGCTCGACGAAATCGACGCGGCAGCAGCCATGGGCGCCGTAACCGATTCGGTGTTTGGAGTTTTGGGCTCGCCCGAGGGGCGTGCGTGATCATTTGCCGCTCGGCTGCGGAGCTCGACACCATGCATCGAGCCGGTGTGATCGTCTGGGGCGCGCTCACGGAATTGCGCAAGATGGTCCGCCCCGGCGTTTCGACGCTCGAGCTTGACGGATTTGTGGAAGAGTACGCGCGCCAGCATCGTGCGCGCCCGGCGTTCAAGGGCTATCACGGCTATCCGAAGTCGCTGTGCACGTCGATTAATCAGGAAGTGGTGCACGGAATCCCTTCGGGGAAGCGCGTGGTGAAGGAAGGCGATATCCTGTCGATGGATTTCGGCGTGGAGCTCGAAGGATACTACGGTGACGCGGCGCTGACCGTGCCAGTTGGAAAGGTCACTCCGGCGCGCGAGAAGCTTTTGCGCGTCACGCGCGAAGCGCTTGAACGTGGCATCGAACAGGTGCGGCCTGGAAATCGCCTGACCGATATTTCGGCGGCCGTGCAGCAGTGGGCCGAAAAGAACGGCCTTTCGGTAGTGCGTGAATTCGTCGGCCATGGCATCGGCACGAAAATGCACGAGGATTTGCAGGTGCCGAATTACGGCGAGCCGGGGCAGGGACCGAAGTTGCAAACAGGCATGGTGCTGGCGATCGAGCCGATGGTAAATACGGGCGGTCCGGCGGTGAAAGTCCTCGAAGATAAGTGGACGGCGGTAACGGCCGACGGCAGCGACTCGGCGCATTTCGAGCACACGGTGGCCGTCACAGAAAGTGGCCCGTGGATTCTCACGCGCCCGAGCGAAGCATCTGGGCCAGTGTGGTAGTTGAAGTTGTAGGAAATCGGATTCATCGGCCCGCGTTTTTTTTGTTGCACGTCGAATTCGATTCGCAATGCGCTTGACAGGAGAGCATGGCAAAAAGGCCGCAGGACGATAAAAAGAAGGGCGACTCCGGCAATCCGAAGGAAGACGCCATCGAAGTGATGGCCACGGTGATCGAGCCGCTGCCTAACGCGATGTTTCGCGTTTCGCTGGAGAACAACAAGCACCAGGTCCTCGCGCACATTTCCGGCAAGATGCGTAAGAATTTCATTCGCATTCTCCCGGGAGACAAAGTCGCGGTCGAGCTTTCGCCCTACGATTTGACGCGCGGCCGCATCGTCTACCGCTACAAATAGCGGCAAGTTTTTTTGCGAGTTTTTGTAGTTGTCATTCCGAGGAACGGCGGCGACGAGGAATCTGCTTTTGGCTTCTGGCAATGGCAACGGCAGCAGGGAGACAGAATGAAAGTACGAGCGTCGGTCAAGAAGATTTGCATGAAGTGCAAGGTGGTTCATCGCCGCGGCGTGGTGCGCGTGGTTTGCAGCAATCCAAAGCATCGCCAGCGCCAGGGGTAGAGCCGCTCTGTGTCAGGGCACGGCTTTAGCCGTGCCGTAAACGGCCCAAGGCGGTGCGGCTTCAGCCGCTGGGGTCGGTGATCAAGTTGGCCGGTTTATCGGGGAGAGCATTTTTAGTCATTTAGGGAGGCAGCAACATGGCACGTATCGCGGGCGTTGAACTGGCGCCCAATAAGCGTCTCTGGGTTGGTCTTACGGCCATTTACGGCATCGGCCAGGCGCGCGCGCAGGAATTGTGCGCCAAGGCGAAAGTGGACCACTTCAAGAAAATCAAGGACCTGAGCGAGGACGAAATCAATCACGTTCGCCAGGCCATCGAATCGGAAGGCGGCGTCGAAGGCGATCTCCGCAAAGAGATGCAGATGAACATCCGGCGACTGATTGAAATTCAGTGCTATCGTGGTTTGCGCCATCGCCGCAATCTGCCGGTGCGCGGCCAGCGCACGCACACGAATGCTCGCACGCGTAAGGGTCCGCGCAAGGGTGCCGTCGCGGCGAAAAAGAAAGTCGCGGCCCGCAAGTAACTCGGGTTAAGAACGAAGGCATTAGAACTAAGGAACGGGACGAAGGAGAAGAAGACTCGTGGCCAAGGAACCGCAACAGCAGGATGGCGCAGCCGCTCCGGCAACGACCGGCAAACCGACCAAGCGCAAGAAGGAGTTTCGCAAGAAGCGCGAGAAGCGCGTCGTGCCGCAGGGCGTCGCGTACGTCCAGGCGACGTTCAACAACACGATCATCACGCTCAGCGATCCCGATGGCCGCGTGCTGAGCTGGGCTTCGGCGGGCTCCGTCGGTTTCAAAGGCTCGCGCAAGGGCACGCCGTACGCCGCGCAACAGGCTGCCATGAATGCCGCAGGGACAGCTCGCGATCAATACGGCTTGAAAACAATCGAGGTGCGCGTCAAGGGCCCCGGAGCGGGCCGCGAATCGGCGGTTCGCGCGCTGGCTTCGGCGGGTTTGCACATCCGCTTGATTAAAGACGTCACGCCAGTCCCGCACAACGGTTGCCGGCCGCCCAAGCGCCGTCGCGTCTGATATTTTTTTTTGCATTAGCAGCATGCAGCAATGACAGGTGTCGGTAAAAGGAGAAGGGCAATTGGCAAGACATCGTGAAGCAGTTTGCCGGCTGTGCCGCAGGGAAGGGATGAAACTCTTCCTGAAGGGTCTCCGGTGTTTTACGGAAAAATGCGCCATCGAGAAACGCAATTTCCCGCCCGGACAGCACGGGCAGGCGCGGCGTCCCAAGATGGTCGGCTATGGCGTGCAGTTGCGCGAGAAGCAAAGGATGAAGCGCACCTACGGTTTGCTTGAAAAGCAATTCCGCCACTATTACGCCAAGGCGGCGCGCGAGCAGGGACCGACAGGCGCGAACCTGATGGTGATGCTCGAGCGGCGGCTGGACAACGTCGTGTACCGCGCTGGCTTGGCCAGTTCCCGTTCGCAGGCGCGCCAATTGGTCACGCACGGTCACGTGCGCGTCAGCGGCCGCAAGGTAAACATCCCGAATTATATGGTGAAGATCGGTGATGAAGTGGCCATGAAGGAAAAAATGCACCAGAACGCCATGATTCTCGAAGCGCGCAATCTGGCGCAGAACCAGAACGCCGCTCCGTGGCTCCAAATCGATCGCGAGAATTTCAAGGCGCGCGTGCACGCCATGCCGCGCCGCGAAGACGTCCAAACGCCGGCGCTGAACGAACAGCTCATCGTCGAACTTTATTCGAAGTAATCGTTTTGCGTCAGGGCACGGCTTTAGCCGTGCCGTAGTAGAGCAACAAGGAGTGCGGCTTCAGCCGCTGAGGTCTGTCGTAGCCAACGATTTGCGGCACGAAACGAGAATTTTTTTGCAGGGGGGCCCGCGTATCGCGGGCAGGAGGAAAAAATAATGTGGAAGGGCTTTCAGAAACCAAAGCGGCTCGCGGCAGAATTGGAATCACTCACCGACAAGTACGGCAAATTTTCCGCGCAGCCATTTGAGCGCGGCTGGGGCACCACAGTGGGCAATTCGTTGCGCCGCGCGCTCTTGAGTTCCATTGAGGGCGCGGCCATCACGGCGGTGAAAATTGAAGGCGTGCTGCACGAATTCTCGCCGATCCCTGGGGTGGTCGAGGACGCCACGGACATCATCCTCAATCTGAAGCAGGTGCCGCTGAAATTGAATTCCGATCAGCCTAAGACAATTATGTTCGTTGTCGATACGCCGGGTCCGGTCACGTCTGCGAAAATCGAGGAAGATGCTGACCTTGCGGTGCTCGATAAGAACGTCTATCTGGCCACCGTCAGCGAGGGCGGAAAGTTCGAAATGGAAATCCGCGTCAAGAATGGCCGCGGCTACGTCGCAGCGGATCGCAACTTCGACGAGGATTTGCCCATCGGCTACATTCCCATCGATTCCGTTCATTCGCCGGTGCGCAAGGTGAATTACTCGGTCGAAGCCGCTCGCCTCGGTCAAATGACCGATTACGAGAAGCTATCGCTCGAAATCTGGACCAACGGGGCCATCACCCCGCAGGATTCCATCGGCCTCGCGTCTAAGCTGATCAAGGATCACATGAGCATCTTCATTAATTTCGAGGAGCAGCCCGAACTGCCCGAGGAAGTAGTCGAGAATTTCGCCGATCCGCGCCTCGAACATCTGGACCGCTCCGTCGAGGAACTCGAGCTTTCCGTTCGCTCTTACAATTGCCTGAAGAACGCCAACATTCAGAGTCTTCGCGAGCTTGTGCAGAAGACCGAAGGCGAGATGCTCAAGACGAAGAATTTCGGCCGCAAGTCCCTCAACGAGATCAAGGACATTCTCGTGAAGATGGGCCTTTCGCTCGGAATGAAATTCGACGAGCACGGCCGCATCATCTGGCCGCCTCTGCCGAGCCAAACAGCTCCGCCGGCGCCGGAAGAGACCACCACGTTCTAGCGTTTTTGTCTGGGCTTAAGGGAAGTTTTCTCGGCAAGGCGTTAACAGATGACCGGGTTTTGTAAGGGCGGGTTTACCCCGCTCGCTTTCGCCTGGTATAGCTCATGTTTACCCTGACGCAGAAACGGCTCCCGCCAGCGTCTCTGGCTGGCTGACGCGAGGTTGTGGCGCCAAAAATGTTTTGCGTGTCATTCCGAGGAGCGATGCGACGAGGAATCTGCATTTCCCTCGGTTGGTTGCAACTCTTTCGCGCGAGCGGTGAATGAGAATCACGCCGCGGAATCGGCAGGGCTGGGATTCATCCCCGCCGTAAGTGCTGCCGGGAGATTCAGCGCTGGCGGTGTAAAAATTAAATCGTCTGTAATTCGTTAAGGAATCGACCAACATGCGACATCTCGTATCAGGAAGCAAACTCGGCAAGCAACCGGCGCACCGCCGCGCGGTGTTGCGCAACCTGGTGACAAACGTCATCGAACGCGAACGCATCACCACCACCATCGCTCGTGCACGCGCCGCGCGCCCGCTCGTCGAGCAAATGATCACGCTCGGCAAGCGCGACACACTTCATGCGCGCCGCCAGGCTGCGGCATTCCTCCAAACAACGGACGCGACGAAAAAACTTTTCTCCGTGATCGCTCCGCGCTTTTCGGACCGTCCCGGCGGCTACACCCGCATTGTCCGCGTCGGCTGGCGCATCGGCGACGGCGCCGAACTCGCGATTCTTGAACTCATCGGCTCCGAACTGAAGAAGAAAGAAAAGAAAACCAAAAAAGAAAAGCCTCAGGAAGCCCCCGAGGCCGAAGCAAAAGCCGCCAGCTAGAGCCGTTCCGACTTGTTGCAGCTAAAACCGCGGAGATTCAAGCTTTGCGTTTGTAGCTCATGCCCCGCCCGCGTCTTTGGCTGGCTGACATGGGCCCCTTTGCCAGTGTAGGGACGGCGACTCATCTCTGCCCCTAGGGGCCGGCTTTGTAGGGCGTCTGCTTGCGGCGCCCGCGTGCGCCCGTTCTCCTTTGTTCGTTCTCGCCTCCGGCCTGCTTGTTTCCTCAACCCTGGAATATTAGAATGGCCGAATTTCGAGACAGGAATACCGAGGGGGTGCGATGGCGAGCAGTCGGCAACGGGTACCTTCTGTCGAGAACCGGCGCGCGAACGGCGGCGCGTGGCGCATCTGGTCCTTCGTAGGTTTGGTGGTGGCTTTCGGGTGGACTTTTTTGCTGGCGGGCCGCAGCCCTTCGCTCGCCAACGTTCATAACGACCTCGTCACGATCGCTTGCGAATGGATCGTCGTCGGGCTGCTCGCCGTCATCGGCTTCGGTTTTCTTAAGCGCGACGCCGGCTTTTTTGGCCTGCGCGTTCCGAGCGGCCGCGACATTTTGGCGATGTTCGGTGTTTTCGTCGCCACCTACATCGTCGTCGGCATCGTCATGCGCTTTCTGCCCGTGCGGACCTCCATGCTTGACATCCAGGGGCTAGCGGCGGTTCCTGTTTCCGTGAAGCTGGCCTTGGTGCTCACCGCCGGCATTTGCGAGGAATTCATGTTCCGCGGCTTCGCCATCGAGGAGCTTGCCGATTGGACCGGCTCGGTCTGGCTGGGTGGGTTCATCGCGTGGCTGGCGTTTGTCCTCGCACATATTGACCGCTACGGCCTCACCAGCGGCCTCGCGATACCGGCGATCGCCGGCGCCACGTTGACGCTGCTTTACGTCTGGCGCCGCAATCTCCCCGCCTGCATGCTCATGCACTCTCTCATTGACGCTCTTTCAATCTTTCTCCTGCCAGTGCTGATGAAGCCGTACCCGCACTAACGCAAGGCCCATTGCCTTCGTAGCGCTTCGGCAGCGGGTAATCAACCCCGCTGTCCGCGCCGTTTCGTCTCACGGGTTTAACCTCTGAGGCCATGGATATCATTCTCTCAGCAAATCGTTAACTGTTATTTATTGGATTCGGGCCGTCATTTCGAGGACCCATGCGACCGGGAATCCGCATTTTTCGGGCTTTTATTACCCGGCCGGATTCGTTTTTGCCGCATGCGGTTTCCTCGAAAGCGAACGAATGTAGTTGATCATGTTCCAGATTCCCTCCGGCTTCTGGCGGTCGCCTTCGCCGCTCATATCGCCTTTTCCTTTTTGAATGATGTAGAACATTTCCCCGTCCGTCATATCTTTCAAGGCCGCCGCATCGCGATAATCCTTCAGCGTTAATTTCATATCCGCGGCCAAATCGCCTTTCCCGCTGCCATCCGCGCCGTGGCACATCGCGCAGTCGTATCCGTACATCTGTTTGCCTTGTGCGATCGATGCCGGGGTCGGCTTAATCGGGTTCGGCTGTTTTGCCACGTCGGGAGGAATTGCAGACGCGGCCGGCGGTACGGGTTTTGCTGTTCGCGATGCCGATTGCGCCGTGTTTTGTGGCGCGCCGGAAATCCCGAAAAACAGCAGAGTCGAAAGGACTGCACATTCCTTCCACATGGCGAACTCCTGCGTATAGGACGTCGAGTTGCACCATTCTACGCCCGTCAGTCAAGCGCGCAAAGAGTTACGCCCGGAGATCGGGTTTCGCAATGCGTTTTCCGCGCGCGGCAATCCACAGCCACGCCACAAATTGCGCGACCGTTCCCGCCGCGGTGTCAAGCAGAACATCCGTGAATTCCACGCCGCGCCCGGGAACAAAAGACTGATGCAACTCATCCACGCACGCGTACGCGAAAACGATCAAAATCGTGGCCAGCGCCCAGGTGATCCGGAATTCGGGACGCCCGTTGCGAATCGTGCGCAGCAGCAATAGTCCAAAAACGAAATATTCGCCCACATGGGCGCACTTGCGGATGAAATCGTGCGCGTGAATCAGAAAAACAAGGGATGCGTGCGGAAACAAAAATCGAAGGATCGGAAAGATGACGCGCGAAGTGTGCGCGCCGGTGAACCAGTGCGTCGAAAAAATCCAGATCAGCGCGGCCCATGCGAACACGGGCCATTGGCGCGCGAGCCAGCGCATGCTAATGGCGCCTTCCGGCGTTATTTGAAGAGGGGAAGTGCAAAGACAGTGGGCGCACCATTTCGATTTCGCGCGCGCTACTCAAGGCGGTAATTCGGTGCTTCGCGCGTGATAATCACATCGTGGACGTGGCTTTCGCGCAGCCCAGCCGACGTGATGCGAATAAACTTGGCGCGCTCCTGCAGTTCGCGAATATTCTCCGCGCCGCAATATCCCATGCCGCTGCGCAGTCCGCCGACAAGCTGTTCGACAAGCCCTGAAAGCGGGCCTTTGTACGGGACTTGTCCTTCAATTCCTTCCGGCACGGATTTCCCGCGCTCCGCCCCTTCCTGGGCATAGCGGTCAGCCGATCCTGCCTCCATCGCGCCCAGCGAACCCATGCCGCGATACGATTTGTATGTGCGCCCTTGATACAAGATTGTTTCGCCAGGCGCTTCCTCGGTGCCCGCGAAAAGGCCGCCAATCATTACGGCTGACGCGCCCGCGGCGAGTGCCTTCGTGATGTCGCCGGAAAATTTAATTCCCCCGTCGGCGATAATCGGCACCCCTGTCCCCTGTGCGGCCCGCGACGTTTCGAGAATCGCCGTGATTTGCGGCACGCCCGCGCCCGTCACCACGCGCGTGGTGCAAATCGACCCGGGCCCCACGCCCACTTTGATTCCGTCGATGCCCAGCGATATCAATTCGCGCGCGCCCTCTTCCGTCGCCACATTTCCGGCCAGGAGTTGCATCTCCGGCAGGCGCTGCTTTATTTTTTTGACGGCATCCATTACGCGAACGGAATGCCCGTGCGCCGTGTCGATCGCGAGCGCATCCGCTCCCGCATTGGCCAGCTCGATCGCGCGTTCGAGGAAATCCCCGGTAGCACCAATCGCCGCGCCGACGCGCAATCGCCCGTGCTCGTCTTTCGCCGCGCTCGGGAATTCAATTTTTTTCTGAATGTCCTTGACGGTGATCAGCCCTTTGAGATTGAAATCCTTGTCGACGACCAAAAGTTTTTCGATGCGATGCTGTTGCAGCAGACGTTCCGCCTCATCCAAAGTCGTGCCCACGGCGACGGTGATCAGATTGTCTTTGGTCATCACCGCGCTGACGGGTTGGTCAAGATTGCGTTCGAAGCGCAAATCGCGGTTGGTCAGGATTCCCACCAGCTTCGTTCCGCGCGTCACAGGGAGCCCAGACACTTTGTACTTGTTCATGATGTCGAGCGCGTGGCGCAGTGAAAGCTCCGGTGCAATCGTCACCGGATCGACAATCATTCCGCTCTCTGAGCGTTTCACGCGATCGATTTCCTCCGCCTGGCGCTCGACCGTCATGTTGCGGTGCACGAAGCCGAAGCCGCCCTGCCGCGCCAGCGCAATCGCCAGCCGCGATTCCGTCACTGTGTCCATCGCCGCGGCCACCACGGGAATATTGAGCGCCAGCTTTCGCGAGAGACATGTACGCGTGTCCGTTTCCGTCGGCAGCACCGACGATTTGCCCGGCAGCAGCAGCACGTCGTCAAACGTCAGCGCTTCGGGGATATGCCCATCCAGATTCATTCTGTAATTCCTTTGTGTCTGATTTTTGTGACGTGATTTTCACAGGCCGCTGAAAAACCGCCATTCGTGCTATTCCGACGAGCAGCCGCGAGGAGGAATCTGCTTTTTTTTGAGTGCTTCGCAAAAAGGAGGTTTCTCGCTGCGTTCGGGAGGACAGTAAAAAGGTCTTTTCAGCACCCTGCTCCGGTCCTAAAAATGCCAAAGCCCAGCAAGGCTTGCTGGGCGTGAATGCAGTTTTCCTCTGACAAAATTCCTTCATCGTTGAATAAAGTATTGTATGCGCCGCGTCTGGCGAATGCAAGCGCAGTGTGGATGGGTTAGGCGAGTCGCTCAGGCTAGGCCTAGGCCTTTCGGGTAGCCCAAGCTCGGTTTGTGAGCGTGGGTTTTTTCCGGCTTCGGTGTTGACCAATTTTACCCAATTTTGGAATGATAGCTGGCTCGGTGCGGCTTCTTGGATTAATATCAGTGCAGCCTCGAAGCCTTGCAATAGGGGCTAATATGGTGGCTACCAGGAGTTGCTTTGTCGCCCGACCCCAGGCAGGAGAAGACAGTGGTGATCCACTCGGCTGGCTCCAACACCGAAGCAATGGTGATTCGCGGCCTGCTCGAGAGTGCCGGCATTGCGTCTCCGGGCTCCGCCAATACGGACCCTTTTCCCATGGCCGAGGCGGGCGATGATTTCCACAGCTCCGACGTGATCGTGCTGGAATCGCAGGCCGACGAGGCGCGAAAGATTATCGCGGAATATCTGAAGAGCAACGAAGGAATCGAAATCGAAGGTACCGAAAGCTAAGCCGCGTTTTTTCCTGGCAGCGCCAAATTCCTTATTTGTAACAGCGTGAACGAAAACACGTACCGCCAAGGTGCGCCCGTCGGTCGACGCGGTGACCGCACCTTCCTGGTCCGTTCGCAATAGCTGGATCGCTTTTGACCGATACCTGTCAAAAGGAACCCCCGTTCATTGAACGCGCCAGGGTCCTCGTAATTCTTCGGCAGACGCGCACGGGAAAGCGCTTCCACCGGATCTCCGGCGCGCAAATTCGGCAAGTCTTCATGTCCGCGGCCGAAATAATAATTCAGCCGCAAACCGCCGCGCAGGCGAGTCGCGCGCCCCAGCACTCGCACGTTTTCGAGGTCCATTGTGTAGCGCAGACCCCAGGGAACATATTCCGGGTCTTCGCGCAGCACGCCGTGCCAGCGCAGCGGCTCGCTCGTGTCGATTTTTCCGGCCCCGATAAGCGTAGCGGCATCGTCGGAGGGAGCGTCACCCTGTTGCATTTGCAGCGCCGTTGCGCTCAGCGCAAACCACGCAGCCAAAGCCAGGATGCCCGCCGCTGCGATTGGTTTCGAAGCGAGAGCAAGAAACAGCCCGGCGAGAATAAAAATGGTTGCGATCGCGAGCCACATTGCCAGATGCGTGCCAGAAAGTTTTGCGACGCCGATTCCGGAGGCGAAGGCAAACACAAGCCCCAGCGCCGGGAGTTTCATGGGATTCGTTCCAGCCGCGCGACCGCTTCGATATGGTATGTCTGAGGGAACATATCAAAAAGGTAAATGCCAACGAGATGATACGCCTTTGCGGTCAAGTGCGCGAGATCGCGCGCCAGCGTCGAGGGGTCGCACGAAACGTAAACAATTCGCCGCGGCGCGATGGCAAGTATTTTGTCCAGAGCAGGTAGCTCGATTCCGCCTCGCGGAGGGTCCGCAACAATCACGTCAGGCGTTGCTATGCCGCGCTTCTGCTTCCACGCCGCGAGAAATGCTTCCGCCGAGTCATTCCGCGCCGTGATTGTCTTCCCGCTCAGCCCGACATTCGTTTCAAGGTCGCGCGCGGACGCGGGATTGGCCTCGACCGCTTCTACGCGCGCGAAGTGTTTGGCCAGCGACGTGGCAAACAGTCCCACGCCCGCATATAAATCAAACGCCAATTCGCCGCTGCCCGCCGCTGCCGCTACCACGCTCGCCATCTCGCCGGCCAGGAATCGATTCACCTGGAAGAAAGACATGTGCCCGACGCGGAAACTGTTCTGCGGCGTTTGGTAGTGCAGAAAGCCGGGTCCGTGCAAAAACATTTTGTCGCCGCGCACATCTTGGACCAAAATGCTTTTCACGCCGTCGATTTCCCTGGAGAGCATTGTCGCCAGTACCTCGGCCGCGCGAGGCAGGGAAGTGCACGAAATGTTCAGCAGCAGCGCGCGATCTTCCGCGTCGACGAACGCTTCTACTTCGCGCAACGTTTCCGGAATTTTTCCGTGGGCCAGCATGTTTCGGAACGCTTCAAACGTCGCAAAAAGTTTGGGCGAAAGAATAGGGCATACCTCGACAGGACACAGAGTCGAAGATCCAGCTCGGAAATATCCGATGCCGAAGGGCCCGCGAGCAGTCGAAGGCGCGCCGTCGCCTGTGACAGAGCGAATGTTCCACTGTGCGCGATTTCGGTATTCCCACGGCGGCGAGGCGTGCACGGATATCGGGCCTTGCCAGTCGATTCGGCCCAGGCGCCGCAAAGTCTCACGCAAAATCTCTTCCTTGTAGCGAAGCTGCCACTCGTACGAAATGTGCTGATAATTGCATCCGCCGCAAACGCCGAAATGCGGGCACGAAGCCTCAATTCGTTCCAGCGACGGCGTGAGCACGTGCGCGAGACGTCCGCGAACAAACTTTTTCTTGCGCGCGCTGGTTTCCAACTCTACTTCTTCGCCCGGCAGCACAAACGGTACAAAGACAGCCTCGCCATTTTCGTGCGCGAGTCCTTCGCCTCCATAAACGAGTTTTTCGATTTTCACGCGCATGTTTTACCCAGTGGCGGCCTTTCGTGCCGCGCATTATTTCAGGTAATAAAGGCTGAGCCTCGATAGATGGTAAATCTCAAAAAGCCGCTTCTGAATATATTGCCGCTCCACAAGCGCGAGTTGTTCCGCGGACATTTTCCGCCTGTAGGGCGCGAGGGCATGGTCCATTTCACGCCGCACCGCGACCATCGTTTCCTCATCGGCTGCGGAGGTCAGCGTGGCCGACAGTTTATCTTCGAGTACCGTAAGCCGCCGTTCGAGTTCCTCGAGATCCAGATGCCCCGGAGCATCAAGCCGCATTTTAGCTTCTTCAATTCCGCAGCATATCTCGACCAATCGCTTGGCCAGCTCAGGCGACGCGTTGCCGTATTTTTCCGCGGCGACGCGCAGCCTGGCGATGCCCTCATCGAAATACCGCTCCAGTTCCTCGCGCGAAAACGGCTCCGCAGGCGCGGACATCGTGTGCGCATCGGGCCCTTTGCCTGCGGCGATTTCCCGCGCCTCTGCCGCGGCGTCGAGCACGGCATCAACGCAGTACGCAAGACTTTTCAGCGCGCGCCCGCTCGACCCGCGTCGCGAGCGGCCATAGCTCTCGAATGCCCGGTCGATGCCCTTGAGAACCGCCGGCAAAGGAATGCCCGCCTTTTGCCAGGTTTCCACAATGGCCCAGTCGAGCGGCGACACCAATAAATGCGCTCCTCGCTTGCGCCAAAAATGTTCCTCGATTTCCGTGAAATAATTGAAGTAGTTGAAGTCGGCCATCGCCACAGCGCAATCAGCGCGCCGGCTTTCGCGGAGAGGATGCGGGCTTACGGCCAGCCGCACGGTTTTCTTCGGGAGCTCCCGCATTCGATGTTTCCGGAGCCGCGTTGCGTTCCCAGAGAATGCGGAGCCCTTCGAGCGTCAAATGTTCGTCCACTTCCTGGATATGTCGCGAACCCGCACCGATCAGCGCGGCCTGTCCGCCGGTGGCGATGACGTGTGTTTCCGCTCCCAATTCTTTCTTCAGCCGTTCGAGTATCCCGTCCACGAGATCCGTGAAGCCATAATAGAGTCCCGCCTGCATCGACGCCGCCGTGTTCGTCCCGATGATTTTTCCGGGATCGCGAATCTCCACGCGAAACAGCCGCGCCGCGCGCGCAAACAGTGCGTCCGCGGAAATCCCCACGCCCGGTGCGAGAACACCGCCCAAATATTCTCCGCGCTTCGAC
>DATLSS010000013.1:0-18890 GCA_035534035.1 Candidatus Acidiferrales bacterium | reverse complement strand
CGTTTTCCGCCACCAGCAGCACGCGCGGCCCGCTGCGCTCGAAATGCACAACCTGTGTCTCGCCCGGCTGTCCGCGGTCAAGCCCGATATCGTTCGAGCCCACGCCATTCGGCAACGATTCGACGTAGAGAAACTCCGTGTTCCATTTGTCGACCCGCAGCCAGATTTTTCCTTCGTGCGCGTCCCAGTAATACGTAAAAAATCCTGGCAGCTTTTCCATGCCCGCGACCTTCTGCTCGATGCTGGGGAGCGGCTTCTCCTCCGTCTTAGCCGCGCCATTCTGAGTGGCGGCCGGCAGTGCCGTTGCGATAAAAAATAGCAAAGTTAAAATCGGGACGCGCTTCATGAACATTCCTCCGTTACAAAACTGATTTACCGCCCGTGTTTATATCAGACTTCGCGATGCCTGAATTCGATTTTTGCGCAGCGTGGCGCTCGCGGCTTTGCGCAGCGTCCTTATGTTATATTGAGGATTCGCGTTCTCTTCGCGATTACGCATGACCAAACTGCGCATCTCTGTCGTTGAATATCTGAACACGGCGCCGCTGGTATGGGGCTTCACCGAAGGCCCTCTCGCGGGCAAATACGATCTGTCGTTCACGGTGCCTTCGCAATGCGCAGAGGCTCTGCGGCGCGGGGAAGCCGACGTAGCGATCATGCCGGCGATTGAATATCAGCGCATGGAAGGCGTGGTGATCCTTCCGGGAATGTCCGTGGCGGCGACAGGCGAAGTGCGCAGCATACTCGTGGTGGCCAAAAAGCCCATCGACCGCGCCAAGCGCATCGCGCTGGACACGAGTTCGCGCAGCTCAGCTGCTCTGGTGCGCCTGCTCGCTGCGGGCTACTGGGACATTGATCCCGAGTTCGTGGACGCCGCGCCTGACGCTTCCGCCATGCTCGCCGACGCTGACGCGGCTCTGGTGATCGGTGATCCAGCTCTGCGCATCGCTTTGAAAATGGAGTTCCTGTTTGCGAAGAAGCCGCGCACCGACCCTCCGGGCGTGTGCTGCCAGGGCGATGCCGAAGATTTGCCGGTGCCGGGCTATCCGTCGGTGTTCGTTTACGACGTTGCCTACCAGTGGCGCGAAATGACGGGCAAGCCCTGTGTGCTTGCCATCTGGGCGGGGCGCCGCGATAAAATTACGCCGGAAGTTGTTGCCGATTTTCAAGCATCGAAACAATTCGGTCTCGAACATATCGAAGACATCGCGGAAGCAGCTTCGGTCAAGCTCGACCTTCCGGCGAGTTCGCTCGAAACCTATCTGCGCGACAATATCAATTTTTCCCTCGACGAAGAAAACCTGGCCGGCTTGAATTTGTATTTCGAGAAATGCGCGGCCGCCGGGTTGATTACGCGCGCACGGCCAATAGAATTCGCGCCCGCGTCGGCTGGATCGGTAGCGAGCCGCGGTGCCTGAGGCGTCGGAACCCTCCGCGGCTCCTGTGAAGCTCGGCACAATCGAGATTCTCCGCCGCTACTCTTTCAAAGGAATGGCCGGCGAGGATCTGGACGAAGCGTTCGTCACCTACGACGGCATCACGGGCGATCGTGCGTATGCCTTCGTCGATCCCACGAATCCCTCCAGCTTTCCGTGGATGACCGGCCGGCTGAAACGCGAAATGATCCTGTTTCGCCCGCGTTTCCTTGCGCCTCCTGATACAGCTGACGAGCACCCGTCGCCAAATCGTTTTCGCGCCGAAGTCACGACGCCGGAGGGTCGAACGCTCTCCATCGATGATCCTGCGTTCACGCCGTTTTTCGAGGAGCGTTTCGGGCGGAAACTAGAATTGCGTTTTTCCGAACGCGCCATGCATGACGCTTGTCCGCTTTCGCTGCTCGGTATCGATTCCCTGCGGTTTCTGTCGCAGGAAGCGGGAATGGAGCTGGATCATCGCCGATTTCGCACGAACTTCTACTTGCGGTGGGAAAACCGCAAGCCATTTTATGAAAACGAGTTGGTGGGTGCGAAGCTGCGCATCGGTGAGAAGCTCACCGTGATGGTTGTGAAAAAGGACTCGCGCTGCGTTATCATTACTCTTGATCCTTCGACCGCCGAGGCCTCGCCCGAAGTGTTCGAAGTAGTCGCCAGGAATCACGCCGGTTGCTTAGGCGTTTATGCATCGGTTCTTCGCGAAGGGGTTGTGCGAGCGGGCGACCCGATATACGCGGTTTGAATTCGACGAGAAGGAAACGAAAAAGCGATAATGGGAATCACGCAGCAGGAAGCGCTCGAACTTTTCCACTCCGATGACGTGGTTGCCATCGGGATGGCGGCCAATGAAGTGCGCCGCAAGAAGAACGACCCGCGCGTCGCCACCTATCAGATCGATCGCAATATTAACTACACGAATTTCTGCACCGAATACTGCTCGTTTTGCGCCTTCTACCGTCCGCTGGGAGCGAAAGACGGATACATTTTGCCGTTCGAGGAAATCTATCAAAAAATCGAAGAGATGATCGAACTCGGCGGCACCGGGATTCTGATGCAGGGTGGCTTGCATCCCGATCTGCGCATCGAGTACTTCGAAAATCTACTCGGTTCCATCAAGCAGCGCTATCCGCAGATCCATCTGCATTGCTTTTCCGCGCCGGAGATCACCTGCATCGCCGAAGTTTCCGGGCTTTCGATTCGCGACACAATCGCGCGTCTGGCTGATGCGGGCCTCGATTCGATTCCCGGCGGGGGCGCGGAAATCCTGGACGATGAAATCCGCTCGCGTATTTCACGCCTGAAGTGCTCCGCGCACGACTGGGAAGTGATGCATCGCACGGCGCACTCGCTCGGCATGCGCACCACCGCGACCATGATGTTCGGCTGCGGCGAGGAATATCGCCACCGCGTCAATCATTTTGAACGGCTCCGCCGCATTCAGGAAGACACGGGCGGTTTCACGGCTTTCATTCCCTGGATGTTTGCGCCGGAAAATACGCCGCTCGGCAAGAAAGTTCCGGAAGCCACCGCGGTCGAGTATTTGAAAACGCTCGCGATCAGCCGCCTATTTCTCGACAACATCGATCACATTCAATCAAGCTGGCTCACCCCGGGAATCAAGGTCTGCCAGGTGGGTCTGCAATTCGGCGCCGACGATGTGGGCAGCATTTTGATCGAGGAAAATGTTGTTTATGCCGCGGGCGTTCGCAATCGCACGAATGAATCCGAGCTTCGCCGCATCATCACCGATGCGGGGTACATCCCCGCGCAGCGCGATACCCTCTACCGCTCCTATGTTCTGAAATGATTTTTTGTACTCTGCAAGCGCGGTAAATCCGGAGATTAAGCCGGCGTGGGGACCACAATGCAGACGGTTGCAACAGGAACCTCGACCAGAACACTGGCTCCATAAGGTTCGCGGTTGGCGAGTTGGATATCGCCTCCGCACTCGCGCACCATGCCGTAGCAGATGCTCAGACCCAGGCCTGTCCCTTTGCCGACAGGCTTCGTCGTGTAGAACGGGTCGAATGCGCGGTTGAGTTCTAGGAATCCCGGCCCGCTATCCTCGAAGCCAAAAACGATCCGGCCGCTGCGCTCCCTGGCATAGATGTGAATGGATCTCTCGCGGCTTTCCTCGAGCGCGTCACAGGAATTGTTCAGCAGGTTCAGCAGAATCTGCTTCAACTCATCCTCACCGATGGCCAGCGGCGGCAGAGAGGGCTCGATATCCGTACGGACTTCGATCTTTAGCTTCCTTAGATGAAATTCACGAAGCTGCAGCGCGTCTCGCAGCGACGTTTCGAAGTCCGCGGCTCGCTCAGTCGAGTTGTTTTGGCGCGCGAAACGCAGCAGCCCACTCACAATGCGGTGCATCCGCCGCGCCTCGTTCCCGAGCTTGACTACTTTCTTCGAAGCGCTCTCACTGGTCACTTCGTCCGAGAGCAATTCCGTGTAGCCAATGATGCCGGTGAGCGGATTGTTCAGTTCATGGGCTACACCCGCGACGAGTTGTCCCAGGGCGGCCAGTTTCTCCGATCGCACGAGCTGAAGATGCAGGCGCGCATTTTCGATAGTCACCGCAAGATCCGCAGCCAGCATTTCCACTTTCATGATTTCGGGCGCATACAGTTGGACCGCGTCTGGTAGCGACGACAGCGCGATCCAGCCCAGGCAGGTGCCTCGCGACGACACCAAAGGAACAATCACTTCCGGATATGTCTGCCCACTGAATGGGGAAGCGTCCACGGCCGGCAACCGGAACGAATTATTTCCCACCACCTCACCCACCGCACAAAGCTCGCCGACTCGTCCGAGGGTCCATCCACCCGCTATGTTTTCGAGCGCTTCGCGATCCGCAGCTGAAAATCCGCTCGATCCAGCCAGTGCCAGCGAACCATCTTCGCGCGCCAGCATCACCGCGGCGCGGCCGAAGCTCACATTTTCCGTGATTGCCTCAGCAATCTCATCACAGAGAGCGGCGGGGTTCGATTCGCTCAGTAATCGGGAGGTGATTTTCGAAAAGCGGGACAGAAGCGCGTTCTCAGTGTGTTCGCGCTCACGGCTCGCTTCGACAATTAGCGATTTCTCTTCGAGCACGGAAAGAATCATTCCGAAGGCAACGAAGAATTTCGGTACATTCCATAATTCCGGGTTTATTTGCAAGTGCGGAACGAAATGATCCGTCAGCCAACCGATGGGAAACACAGCGCCCCAGCACACGAAGCCGACTGTGACGGTAATGACGCCCGGCGAATATCTGGGGAAGCGCTTCCAGAACAAAAAGCCGGAAATCGCGAATGTCAAAGCCAATATAGCGTGCACGGCGGGCACAGGACTGCCGTGCCACTGTGCGCGCACAACCCAGACGCCGACCGCCATGAGCGACACGGCCAAAATGAGATTGAATCGAGATATTGTGCGGTGCGCGAAGAGCGCGAATCCCGCCATGCCAAAAAAGAAAATCGTCAGCGCTCCGCAGAGCGCCCAGCGATTGTCCCATCCGAAAGTGATCGCGGTAGCATGAAATGCGGCTGCCGGAGCGAGAATCGCGAGGAGAATATTCCTGCGCGCATAATCTTCGGCCGATCGCGCCAACGAAACGAGGAACAAGACGCCGGCAAGCTCCAGCGCGCCCAGATCGATCGATTCAAAGATATTTTCGAGCACGCCAGTGTGTGTTTCGAAAATCCGGACGAAGAAATGCACGAAAATCAGTGCCCACGCGAAAATCCATAGCCTCGTTCGCGCCGAAGGCGAATGTTTGCGCAGGGAGACGAAAATCCCCACTAGAACGGCGAGGATGAGTATCGTCGGCAGCTTGTCGAGCAATGAAGTCACAGGTCGCTTTTGTTCCGAGAGGCTGTGCGAAGGTAGCATCGCGGTTCACTGGGCGGCAATCCACCATCAGTACTAATTTTGAGTTAGGAGTAAGATCGAAATACCAGGTGTAGGTGTCAGGATTTAGGGGGGATACGGAATTCCAGTTCCATTATGGCGCCTTCGGGAAGTTCGACTTTTTCCGCGGGAATGAACACTCCGCCCCTATAGATAGCCCGAACCGTCCTCGTAGTCGTGGCCGCAGGGCTTGTCAATGTCGCTGCGCCCCTCGCCGGTACTGTTCGCGCGGAACTGCCAATGCTTCCGCCGCGGTCGAGTGCAACATTCGCCAGCGCATCCGCGTCGCGATTTTGCTCGCGCATCACGTGTTCAATCACGAAATAATCAAGGGCTCGTGCCAGCTTCTGCGCGCGTTCGTGGAGCGGTTTCAGCGCGGCATTCTTTACTTTGTAGCGCCCCTGCATCTGTCTTACGAGCAATTCTGAATCGCTGCGAACGCGCAATGCGCGTATGCCGTGGCTAACAGCGTAATCGAGCGCGGCAATCAGCCCATAGTATTCAGCGATATTATTCGTCTCCCGCCCAATCGTTTTGGCGAACTCGCAGAGCTTCGACGCGTCCGGTGCGCACAAAATGACGGCGTAAGCTGCGGGCCCGGGATTCCCGCGCGACGCGCCATCGATATTGGCTACGTGCACACCGGCGGGAGGCGCGACATGCGATTCCTCGAACAACCGTACGCTCGATGGCGGGGACGTTTTCGCAGTACGTTTAATCATGAATTCATCGAAAGGCTATCGCAGGGCAGTGGGAAACGGAAAATAATTTCAGCAGACGCGGGCTTGGGGCAAAGCGGCTAATCTTCACTGGTGTGTGCGGCCGCTGCCTGCGCGGTGGCTTCCGCGGCGGGCGGCTCGATGTAATAGAGGATGCGGGTGCAAAGCTCGCAATGGTAAAGCTCGGGATTGTCCTCGCGGCTTAATTCCTGAAACACGTGTGGACGGATGTGCGCCCCACATGCGCCGCAGGCTTCTCCGCGTATCGCTGCCACAGCCACCCCGCCGTGTTTCTTGGCGATGCGCTGGTAATGATCCACCAGATCCTCCGGGATCATGGCGACTGCCTTCGCCCGCTCCGCTTCAACTCCCGCAAGTTCTTTTTCCGCGGCGGCTTTTTCAGCTTCAATTTTCGCTCGTTCCGCGCGCGCGTCGTCTTCCACCAACTTGAAACTTTTCTCCGCGGCTTTTACTTGCCGGTCGTATTGCTCGCTCGACACCATCTCTTCGAGCAAGCGGTCCTCGGATTTCGCGATTTCCGCCTCGGCCATTTCGGCTTCATGCTGCAGCGCCTTGAACGCTTCGTTGGTTTTCACCTGATATGCTTGGTCCCTGTATTTTCGCGCCTTCTCTTTCCACTGCTCGACGTCCAGCTCGTATTTCTTGCGATCCTTGAGCGCCGTCGAGTGCGATTCCTTGCCTTTTTCGAGTTGGGCTTTTCCGGAGGCGAGTCGCGCATTCACTTCGGACATGCGTATGGGGAATGTTGCGAGTCTCGCGCGAACAGCATTCAGCCGCGTATCCACGTCTTGCAGCTGCAAAAGTTCCTTGAGGATTGCTCTCACCGGTTGCTATTTTAGCACAGACCACGGGTCGCGCCGCGTTCCACAGTTCACTTGCGGGAAATTACAAGGAGTTGCCGAAGAAGGTGATTGTCCGGCGCCACGCGTCTTTTTGCGCTTCCGCGTCCGCCGTCGCTGAACCGCCAAAGAAAATTGGAAATTTCATGCCTCCTGGCCGTGTGGTGCGCGGCGTTGTGGGGATAAAAGGATAACGCAGCTCGTGGCCCGCTTTCGGATAATGCGAGTGCTCGACGGAATGCGGGAATTTTCGTACGTGCAAGCGCTCACATATCATCTCTGCCATGCGCGCGGCCGGCCACACGCGATCGTCGCCGCCCGAAATCATCAAAACCGGCCCGCGCGTCTGCTCCACGGGAATCTGTGCGCGTTCGACCGCATTGTGATTCCGCAATGCGGCGCGAAATAGGTTCCGGAATTTGACGGGGCGCCGCAGCAACGCCACGGGCAAAGCCGAGCGCACAATAAATCCGCGCAGCGGCAAAGGCGAAAACGGCACGGCTTCACCGCGCCGCGTCCAACAGGGAATCGCTTCACCAGTAATTTTGTCGCGTCCGCCAGAACCCCACGCGACGGCGCTCGGTGCGTAAGCAACGACGGCGCGTATCTCCGGGAAAGCTGAACTCAGCAGCAGCGCCAGTTCAGCCCCGCGCGAAATTCCCAACACACCCATCCGGCGCGCGTCAACCTCCGGCTGGCGCTTAAGCCACGCAATTGCGTGCGCGAAATATTCGAGCGGAACGCGATGCAGCCATGACGGCAGCCCCGGCATTCCAAAATAAGCGAGCGCAAGCGTCGCGAATCCATGCCGCGCCAGCACGGCTGCTTTGTCCAGATCGTATCCGCCCCCGGAACCGCCGAGCACGATCACTGCGGGACGTGGTCCGCGACCCGGCGGAATAAAAAACCTTCCTACCAGCCCTTCCTCGTTAGCGTCGCGGATTTCCGTGCCGGGGGCCAGCCATTGCCTTTCAAGTTTACAAGTCGCAATCACCCAGTCGTCGATTTCCGCCGTCAACGTAACGCTATCGGCTTCCACACCGTCTTTGCGAAACGTCGCTCGACCGCCAAGTTCAGACGGTTCGAGCTTCATCGACCAGAACAGTCCCATCGCGTCCCGCCCACGATACGTTCCATCGACCGATTCCTGCCCGGCAATATCCACGCGGCCCAAAGCGTCAGCCACGTATACGCCGCGCGAACACCAGATACGCCGGGCGTCGTCCCGCGCTTCAGCTCGCAGCGTTACACGCGCCTCGGGAGCAGCGCCGCAAACCCGTATCGACACGTCTTGGTCTATAAAAGCAGGATTGGGCGCAATTTCGATTTCCACGCGCCTTGCAGCCTCTATTACTACGGCGCGTGGGTGTGGGTTTGCCATCGTTGATTCTTATGCTACTAAACGTTTCTATTGCCCGGGAACAGTGTTCTTCGTATCCAGGGCGTAGGCAACCTCATGCGTCCTTTTGAGGAGGCTATCCGTATATGGAAATGTATGATGGGCCACGCTGCCATTTCGATGGAGGTGCTGCTGGTGGGTCTCGAAGCCGATGTCGCCAGGCTTCGACGCGGAGACCTGGACGCGCTCGCGGAGCTGGTGGCGCGCTACCAGCACCGCTTGTATCGCTATCTGCTGCGCATCGTGCGCCAACCGGCCGAAGCCGAGGATCTGTTTCAGCAAACCTGGCTGCGTGTCGCCGGGCAAATTCGCCGTTTCGATCCGCACAGAAACTTCGAAGCGTGGCTTTTCACCCTTGCGCGCAATCTGGCCATCGATTATCTGCGGCGCGTGCGGCCGGAAAGCCTCGACGAGCACGAAGAGAAGCATTCTTACGCGACGCCTGCTTCGCTGCGGGCCTCCGATCCTCCGGCGCTCGACGTTGTCATCGCGCGCGAACGCACCCAGCAGCTTGCGGAGGTCATGGACGCTCTGCCGGTGATGTACCGGGAAGTTCTCGCGCTACGCTTTGAAGAAGAAATGAAGCTCGAAGAAATTGCCGAAGTCTTGAATGCTCCGCTCTCGACGGTCAAAAGCCGGCTGCGCCGTGGCCTTGAGAATCTCCGCCAGGGGCTCGAAGCACGTTTCCCCGGGGCCGAGTGGCAATGAGCGAAGAGAAAATGACCGAACACGATGAA
This sequence comes from Candidatus Acidiferrales bacterium, assembly GCA_035534035.1. Classification (GTDB taxonomy): domain Bacteria; phylum Acidobacteriota; class Terriglobia; order Acidiferrales; family UBA7541; genus DAHUXN01. Next base: position 9,848 of record DATLSS010000013.1, on the reverse strand, counting down.
ATTCGCAAACTTCTCTCATGGGCAGCCTCTGGCGCCCTGGATGCAACAGAAGACCAGCGCGTCTCGGCGCATCTGCGGGCGTGTCCCGCTTGCGCGGCAGAACTCGCTTCCTGGCAGGCAATCGGGGCCGGGCTTCGCCGCATACCAACACCGCGTGCCTCAGCCGAATTGGTCGCCCGAACCATCGCGCGCGCGCAATTGCGCTTCGTCGAAGAATCCGACCGCCGCTCCGAGCGCAAGATGCTTGCACTGATCATCGTGTTTTCCTGGATTTTTGTGGCTCTCAGTTGGCCTCTCGCGCAGCTACTCAATCGCGGCTGGATGACTCTGTTCGGCCTGGGATTCGCGCAAGGCTGGAAGAATTTCGCCGTGTTTACGGCATTTTGCTGGATAGCGGGCGCCGCTGCAGCGATTCTGCTCGCCATGCGCCGTGACCGCGAAAGGAGACTCGCATGAGCTTGCGCAAGGAACTTCGCGTAATCCCGCGCGCTGCATGGATTATCGCCAGCCTTTTTTATGTGGGCATGGCCACTCTGGCATGGTTTTTTCTCGTTCCGACTGACAATGAAATGTCGCACTGGCCCCTGAGCGGACAGCTCGCCTTCATTTTCCTTCTGCCTTTGTTTTTCTTTCTCATCATCCCGTTCTATGGCTATATCTACGGCGACGCAAAGCGCCGCGCCATGCGCCCTGTGATGTGGACGCTTCTGGCGCTCTTCGTCCCCTACTGCATCGGCATCATCCTCTATTTCATTCTGCGCGATCCGCTGCCGATCGAATGCCCCAGCTGCCACAATGTCGTGCCCTCGAAATTCATTTTCTGTCCTCACTGTGGCAATGCACTCCGGCCGTACTGCTCGCAATGCGGTAAGAGCGTCGAGCGCGCGTGGACGAATTGCGGATATTGCGGAACAAAGCTCCCGGGTTAGCCTGGCAGCTCAGTTCGGCTGCGAAAATAAAGGTTTTGCGTTACTCGCTTCTAGTAGGATTCCGGTCGTATACGTTTCCTAGGGAACACATGGTGGAGGGTTAACGCCGTAGTTCCAAATCACATGGGTCGCCGGACGCTCGCCCGACCAAAAGCGCAAACTCGCCGAACGCATCACGGCCGCGCTGGTCGAAGCCGGACGCGCCAAGCGCGAAAACGTTCACGCGGCCTTCGTTGACGTGCCGCCATCTATTACTACGCGGAGGGAGGCGTGGTCGTGGCGGATCAAAAGCGGACGCGTGAGATCGCCCAGCGCGCGCTCTGAATGGAATACGGCCTTCTAAGCGCGCACTTCGCGCCGCACCAGGTACGCGTCGACGAAAAATCCCACGCCAATCACAAATGGAATGATTCCCAGCACCGCCGCTTCCATTGCATCCGGTTCCCAGCGCGCCAGCATGCTGAAAGTCAGCGAATATCCGATTGCCGCGGCGATCAGCAAAATTCCCGCTCTGCGCGACACGGCCGGATGCGGCAGATCCGCCTCGAACGGCACATTCACTCCGCGCGCAATCGCCGCGAGTCGCTCTTCGCTGCGGAATTTCCGGCCCCGTTGCCACGCCCATGCCCACACCACGGCGATCGGGAACCCGAGCGCCAGCACCACGGCCGCAAATCCAATCATATTGTCAGGCATTTTCTTTCTCCTCTCGTCGCACGGCCCACATGCGGCCGCGCTCAACCTCACTTGCACCCATAGATACGCTTCGAGGCCAGCAGATGTTCCGCACAAATCCCGTGTGGATGCCCGGATGCAAATTCCGGACGGGTTTTGCGCAGGGATATTTCGTGCAGATGTTTTGGGGCGGACACCAAGAGCAGTAATCATTTGCAACATGTCGTCTGGCGGCGCACCGCGGAGAATTATGGGATTTGGTGGACTTGCATCGATTGATCAACCGCGAAGCTCGAACATCCTGGCATTGCGTTCGCGTCGCAACGCGCTGTCACCTTAAACCCGGACGAATTTGTTTCCGCAGAATACGTATATCCCGCGCGCCCCGATTTTTGTGCCGTCAGGGCCCCGCTCGAATACAGTTCATCGAGCGACGCGTAAGAGCCATGCTGCGCCCAGTGAACTCTTTCCGCTTCCGCAATCGAAAGCAAATCGCTTTGCACGCCCACGGTCGAAATCACCCGCGCCGGACTGCCCGGCGAAACACTCGATCTCGTCTTCGATGCGTAATACCAATAACCGAGGACGACGATCAGCGCCGTCATTAACAACCCCACAAGGCTTCGCATAATTGGTTACCTCGCACCGCTCAGGATTGAATTTCCCATCCTTAGAGCATTGTGTCGATTATCGCCTCTCCGTGGATGCTTTCGTCGTGTTTGACCGCGAGTGTTTCATTAATTGCATCGCGTAAATGCCCTGGCGGGTCCTGGAGCGCTTGCTGCTTCGAGGCCCTGTGATATCATCCCGCCACATAGCGCAAATGAAACGCACAGCTATCTGCGCGGCCCTTCTGGGGATTTTTCTTGGCCTCGGACTGTCTTCTTCCGCTCGCGCCGGCGACGTTGTCGTCCTCACATATGCCGGGCCGATTAACGCCATAAGCGCCGAATATATTTCGCGTGGCATCACGGAAGCCGAATCGCGACACGCCTCTGCCCTGATTCTTCAACTCGATACACCCGGCGGATTCGATTCCGCAATGCGCAAGATCGTTCAAGCCGAAATGAACGCGCCCGTCCCTATCATTGTTTTCGTCGCACCGCGCGGCGCGCGCGCCGCCTCGGCGGGATGCTTCATCGTTCTTGCCGCAGACGTCGCTGCCATGGCTCCGGGCACGAACATTGGCGCGGCCCATCCGATTCTTCTTTCGGGCGGCGTAGTCTCCGAGAAAATCCTGAATGACGCAGCAGCATATGCCCGGTCCATCGCCGCCGCGCGGCATCGCAATATCGATTGGGCGGAAAAATCCGTGCGCGACAGCGTTTCATTGCCCGAATCCGAAGCGTTGCAGCAAGGCGTCATCGATTTGGCCGCGAACGATGTCGCTGATTTGCTTAGCCAACTCAACGGCCGCGTCGTGCACATGACCGGTGGCGACGTGACGCTCTCTGTCGCTGGCGCAACCCAAGTCAACATAGGCATGAATTGGAGTGAAGAAATTCTCAACACGCTCGCCGATCCCACGGTTGCGTATCTGTTCCTTCTTTTGGGCATTCTCGCCATCGTGATCGAACTTTTCGCGCCTCACGGCTTTGTAACCGGCACGCTCGGCGCGATAGCCGTACTGCTCGCGCTTTTCGGGCTGGCTAATCTTCCCGTGCATCTCACGGGTCTCCTGCTGCTTGTTCTTGGCATGTCGCTGCTGGGGCTCGAGCTGAAAGTCACTTCGCATGGCGTGCTGACTGCCGCGGGATTAATCGCTTTCGTATTTGGCTCGCTGTTTCTGTTCCCGCGAGCCGCGGGCTACGCGATATCGCCTTGGGCCATCGGGATCACCGCGCTGCTCTGGGTCGTGATGCTCGCATTCGTCGTTCGAATCGTACTCAGAACGCGTCATGCCGCGCCGCTTACCGGCGTGCAACGCGTGATCGGCAGCGTGGGCGTTGCGAAGACGGATCTTGCGCCCAAAGGCGTCGTGCTCGTGAATGGAGAGGACTGGGACGCCAGTGCCGATCCCGCGCCCATCGCCCGAGGCGAAAAAATTTCCGTGCTCGAAATTCACGGATTAACGTTGCGCGTTCGCAAGGTCGCTTGAGTTTTCGCAGATCGAACAATTTAGGAGGGTCGCCATGACCGGCTGGATTGTGCTGATTATCGTGGTCGTGATTCTCTTGATCGCCCTGAAATTCATCACGGACATGATCAAGATCGTCAAGGAATATGAGCGTCTGGTGGTCTTCCGTTTCGGCCGTTGCATCGGACAGAAAGGCCCCGGCATTATTTTCTTGATTCCCATCCTCGATAAAGCCATCTGGGTTGATTTGCGCGAGCGCTATCTCGAAGTCCCGCGGCAGACGTGCATCACCAAGGACAACGCCTCCATCTCCATTGATTTCCTCGTTTATTGGAAAGTCAGCGACCCGGTGCAAAGCGTTGTGCAGGTGCAGGATTTCGGTGGCGCCACGCGCGGAATTGCCATGACCACGCTTCGCGCCGTCGTCGGCGACCTTATCCTCGACGACGTCCTGGCGAAACGCGAGGAAATCAATAACGTGCTACGCGGGAAACTCGACGACGTCACGTCGCGCTGGGGCGGAAAAATCACCTCCGTCGAAATCCGTGAAATTGAGCCGCCGAAGGACGTTCAGGACGCCATGACCAAGCAGATGAGCGCCGAGCGCAGCCGTCGCGCCATGGTCACTGCCGCGGAAGGCGATCGCCAGGCCAAAATCACTATCGCCGACGGCGAAAGGCAGGCGACGGTTCTGCGCGCGGAAGGCGACAAACAATCCGCGATCCTTCGCGCCGAGGGTTATGCCCTCGCGCTCGATAAAGTCTTCCAAATCGCGCGCACCCTCGACGCAAATACCATGGGTCTCCAATATCTCGAAACGTTGAAAAGCCTCGGCAGCGGGCCGTCCACAAAATTCATTTTTCCAATGGAATTTGCCAGCTTCTTAAAACCAATCCTGAATATTGCTCCAGCGCCACCAGCCACTCAAAAATAGCATCGCCTTGAGGCGCGTCGCTCGTGCCCGGTTTTGTGCATCCTGAAGGACCATTTGACATCAAATTCGGCGCCGCCTACGATAGAGCGCCATCAGAGCAGAGCATTTAGAGCGAGCCGCATTCCGCAAGGAGATTCCAATCAATGAAGTCAGGTATGCGCACGAAGACTATTCTTCTGTCCGCGGTATGCGTCCTGGTCCTCGCACTGTCCGCCGCCGGCCAGAAAAGGCTGCCCGTGCCCCCTGCTCACGCGCGCCACGTTGCTTCTGAAAACGCTGTGCGCCCCCCACAGCTCGCGATTCAGACGCAAACCTTGCCCAACGGCCTCACCATCGAAATGGTCCAAGATCATTACGTCCCGGTGGTCAATCTACAGGTTTGGTATCACGTGGGCTCGAAAGATGAAAAGCCTGGCCACACAGGTTTCGCTCACCTTTTCGAGCATTTGATGTTCAAAGGCTCCGCCCACGTTGGCGCTGACGAGCATTCGCGCATCGTCGAAGCCATGGGCGGTTTCGACAACGCTTACACCAACGACGACGTCACTGTCTTCTGGGAAACCTTCCCCAGCAATTATCTCGCTCGCGTCCTGTGGCTCGAAGCCGATCGCATGGGCAGCCTCAATGTTGACGACAAAAATTTCAAATCGGAGCGCCAAGTTGTCGAAGAAGAACGTCGCCTTCGCGTCGACAATTCCCCCTACGGCCGCGCCCAGGAAGATCTGTACGCCGCTGCCTTCACGGTTCACCCGTACCATCACACGACCATTGGCAGCATCGCAGATCTCGACAAGGCCACTATCGAAGACGTCCGCGCGTTTCACGACATCTACTATCGCCCGAACAATGCGACCCTCGTCATCGTAGGTGATTTCGCTCCGGCTCAAGCCCTTGCCTGGGCGAAAAAATATTTTGACGGAATCCCGCGCTCGCTACAGCCCATTCCTCGCGTAACCGTTAAAGAACCCCCGCAAACCGCCGAGCGCACTGTCACGAAGTCCTACCCCGGCGTCCCGCTTCCCGCCGTGATCGAAGGGTTCAAGATGCCTCCGCAATATGCGCCTGACTCGTATCCTTTGACTCTGGCTTCGAATATCCTTGCCGGCGGGGAAAGCAGCCTTCTCTATCAAACGCTCGTTTACAGAGATCGCATCGCGCTCGAATCCGTTGGCTTCGGCAATTTCACCGAGGATCCCAATCTATTTTGGGTGCTGGCCGTGATGAATTCAGGCCACACCGCTGAACAAGGCGAAAAGGCGCTCGATGGCGTTCTCGCGCAAATAAAGAGCGCGCCGGTTTCGTCGAGTCAATTGGAGAAGGCGAAAAACCAGCAGATCTCCACATTCATCTTGGGCCGCGAAACCGATCAGGAAAAGGCCGACGCCATCGGCGAGGCGGCCGTCATCGGCAAAAATCCCAGCTTGGTCGATACGGGCTTGCATCGCTACGAAGCCGTCACCGCCGCCGCGATCCAGCGCGCCGCCGACGAATACTTCGTCCCGCACGACGAAACAGTCCTCTTTTACCTCCCGCAAAAGCAATCCACGCCCGCTGAAGGGAGCAAGCCATGAGCCGCCGCGCCTCCAGCAAGGCGCATATGAATTCGACTCTGCTCTTGCTGTCCGCCATTTTATTTTTCGGCATGACGCTTGCCAGACCAGCGCGGGCACAGGGGCAGCCTCCATCGCAACCCCAGGCACAGCCTCCGCAATCCGCCGCTGCGCAGGAAAGTCAGCGCGGCACCGGCGTTGTTCCCGCAGGCGTCACGCTGATATCGGAGATGCCCGCTGGGCAGCCTACCCGCGTATTTCATTTTCCGCACGCTGCCACGCGAACGCTGTCGAACGGTCTTCGCGTCTTCGTGGTCACCGATCATCGCCAACCCGCGGTCGCTATTCGCCTCGTGCTGATGTCCGCCGGCGCGATTCATGACCCCGCCGGAATGCCGGGCATCGCAGCTATGACCGCCGACATGCTCACGCAAGGAACCACCACGCGCTCGGCCGAGCAGTTCGCCCAGGCCATAGACTTCGTCGGCGGCCACATTGATGCCGCTGCAGCCCACGATGCCAGCTCCGCATCCGCGACGCTCGTATCGCGCGACCTTGATCTGGGCATGGACCTTCTCTCGGATGCCGTGCTCCATCCTGCGTTTGCGAAGCAAGAACTTGAGCGCCAGCGTCAGCAAACTCTCTCCGCGCTGCGCGTGAATTACAGCGACCCGGGCTTTCTCGCGTCTGCGGTTCTTGACCGCACGGTCTATGGCTCTTCACCTTACGGACTGCCGGGGGACGGCACGCCGGAAACGGTTGCCAAAATCACGCGCGATGACCTTGTGAAATTTCATGACGCTAATTACGCTCCCAACGACGCTCTGATTGCCTTTTCCGGCGACGTGACGCCGGAACGCGCTTTTGCGCTGGCCAAAAGGTATTTCGGCTCGTGGCAAAAAAAAGACATTCCCGCGGAAGAATCCACTGCGCCCGCGCCTACCTCCGGCCTGCATTTCATCGTGATCGACAAACCCGACGCCGTGCAAACCCAGATTCGCGTTGGCAGACTCGGTATTCGCCGCAATAATCCCGATTACATTCCTCTGCTCGTCACCAACCGTATTTTTGGCGGCGGCTACAACAGCCGGTTGAACACCGAGGTTCGCATCAAGAAGGGCCTCACGTACGGCGCGAATTCATCCTTCGATTCCAATCGCTTTGCCGGCGATTTTGTCGCGGACACGTTCACGCGCACCCCAGCCACAGCGGAAGCCACCAAGCTCGTTGTCGACTTAATCGCCCAGATGTCCACCGGCGACGCAAAGCCCGAGGAATTGAAATTTGCGCAGGACTACCTTTCCGGCGTCTATCCTATCCAGTCCGAAACAGCGTCTGAAGTTGCCGGCCGCATTCTCGCCGTTGCGGAATATGGCTTGCCCGAGGATTACAACAACACATATCAACAGAAAATTCTGGACGTTACCAACGCGAGCGTCCGCCAAATGGCCAGGCAATATTTCAATGCGCATGATCTTGACGTTGTGCTTGTCGGCAATTCGAGCCAATTTCTAACCGCACTCAAGGCTGATTTTCCCGACGCGCAATGGGAGGAAATTCCATTTGGTGATCTTAATTTGCTGAGTCCGGATTTGCGCCAGCCAAAAGCATCCGCTCCGGCGCCCACGCCCGAATCCCTCGCCAAAGGACACGACATCGTGATGGCCGCCGCCCAAGCCGCCGGCGGCGACGCTCTGCGCTCAGTTTCGACCCTCGAATTCACGGACACGGGCAATATTTACGCCCCGCAAGGCGCATTAGCCATCAATGTGAAATGGCAGGTCGCGTACCCTGATAAAGTTCACGCGACTGTCACCCTCCCTATGGGCCAGATAAATCAGGTTTCCGACGGCAAGTCCGCGTGGGTTCAGAGCGCACAGGGAACGCGCGCCGTTTCTCCGGAGGCGTTCGGTGAATTCCAGCGCGGCATTAATCTCTTCGGCGGCTGGGGACTTTATCGGCAGGCCTTAGCCGGCACAGTTCAGGCGCAATATCTTGGCCAGGAGGAAGTGGACGGCAAAGGGGCCGATGCGGTGAACTGGCTCGCTTCCTTTGGCGTCATCAAGCTCTACTTCGACTCAACCACACATCTTCTCGTCGCCGCGAAGTACAAATCCGGAACGGAAGAGTCGGACCAACGTTGGAGCGATTTCCGCGCGGTCGACGGCCGCCAGTTCCCCTATCAGAGCGTGACCTACCGCAACGGCACGAAATTCACGGATTCAACCGTCCAGGACATCCATATCAATCCCACGCTCGATCCAGCGTTATTTTCCAAGCCGGCGCCGCCGGCGGTTGCGCAACCTCAGCACCCGCAACCCTAATGCGGTGCTGACAACAAAATCCGGACAATGCCCGAATTATTGGCGCTCAGGAAAAATTTTGTCCAGTCGTACTCGTTGCGGCCTTTTCATGCATCTAAGCCCTTGGCCGTTTTTCTTCAGGAATCTCGTGCGGCGATTTAGTTGGGAATTCAGTCAACCTGTCTTACACTGTTGAATCTTACTTTTCGAATGAACCGTTTTCGTAGCGCATCTCGAATTGGAGCCATTGCCGCCGCACTGTCCGCGGCCAGCGCCTACTTGGCCGGAATATGTCTGGCTGGTGCATGCCTGGCAGGGATATGTCTCGCCGCAACGGGCCAATCGTCTCCCTCGATGAGCGGGCCTCCCGTCCTGCAAGCTATGCAGCAGGAGCTCCAGCGTACAATCGCCGCTTATAGCAAAGCGGATCCCCCGGCCTATTTTGTCGCTTACACCGTCACCGACGAGGAAAATATCAACGTCTCGGGCTCGAATGGTGCGCTGCTTTCTTCCAGCGACGCGCACAATCGCTGGCTCGAAGTGCAGACCCGCGTTGGCAGCTACAATCTCGATAACACGCACAAAATCGAAGGCCGCGAGCCCGCTTGGACGAGCCCCGGCACGCAAGCCACCCTCGACGACGACATTCCCGTACTGCGCCGGGAAATCTGGCGCGAAACCGACCGCCAATATCGCGCTGCGGTCCAGGCTTTCATCGCCGTTCAAACCAGCAAGGAGGTTCAGGCGCAATCCGCCGAGCAGCGCGCGCCGGATTTTTCGCATGAGGATCCTCACGTCTCCATCGGCCCCGCGGTTTCGTTTCAAGTTGACCGCAAGCCCTGGGAAGCGAAAGTCCGGAAGTATACCGCCGCGTTCAGCGCCTCGCCTGCTGTTCTGAATTCCATCGTCACATTCACGGCTGGCGCCACGAATCAATACTTCGTCAATAGCGAAGGCTCGAAGCTTGCTTTTGGTCAGATTCGCTATCGTCTAGAATTGTTTGTGCAAGGCAAAGCGCCCGACGGCATGGACCTCGAGCGCTACGCGAATTTCGACTGGGTCGACCCCTCCAAGGCCCCCAGCGATTCCACCGTCATGCAGCAAGTTCGCATTTTGAGCGGCCAGATCGCTGCGCTCCAGAAAGCCCCTCTCGTCGAGCCTTTCGCTGGCCCCACGCTTCTCACCGGACGCGCCGCCGCTGTTTTCTTTCACGAAGTCCTTGGCCACCGGTTGGAAGGTTTCCGCCAGAAGGACGTCAGCGAAGGGCAAACCTTCACCAGCAAAGTCGGCCAGCAGATTCTTCCCGATTTCATTACGGTTCGCGACGATCCCACCACCAAGGAAGTCAACGGGGAAGTTTTGCTCGGCTACTATCCGTTC
>DATLSS010000012.1:0-5869 GCA_035534035.1 Candidatus Acidiferrales bacterium | reverse complement strand
ACATTCGATTTAAAGCCGCACGTCCTGGTGGATTTCACGCACAACAAACAAGAAGTCCAAAACGCAATCATGAGCCTGTACTTCCCCGGCTTTAGCGAAGCGAATACGTTTGACGCACTGATCGATACGATCAATCGCCTGAAAGATGTCCAGGGCAAGAAGGCGATTCTGCTGGTTGGAACCGGCGCTGATACGTTCAGCAAGCACACGCTCGACCAGACGTATAACGTGCTGAAGCAGACCAACGTCACGGTCTTTAGCATAGGGGCCGCGGAAATGCTGGAAGTCGGCAATCCGAATGGCGATTCCGTTAGCTATCTTCAGGCGAAAAACGAAATGAACTATTTCGGCAGGCTGACCGGCGGTTATGCATGGTTCCCGCGCTTCGAAGGCGAAATGCCGGACATTTTCAATTCCGTGGTGGCATTTCTTCGCAACCAGTATTCGCTCGGCTACGTTCCCCCAGAATCGGCACGCGACGGCAAATACCACAAGATCAAAGTCGAGATCGTGGACGATAAGGGCGAGCCGCTGATGGTGGCAAACAAGAAAGGAAAGATGAAGAAGGTGGTCGTCTACGCCCGCGCGGGTTACATCGCGACAAAGGCCGAAGCCGGAGATTGAAGCCCATTGCATCACCCGTCGAACTTCATTGGCGGGATTTAGAGCAGGACTCAGTAGCCGCGCGCAAAATCAACTCGATTGAGCAGCTCCCGCCCGTCGAACCATCTCTCCAGATTTTCCATCAGCAATTCCATCTGGCGTGTCCACATACGTTCGGTGACGGCGCTTACGTGCGGAGTAATGAAAATGTTGTCGAGCTTCCACAAGGGACTCTCGGGTGGCAGCGGCTCCTCCTCGGTGACGTCGATGGCCGCGCCAGCGATTGTGTGAGCGCGGAGAGCCTCTGCCAGCGCCGCCTGATCCACCAAAGTCCCGCGCGCCACGTTGATTAGATAGGCGTCAGGCTTCATTAGCGTGAGCTCCTTCGCGCCGATCATCTGACGAGTTTCGGGAGTTTCCGGCGCGGCCAGCACCACGAAATCCGCTTGCGGCAGCGCGCTCGCAAGTTCCGTCGCGGGCAGAATACGCTCAGCAAGTTGTGCGTCGCCGCGGCCCGAACGGGTAATGCCCCAAATCCGCATCCCGAGCGGCTGGATGCGGCGCGCGAGCTCGCGGCCTGTGGAGCCAAAACCGACGATAAGCAGCACGCGCCCGCTCAATTCGAGTGGACGCGGCTTCGCGTCCCATAGTTCCTGCTGGGCCCAATGGCTTTGCGCCTGATATCGCATCGCGTCTGGAAAACGCCGAGCCATCGCGATGAGGGTCCCCAGCAGATGCTCGGACATTGGAACGGCGTGTATTCCCCCCGCGTTGGTCAATACAATGCTGCTGCGCCGAAGCTCGGGATACATCAGCTGGCCGATGCCCGCGGCAGTGGAGTGAATCCATTTGAGCTTCTTCGCCTGCGCAAATTGGTCGCGGCGTATCGAGTAGCCGACCAAGATATCCGTGTCTGGCAATTCGTCGACTACGTGCTCGTAGCCCGGCAAGTGGACCACGTTCAAATCCGCCCAACGCCGCCTGATTCGCGCATCCATATCCTGCGGCGGTCGCCACAACGTGAACGCATGCCAAACGCAAATTAGGAGCTTGGTATCTTTAGGTGCTGGTCTGTTCATGGATTTTCATGGAGTTTGGACGTCATTTCGAAGGCGTGCGCAAGTCGCGGCCGGTCATTTCCTTTGGCGCAGGGATATCCAGGATTCCGAGGAGCGTGGGCGCGATGTCTCGCAAGGAACCGCCGGAACGCAAGGACCCGCGATTGTCCTCAGAGAGCAAGATGAATGGCACGGGATTCGTGGTGTGATATGTATGCGGGCCGCCGGTGACGGGATCAATCATCGTCTCGGCGTTGCCGTGATCGGCGGTGATGATCCACGCGCCTCCGCGTGGTGCCAGGACTTTATGAATGCGCCCGAGGCATTCGTCGACAGTCTCGACTGCATTGATCGTCGCTTCGAGATTTCCGGTGTGCCCCACCATGTCCGCATTTGCAAAATTCATGATGATGGCGTCGAAGTCGCCTTTCTCGATTGCTTTTACGACTGCATCCGTCACGCCGGCGGCGGACATTTCCGGCTGCAAATCATACGTGGGAACTTTCGGCGACGGCACGAGGATGCGCTCCTCGCCCGGGAATGCCTTCTCGATGCCACCGTTGAAAAAATAAGTGACGTGCGCGTACTTTTCCGTCTCCGCGCAGCGCAAATTTCTGAAGCCCATTTCGCCGAACACGTTCGCGAGAATATGCTCCAGCTTTTCCGGTCCTTGAATGTAACGCAGCCACGGCCATGTTTTTTCGTATTGCGTGAAGGCAACGTAGCAAAGATTTTTCGGGCGCTCGGGATCGGCAAATTCCTTGAAGCTGGGTTCCGCGAGGGCGCGAGTCATTTGGCGCGCGCGGTCAGCGCGGAAATTGAAGAAGATCACGGAGTCCTCGTCGTGAATCACGGCACGCGGTACGGCAGGCTTGCCAGGCGCGGCTTTCGTGGTGATCACCGCAGGCACAACGAATTCGTCGGTGACTAATTTTTCGTAGCTCGCGCGCATGGCCGCAATGGGATCATCGAATTTCGCTTGTGAATCGCCATGCGCGATGGCGCGATAGGCGCGCTCGATGCGCTCCCAACGGTTGTCGCGATCCATGGCGTAGTAGCGGCCGCTGACTGTCGCGATCTGGCCCACGCCCAGCTCGCGCATCTTCTTTTGGAGATGCTGCAGAAAGTCGATGCCTGAATGGGGCGGAGTGTCGCGGCCGTCGGTGAAGGCGTGGACGAAGACGCGCTCAACTTTGTTTTCCTTGGCCATGCGCAACAACGCGTACAGATGATTGATATGCGAATGCACGCCGCCATCGCTGACCAGGCCCATCAAATGCAATTGCCGGGTGCGGCCGCGCTGCATCGCTTCGAGCAACAGCGGCTCTCTGAAGAACTCGCCTGACGCGATCTTCATGTCGAGACGCGTTATATCCATTTGCACGATCCGGCCCGCGCCCATGTTCAAGTGGCCGACTTCGCTGTTGCCCATCTGGCCTTCCGGCAATCCGACGAATGGGCCGGAAGTGTTGATCAGAACGTTCGGGAATTTCTTGAGCAGCGCGTCGTAATTTGGCTTGCGCGCGAGCGCGATCGCGTTGCCTTTCGTCTCGGGCGAGTAGCCCCAGCCGTCGAGCACAGTCAACACAATTGGTTTTGGACGTTTAGTCATGGTGACGCGTCAGAATACACGGATTCGGAGGGAAAACGGAATGGTCAGATTTTGCAGCGGTCTATCGACGACGGGGACGGCGACTGGGAATTTTCCGTTAGCGAGAGGCAGCGAGTTCGTGCAATGCGGCAAGCAGACGGTCGACTTCTTCGCCCGTGTTGTAATGCACGAGGCCGATGCGCAGCAAGCCGCCATCTTTTTCGACGCCGAGACGCTCGGTGAGATTCAACGCGTAGTAATTTCCGTCCCAGGTGAAAATGCCGCGATCGCCCAGAAAGTTCGCGGCTTCGAGCGGCTTGCAATTCGCCAGCCGCACGCCGACGGTTGGAACGCGATCGGCAAAACGCGCAGGGTCGGAAATGCCGTAGAAGCGCAGCCCCGGAATTTCGAGCAGTCCGCGAATCATGCGCGCAGCCAATTTCATTTCGTGCTCGCGCATGGCGCGATGTGCGCTCACAAGAGACGCGCGGCGCGTGCCCGTTGGAGCTGGGTCGCACTTGCGACCCAATTCCGCCAAATATTCAATGGCCGCGGTAACGCCGGCCAATCCTTCATGGAGCTGCGTGCCTGTTTCCCAGCGGTCCGGCAGCGTTTCGGGCGCGGGGCGCACTTTATAGGGGCGAAAGCGCAGGAGCAGTTCGCGCTTGCCATAAATGCAGCCCATGTGCGGGCCGAAGAATTTGTAGGGCGAACACGCGAGAAAATCGCAATCGAGCGCGCGGACATCAATCGTTCCATGCGGCGCGTAATGCACCGCGTCAATGAATGCGAGCGCGCCCCCCTCGTGCGCGAGTTTCACGATTTCCGCGACGGGATTGATGGTTCCGAGGGCGTTCGACGCGTAACCTACGGCGACGAGCCGGGTGCGCGGAGTGATTTTCCGCCGGAGGTCTTCCATGTCGAGCGTGCAATCTTCTTCGCGAATGTCCACCTGGCGCACGACGACGCCGCGTTCCTCGAGCGCGCGCCACGGCGCAACATTCGCATCGTGGTCGAGAGTGGTGACGACAATCTCGTCGCCAGCGCGCAAATCCTGGCCGATTCCGCGTGCCAGCGCGAATGTGATGGTGGTCATGTTAGGACCGAAGAACACTTCGTCCGCGTCGCAATTGAAAAAATCGGCCATGGCCGCGCGCGCGGCGGAAATCATTGCGTCGGTGCGGCGGCTTGTCGCGAACGCGCCGCACGTATTTGCGTTCGAATTTTCGAAATAGTCGCGGACGGCGTCGATCACGCCATGTGGCACTTGCGTTCCCGCCGGCGCATCGAGAAATGCAGCGGGGTGGCCGTTGACCATTTGCTTCAGCGCGGGAAATTGCGCGCGCGCCCAATTCACATCAAGTGGAGACGCGTTCTGTGCTTTGTCATTTTCGCGAAATGCTGGCGTGCTCATCAGAATTTCTCCTGAGGCAGCAAGTCAATTTTTCGTGGCGCGAATAAAATCTGCGAACAAGCCATACGCTGTCGCGATTACTCCCGGCTTATGTTCAATGATTGACAGGCCGAAAACGTCCATGTCGAATCGCACCGCTGAAGTCGTTCCTTCGAGCAGGGCAAAAGGATCGCTCATCGGCAATTGCTCCGGCTTGACGCTTGCGTGCACCCGGCCATCGGAAGTGCGTTCCGCGCGACAGATCAATTTATACCTCATGCCGGCCGCGCGCGCTGTCCGAACATTTTCAGGTGGCAGAGCGCGAATGCCTACGCGTTCGATTTCTTCGAGCTTGATCGGCACCCCGATCAGAACAATCGTGAGCGCAGCTACTTTGACGGCGGCGTCCCAGCCATCCAGATCGTCCGAGGGATCCGTTTCCGCGACACCGATTTCCTGGGCTTTTTTCACGGCTTGATCGAGGCTCAAGCCTTTTTCCATTTCCGTGAGGACCACGTTCGTGGTCGAATTCAAAATCCCGCGGAAGCCACGCAGCTCAACGGCAGGCAAACAGTGCGGAAACATGGAGAAAATCGGCGTGCCGTCCAGCACCGTCGATTCAAAGAAAAACTTCCGGCCATTTTCCTTCGCCAGTTCGCAAAGTTCGCGATACGCGTGAACCACTGGGCCTTTGTTTGCGCTGATGGCGTGGGCTCCAGATTCCAAGGCCGCTTTTAGATGATCGATTGCGGGCTGGCCCGTCTGGCGATTGAGCGAGCTGGTCTCAAAAACAACATCCGCTCGCGACGCGGCGATCCATTCGCGGACATCTCTTGGACTGTTTCCGCCGCGCGCCTCCGGCCAGCGTTGCGCGAGCGCCGCTGAGGGATCGAGGCCATTTGAATCAGCAATCCAGCCAATTCGTCGCGACGCCACGCCGGTGAGATTCCACTCGATGCCATAATTCTTGCGAAGTTCGGCCTCCTTCGCCGTTAACAAACGTACAAATTCCCTGCCTACGTTTCCAAATCCAATCAGCGCCAGATTATATTTGCGAATCGAACTTCTCCCAGGCTCACGATAGCGGGACAGAATACACCAACGAGCAAGGTTGGGCTGCGGTTCTGGTCAGATACTTTTTTGACGTAGGTAAAGCACAATCAGAGTGAGCGTCGAAGGAGTATTTTCGGGCAGCAAGGAGAACTGCGGTCGCGCCCCGATCAG
>DATLSS010000011.1:0-3840 GCA_035534035.1 Candidatus Acidiferrales bacterium | reverse complement strand
ATTCCAGCGCCGCCCGCGCGAATCCGCTCCGCAAGCGTCCCCTGCGGATTCAACTCAACTTCGATTTCCCCGGTGAGTGCCAGCCGCTCGAAGCGCTTGTTTTCTCCCACGTAACTCGCGATCATCTTCTTCACTTGTTTCGATTCGAGCAGCCATCCGATCCCGAAATTGTCCGTGCCGGCGTTATTCGAAACCAGCGTCAAATTCCTGGTTCCGCGCTTTTTCAACGCTCGCAGCAGGTTTTCCGGCACGCCGCACATCCCAAATCCACCGACCAGAATCGTTGCGCCATCCTGCACGCGTTCAATGGCCACGTCTGCGTTTGCCACGCGCTTATCCATTCGATTGCACCTCCGGTCGATGCAATGCACACAGACAACTTCTAATAGTCAGAAGGAAGTCTACTGCAAATTGCGGCGGTTGTTGTGCAGCAGTTTGTACAGCTCGTTTGCCGCGCGGAACTCTTGTTCAAGTTCGCGGCTCGTCAGGTGGCTGCGAAGAAAGTCGATCGCCTGCGACGCGCGATCCAGTGAACGTCCGATGTTGTCCGCATTCGTCAAACAGATATCGCGCCACATGGAATATGGACTTCCCGCAATCCGCAGAAGGTCGCAAAGGCCGCTGCCAGCCAGCGACATGGGCAAGCCCGTCTCGTCCGTCTCGTCGGCAATCACCCGGGCGAGCGCCACCGCAAGTAGTTGCGGCATCTGCGACACAACCGCCACTGCCCAGTCGTGCGTATCCGCGTCGCTCCAAACTGGCTCAGCGCCAATAGCGCGCACTAATTCAGTGAACCGCGTTATGCGTGTATCGTTCTCGCGTTGATTGCCGATCAGCACGTAGCGGGTACCGCGGAAGAGCGCTGCGTCCGCATTGTCGATTCCAGAGACTTCTTTCCCTGCAATCGGATGCCCTCCCAGAAACTTCGCGCTGTTCCGAAATTCACCTTCCGCCACGCGGCAAATCGCCGCCTTTGTACTGCCCGCGTCAGTCACCAGCGATTCTGCATCACATTCGGCGGCAATCGACGGCAGCAACTCGATTGCCGTCCCAATTGGCAATGCCAGGTAAACTAAGTTCGCATCACGGACCGTGGCGGCAATGCCTTCCCCAATTTCCCAGCCAAAATCTTCTGCGCGGATTCGCCGCAGAATTTCGGGCTTGTCGTAAACCACAATGGAGATTTGGGGATAAGCCTTTTGCAGGGCCAGGGCGAACGAGGCCCCGATCAATCCAGTGCCAATGATTGCAACGCGGCTAAACGGCGGGGGATCGCTCATGACCTAAACCACATATTGCCTGACAACTGGAGCCATGATGCCAGTTCACTCATAAGCTGCCGCTCACAAATTTGCTTCCCGCCGGCTAACTCCATGCCGCGCCGCGTTCTTCAGCAGTCGAATACGTTCAGCCACCGCCGTCGCCGCCAAACTCGTCGTCGTAGCCTTTTCTATTTCCGCAACCAGCGCCGACCCCACGACAACCGCATCCGCGATTCCTCCGAGCACGGTCACCTGGGTCGGCAACGATATCCCGAATCCAACGGCAATCGGCAGCGATGTGAATTTGCGCGCCCGTCTCACCATCGCCGGCAATTCCTCGGGCAAAGACTCCTTCGCGCCCGTTACGCCCGTTCGCGAAATCATGTATAAAAATCCGCTCGATGCGCTGACAATCCGTTTCAAACGTTCATCGGTCGAGGTTGGCGCCGCCAGAAATATCGTATCTAGCCCGTGCGCGCGCATCGCCGCGCAATGTTCGCCTGCCTCCTCCGGAGTCATGTCGGTGACGAGTACACCGTCGGCGCCCGCCGCCGCGGCCCGCGATGCGAAAACCTCCAAACCCATCTGCAAAATCGGATTGAAGTAGCTGAAGAGCACGATCGCCACGTCAGTCTTTTCTCGAAGCGTCGCGACCAAATCCACCACGCGTGCCAGCGTCGTGCCGGCGCGCAATGCGCGCTCACTGGCGCGTTGGATCGTCGGTCCGTCGGCCACCGGATCGCTGAATGGCACGCCCAATTCAATCACGTCAGCGCCTGCTTCGACCGCGGCAAGCACAATCTCTCCTGTCGCGGCAAGCGACGGATCGCCGGCGGTGATATACGCGACCAATCCCAGCTCGCCCCAGCGTGCCAGCTGTTCGAATCGCTTCCCGATACGCGTTTGCACCGTGGTACTTGCTTTCGCTGCCAGCTCAGACATATCGCGCCAGGATCTCCATATCTTTGTCGCCGCGCCCGGAAACATTCAAAATTACGAGCTGGTCGCCCTTCATCTTCGGAGCGCGGTGCATCAACTCCGCCAGTGCGTGCGCCGATTCCAGGGCGGGAATAATTCCCTCGATTGTCGCGAGGGTCTTCACGGCCTCGATTGCGTCCTCGTCTCCCACCGCTTTGTACTCTGCGCGCCCGCGGTCCGCGAGCCACGCATGTTCCGGCCCGACTGCGGGGTAATCGAGCCCCGCCGAGACCGAATGCGTTGTCGAAACCTGCCCGTCGAGTGTTTGCAACACGTACGTGTATGTCCCTTGGAGCACGCCGGGCTTCGCTCCTGAAAATCCTTCCGCGGCAGCCAGCCTCGCCGCATGCTCGCCGATTCCCACTCCGCGTCCTCCGGCTTCGACGCCCACCATTTTCACATCCGCGTCATCCAGAAAATCATTAAACAGTCCAATCGCGTTAGACCCACCACCGACGCACGCAAAAAGCCAATCGGGCAGCCGCTTTTCCGCTTGCAAAATCTGCGCACGAGCCTCTTTTCCGATTACGCTTTGGAAGTCCCTCACCATCGCTGGATACGGATGCGCTCCCAGCACGGATCCCAGCAAGTAGTGCGTTGAGCGCACGTTTGTCACCCAATCGCGCATGGCCTCGTTGATTGCATCCTTGAGCGTTTTGCTTCCCGCATCGACGCCACGCACTTCGGCACCCAGAAGCCGCATGCGGAAAACATTTAACCTCTGCCGCTCCATGTCCTCCGTGCCCATGTAAACCGTACATTCGAGGCCAAGCCGGGCGGCTACTGTCGCGGTCGCCACGCCATGCTGCCCAGCGCCTGTCTCCGCCACGACGCGTCGTTTCCCCATTCGTGCGGCCAGCAACCCCTGCCCCAGACAATTGTTAATTTTGTGCGCCCCCGTGTGTAGCAAGTCTTCCCGCTTCAAATAAATACGCGGCCCACCCAGATGCTCGGTCAGCCGCGAAGCAAATTGCAGCGGAGTCGGCCTCCCCGCAAAGTCCCGAAGCATATCGTCAAGCTCTTTCTGAAAACTCGCATCCGCGCGTGCTTCGTTGTACGCCCGCTCCAGTTCTTCGAGCGGCGCCATCAGCGTCTCGGGAACATATCGTCCGCCGTACGCCCCAAATCGACCGCGCGCGTCGGGCACGATCTCCATTTTTGTGATCATGCGTCTCCTCGGCGCGCTCGCTTGACTCTCGCCATCAATTGCTTCACTTTTTTCACGTCCTTTTTCCCCGGCCGCGTTTCGACCCCGCTGCAAACGTCAATTGCGAAAGGCTTCCCTTGCCGTATCGCCTTAGCGACATTCTCCGCACGCAAGCCGCCGGCTAAAATCACAACCCCATACCGCTTCGCCTTGCGCGCAATGTCCCAGTTAAAGCTTTCGCCCGTTCCCCCGCGATGCTCCGCATCGTAGCCATCGAGCAAAAATCCCGCTGCGGCTGGATATTTCTTCAGTTCACTCGCTCGAAATCGCGGTCCCACGCGGAACGCCTTGATGACGGGATATTCCCTCGCTAGGCGTTCCACCGTGGCCGGCGATTCCTCTCCGTGGAGCTGCAACGCTCCAAGATTGGCGGCGCGCGCAATCCGTACAATT
>DATLSS010000010.1:0-7616 GCA_035534035.1 Candidatus Acidiferrales bacterium | reverse complement strand
GTCCTTGTCGTCCTGCCGGTGTGCATGTCCTCTCTCGAGCAATCGGGCCAGGAAAGCCTAAAGGCAGGCGTTGGGCGCCCACTTAGATCAGGGGTTCAGGGGCCTAGCTGCGTACGGCGAAGTGGACCGCTCCGCTTTTTTCGGAGCAGGTGCCGAGCGGAAAGGATTTTATAAATTTTGGTTGTCTTTCCTGGCCTCCAACCCCTAGCATCCAACTTCTAACTCATGCGAATTCTTTTTGTAGGAGACATCGTAGGCTCCCCCGGCCGGCGCATCGTGCACGACCATCTCGCGGACATCATCACGCAGCAAGAGATCGATCTTGCTATTGTGAATTGTGAAAATGCCGCCTCGGGTTTCGGCATTACACCTCGGCTGGCTGATGATCTTTTCGCCTCGGGCGCCGAAGTGCTTTCCGGCGGGAATCATATCTGGGATCGCAAAGAAATTCTCGACTATTTGCCGCATCAGCCCCGGCTGCTACGACCGGCAAATTTCCCGAATGGCGCGCCGGGCAGCGGGCTTTACGTCGGCACGTCGCGCGCCGGGGTCGGCTACGCGGTGTTGAATCTGCAGGGACGCACGTTCATGACCCCTCTCGACTGCCCGTTCCGCGCCGCGGAGCGCGAACTTGCCCGCGTTCCTCCCGAAGTGAAAGTGATTCTGGTGGATATGCATGCAGAGACGACTTCCGAGAAGCAGGCCATGGGCTGGTTCCTGGATGGCAAGGTTTCCGCCGTCGTCGGCACGCACACACACGTCGCCACAGCAGACGCCCACGTGCTGCCCAAAGGCACGGCTTTTATCACCGATGTCGGCATGACCGGGCCGCACGATTCCATCATTGGCATGGGCAAGGAAGGCATCATCGAACGCTTCCTGAACGGGCTCCCTGCGCGCTTTGAAGTGGCCGAGGGCGATGTGCAGATGCACGCTGTGCGTATTGACGTGGATGAATCTTCCGGACATGCCCGTTCCATCGAGCCGCTCGTCTTCCGCGCCGAATAATTTACGTACTGCGTGTAAACCCTAAACGTGCCGCTGTGCATCTCATTTGACCGTACGCGCCGTGTATAATTCTTGATCATGAAAACTCGTCCCAGCCAAGCCGTAATTGCCGCCGTAGCAGCCATGGCTGCCTGTGCGGCCTTTCTCTTCCTGGCGCCACGAAATTCCCGCGCGCAGGGCGACGACATGGAGATCGAAATTACGGCGCGCGCGCGGCTTTTTCCCGACATTGGCCCGGGCATCCAAGCAATCAGGCATGATGCCTCAGGTCGGTACTACTTCCTTTCGACAACGGAGCCGGCTGTACAGGTTTACGCCGCCGACAACACTTTCCTCGGACAAATTCCCAAAGAGGCGACCGGCCCGGCGGCAATTGTCTATGGCGAGGATATGGATGTGGACGCTTCGGGCCGTGTTTACGTCGCGGATCGCGGCGCCAACGCGGTGAAGGTGTACACGCACGACGGCAGGCTCGCGCTGTCCATTCCGGTAGAAGCGCCCACTTCGGTTGTCGCGCTGCCCACGGGCGAAATCGCTGTCGCTGCCATGAAGTCCGGCGAGCTTGTCACGGTTTACGGCATGACGGGCAAGGATCTGCGCGAATTCGGCGATCTTTCCGACTTGGCGGAGCACGCGCAACTGAATCGCTTGCTCAATATCGGACGCCTGGCCAGCGACCCTGCAAGTCACATCTACTACGCGTTCAGCTACATGCCCGAGCCGACCGTCCGCAAATACGATGCGTTCGGCTATAGCGCGTACCAAATTTCACTCAAGACGATCGATATCTATCCAACAGCACAAGCAATTCGTCGCGCCATTTATCGGCTCGATCAGCAGAATACGACGCCTGAGTTGCAAAAAGTGATCAATGCGATCGGCGTCGATCCCGCGACACAGGAAGTGTGGGTGGCGCTGGGTGACGATTTAATGAAGTTTGATAAGGACGGGAACCGCATTGGCAAATACCGCACGCTCACAGCCAGTGGTGAAGATTTGGCGGCGACGTCAATCCTCGTCGAACCGCATCGCTTACTACTCGCCGACGATCCCCACGGAATTTTCGAATTCGCCCGCCCCGACCAACCCGCGCCGCCAGTCCCTAAAACCAAATAACTTCACATTCTTAGTGCGCGCTGCCACAGAGAGCCGTAACTTGTTGCTCGATGTTCGCGTCCATCAGGAGCCCCTGCCGGCTTGCGGCCGAGCAAATCTGCACGGCGGAAATCGCGAGCGCGCCGCGAAGATCAGCATCGTCGAGATTTGCACCATTCAATTCAGCCCCGCCGAGAATCGCTCCTGGAAAAACCGCGCTGCGTAGGTCCGCGCCGCGAAAATTCGCAGTATCGAGGAATGCTCCGTTAAATATCGCGTTCTCGAGTTTTGCGCCCGAGAATTTCGCGGATCCAAGATACGCGCCGCGAAAATCCGCCTGATTCATCTCCGCGTCATCGAGATCGGCGTTTCGCAGATCCGTTTTCTCAAGGCTCGCGCGCTCGAGTTGCGCATCCATCAACTTGGCGCCGTACATATTCGCGCCGTCGAACCTTGTGTTCACCAGAACGGCGCCGGTCAAAGAAACATATGCGAGGTCCGCGCCCGCCAAGTTTGCCTGATCGAGAACCGCCGAATCGAAATTCGCGTGTCCCAGATTCGCGCCACGAAAATCAGCCTGCGAAAGATATGCGCCATGCAAATCGGCATTCTGCATCCATGCATCGGCGAAGAATGCGCGAGATCCCCGTGCGTAGCGTAAGCTCGCATAGTTCAGCCGCGCACCCTTTACCAGTCTTAAATCCTCGTCCTTTCCGGACCAGCCCGCCGGTGCCGCGGAAATGCGCGCGCCCGTGACGTCAGGAAACGGGTCGTAACCCACGAGCCAGAAAATGTCGGCACTCCATCGGCGAAAACTAGATGGACTCAAGTCCGGCGCACGTCCATTTCCGCGTGGAGCGCCCAAAATGGCGCCGATGGAAAGCACTAGCAAGAGCAAACAAGCGCCAAGCGTCAGAGCCGTGAACCGACCACTTTGCCAGGGCGTTGCGAATTGTTTCGCCTCGCTCGGATCACGCCGTAATGGCATAAATATGCTGGTCGCGTTACCCGGCAGAAATCCGCTCATTGCCGCCGCGAGCAGAATGAAAAATATTTGCAGCAGGCTGCCGCGCAAATCTTGTTCCGTCAGGTAGCGCGCCCACAACAAAACAAGTGTGGCCGGAATCATCCAATAAGCCACCAGCTTCGAAATTATTCGCTGCAAAAAGCGCAGGGACGCCCGCTCCGCATCCAGTTCGTCGATCCGCGCCGGCGCGAGAGCGATCACTGAAGCCGGAACATATTCCGCAATCCTCCGGCCGTCCGGAAACACGGCGGGCAATTCGCCGAGGGCATCCCACAATCGTTGCAGAAAGAAATGGAAACCGATGTAGGCCCCTGCGAGCAGCAGCGGCGCGATCAAGTAAAAAGCGAGCGTAGGCACTGCGGTGCCGAGAGCCGGGGAATCTCGGAGGAGTTGCACGTCCTTCGTTCTGGCAACGATCAGCCACACGAGAGCGCACACGATCGTCATCGCCACCATAAGAACGCGCAGAATTCTGGACACCGCAGAGATTTTTGCCAGTCCTTCAAAAGGATAAATTGATTCGGGCAGATCTGCGCCGAAAAGGCTCGCGCCCGCAAGTTGCCGCGCCACCAGACCCGTCGCATTCACCAAGTTCGCGCCCGCCAAACTCGCGCCGCGCAAATTTGTGCTGACGAGGTTCGCTTCGCTCAGGTCCGCTTCAATCAGGCACGCGCCGCGCAAATCGGCGAGCAGTAGATCCGCGCCCTTCAAATTTGCGCGCAACAGGTTTGCCCCGGGCAGCTCAGCGCCCATCAAGTCGACGCCTTCGAAATTCGCGCCGATGAGATCAGCTTTTCTGCCGGCCTCGCCGCGCGATTCGACCCACGCGCGGTGGTCTTCGACGATCTCGTCCAGTTCCGGATCGCCGAATTTCCGGCACCAATAATTGAGCGTGGTTGCGGCTTTCGATTCTTCCTCGACCGCGGCCGCTTTCTCAGCCTCTTCTGCGGAAGGCCCAAGATTAAAACTGAATTTCATCGACACCCCGCCATCCTCCGCGGTACGCCTCGCAAAACAAGGTTGAGAGAAACGTGTCCGTCAGAGGCCCCTTGCCTTCTCTAGCCTAAGCGCAATCGGCCATTAGGGAGACTTCATCGTAGCGCGAGTGTCCTCAACAAATCCCCTGTCCTCACGGTCAGGGAGAGATCTTTTTTCAGAACTTTGTTTGTGGAGATTGGATGCGGGCGGCGGTGTTGATTTTCGCGAAACAGCTAGGCGGCAATGATCGTTGGATGCTTCAAATGCGCATTGGCATGACGACATAGCGGTAGCGGCAGGACTCATCGGCGAGAGGGCGCAGTTGGCCGGCGGACTGGTCGTCCTTCAACTCGACCGAGATTGGTCCGTCAGCCGCAGCCGCAAGGAAATCGAGCAGGTACTGCGCATTGAAACCAATGGTGACGGGATCGCCCTTGAATTCCTTGTCGATCGTTTCTTTTCCTTCGCCGTATTCCGGACTCGAGGCCGAAATTTCAACGCCTTCTTTCGCCAGCATGAACTTCACCGCGTGCGAGCGCTGGTCGGCGAGCTGCGAAACGCGGCGCAACGCGTCTTGCAGTTCGCCACGCTCGAGCACGACGGTCTTGTTGACCTCGCGCGGTAGCACGGCCTCGTAATTCGGAAACGTCCCCGTCAATTTACGAGATGTCAGCAACCGCCCGCCGAATTGAAAGAAGAGGTGGCTTTCATCCTGTGCAAATTCCATTTCCGCATCGTCGCCGACTTCCATACACAAGCGCTGCACTTCCGTCATTGCCTTCTTTGGCACAAGGACACGAACTTCTCCGGGCAGCCCGGTAAGTTTGTGGCTCATCTCCACCATGGCCAGGCGGTGGCCGTCCGTCGCAACCATCGTTAGAGTGGTCGGATTCAACACGACGAGCGCTCCATTCAACGTGTACCGCGACTCTTCCTGTGAAATCGCAAAGATTGTCTTTGAGATTAAGCTGGAAAATAGTTTCGCCGGCAACTTGACGAGCGTGCGGGGAAACTCGGGCAGCGCCGGAAAATTCTCTCTCGACATACCGACCATCTTATACGACTTGCGGTCGCAAACAATCTGCACCCAGTGATTGTCGAGCAACTTAAAACGAATTTCGCCCTCGGGAAGCAGACGCACCAAATCAAGGAGTTTCTTTGCGGGAATTGTGCCCGCGCCCTCTTTCTTCACCTTGGCTTCACACGACGTGCGAATGCTCAACTCAAGATCCGTGGCGGTGATGAACAAACGATTGCCTTTCGCCTCGCAAAGAAGGTGCGAAAGAATGGGGATCGTCGTCTTGCGCTCGATCACGCCCTGCGTCAGATCCAATTCGTCGAGCAAATCGCTTCTTTTTACACTAAATTCCATCGCGCGTTTTCCTCGTCGGCTGCGTTTTGCTGCGCTGTACTTTACTTCTTTTCTTTATTTGAATAAAGAAGGGAATACCGTAGTAGCCGCCGCAGCTGTGGGTTTTTCGGAAATCCCGCCATACCACTTCGCTTACCCACCTTGCAGGCCCTTGATGCTTGTGGACATTTGCGCGCCAGTGAGGAAACCTGTCCAGGGGAGGCGGGCAACGATGAATTCACGCGAAATTCACATGCCGCGGGAATCACGGCTGCGGAAAACCCCTTCAACCCTATCCGAACGAGTCGAGTAGCCTGTTGATCGTCTTGTTCAATTCTTTATCGGTATGGCGTAGGTTCTCGATCTTATGAATTGAATGCAGCACGGTGGTGTGATGCTTTCCGCCGAACTGACGCCCGATTTCCGGCAGCGACGCCGACGTGAGTTGCTTCACCATGTACATGGCCACCTGGCGCGGGAATGCGATCTCTCTCGAGTTGCTGCGGACCTTTAAGTCTTGTCCGCGCATTCCGAAATGCTCGCCCACGCGCCGCTGGATCTGCTCGATCGATATTTTTTTCTCTTGGGTGTCGATTAAATTCTTCAAAACTTGTTGTGCCGTCGCGACGCTAAGCTCCACCCCTGTGAGCGACGCATACGCCAGCAACCGAATCAGCGCACCTTCAAGCTCGCGAATGTTCGATTTGATCGAGCGCGCGATGAATTCCGCGACGTCTTCGCCAATTTTGACCTGTTCGCTCTCCGCTTTTCTTTGCAAAATGGCGATTTTAGTCTCAAGGTCAGGCTGTTGAATGTCCGCGATCAGCCCCCATTCAAAGCGGGAACGCAGCCGCTCTTCAATCGCGGAAATTTCTTTGGGCGGGCAATCCGAGGAAATCACGATTTGCTTTTGCTGCTCATACAAAGCGTTGAAAGTGTGAAAAAATTCCTCATGTGTCCGTTCTTTGCCGGCAATGAACTGAATATCGTCCACCAGCAATATATCCATTGTGCGGAAGCGATCGCGAAACACGCTCATGCGGTCAAAGCGCACCGCCGCGATTACTTCGTTGGTGAATTTTTCGGCGCTAACGTAAATCAGCCGCGCCGCGGGATTGCGTCTCTTGATCGCGTGCCCGATCGCATGCATCAGGTGCGTTTTTCCCAAGCCCACTCCCCCGTATAGGAAAAGCGGGTTATACGATTTCGAGGGTTGCTCCGCCACGGCCTGTGCCGCGGCGTGCGCAAACTGGTTGCTACTGCCCACAACGAACGTTTCAAACGTGTATCGTGGATTCAGTTGGTGGTTCGCCGAGTCGAAATCGAGCTTGGCTTGCGCCGGCGCCGGACCATTCCCCGGCTCGCTTTCCGCGCAAATGAATTCCAGCCGCGCGTTGGGCGTGCCTACCTCAGCAAGCACCGCTTGGAGCAGGTCGCCGTAGGTCTGTGTCAAGCGTTTGCGGAATATTGCCGTGGGGACGCGAATCAGCAGGCGGCCCTCCTCCGCCGATTCCAACCGCGTAGGTCGAAACCAGGTAGAGAAACTATGAGCGTTAACCCGCCGCTCCATCAGTTGGAGAATTTTGTCCCAGGCATTCACAGTAGCAATAAGACCCCGTCGATTTCCACGCCCGTGGAAATGCTGTGAAAAACCTACCCCGTTGGGGTGGTTTTGTCGAGCTGTCCTATAATTCAGTCTCGTGACACAATTTCCGCCCCACGCGGGTGCCATCACGAGACTGCCGAGGAGCTACAAGCTCTCTGCACTCCTTCAAGTGCGAGCGCGGATTCTGCCTAAACGGAAGCAAAGGAGCAAGAGAAAACTAAACGAACATGGCGCGCGCCATTCACAGGTGATTCACAGTTTTTCCACAGCGTGAAGTTGCTGTCCTTGACGAACGAAAATCCTTGACTTCGAGTATTTTTCTGTTCCTTCACAATTTTTCTCTGCGTGCATTGCGCTGTCGCGGGAACCGAACACACAAAGCACAAACGGCGAGCGGTCTGACTCGTCTACTGTGGTGAAGACCCGGAATCATGCAGCAGTACAACGTCGGAATCGGTGTGGAAGCGGCGGACCCCAAGGGTCTTACCGTCCGGCGACCAATGAAACTCAAAAATTTGTTGAGAGCTGAAATTCGTTATCTGGCGGCCTTT
>DATLSS010000009.1:0-7226 GCA_035534035.1 Candidatus Acidiferrales bacterium | reverse complement strand
CCGACCAGTCGTGTACGCCGTGCATGTCGACGCCCGCTTTGAAAATATCGGAGTTTCGCGCCAGTCCCATCGCCGTCAAGAATCCGCCGTACGAGCCGCCCCACAAGCCGATTTTGTCGCGATCAACAATGGGAAGATCCTGCAAATACTTGCCCGCCGCCACGATGTCGTTATATTCCGACGCGCCACGCCAGCCCGCGTTTGCCGGTTCGCGAAACGCGCGGCCGTACATGATGCCGGTGCGGTAGTTGACGGAAAGCACGACGAAACCCAGGCTAACCAAATACTGATTTTCCGAGTAGGCGTAATGGTAGTAGTCCATCATATGGAAGCCCAGCATCATCTGGCGCATTGAGCCACCGTGGATGTAAACCAGCGCGGGGCCAGCCGCCGTTCTACCGCGCGGAACAAAGAGCTGTCCGTGGATCTCGAGGCCGTCTTCGCTCTTGAAAATCACCTGTTTGGGCGCGACCAGCCGGCTCGATGGGAAATCCGCGGGCAATTCTTCCCGCGCGATCATTTCGCGGCCGCTTTTCGTAATTCGGTACGGCATCGCAGGTGAAGTGGCGCTCGATCCGAGACAGAGCAGAAATTTCCGGTCGCCTGTTTCCACTGGAATCCATTCGATTGTCTCGCCCTGCGTCAGCGCCTGCGGTGTGCCGCCGTCAACGCCGACTTTCCAGATGTGGCGGCGGTCTACGTCGTTCTGATTCGACGATTCGAGAATTGTTTTCCCGTCAGGGCTGAGCGTGACATCCTTCACATCAAAATCGCCCGGAGTGAGCAGTTTTACTTCGCCGCCATCCGCGGAAATCGAATAGAGATGATTCCGACCGTCTTTTTCGGACGCGAAAACAATGCGATTGCCCGCGACGAAGTGAAAAGAATCCGACTCCGTTAGACGCGGGATCGAATCGTCCATCGTGTCGCCGCTTTTCCAGATTTCGGACGCCTTCCCAGTGGTTGCATCGCCGACCCAGATGGACCAGGGTTGCGGGCGCAGAGGAATCAGCGGCAGACCGCGCTCGAGGCCGTCCATTTTGACGTATGCGATTTTCGTGCCGTCGGGCGACCATCTGGGCAAGCTGTCGCGATCGACGCTTGGCTGGAGATAGCGCAGCACGCTTTGGCCGAAGTCATAGATCGCGATAAAACTGTGGTCGCCGCGCTCGCTGGTGAAAGCAATTTCGCGGCCATCGGGAGACCACTGCGGATCAAGGTTCGTGCCGCGCACGTAGCAGAGCTCTTTTGCCTGCGTCGCACCTGAAACGGGCGCGATCCAAAGGTTGTCCCGTGCAGGCCACACGGCATTTTGCCCGTCGGAAGAAATCGCGATGTCCTCGCAATCTTCACGGCCGCAATTCATGTCGCCGAGCAGACGTGGCTGGCCTGTGTCCACATCGGCAGCCCACACCTGTTGATCGGGCTTCTGGACATTGCTAGTGGGATCGGCGACCTCGCTGGCGGAATTCGTCTCGCTGCCACGCGCGTAGACGACTGTTTTTCCGTCGGGCGTGAGGCGCAGGCTGGCAATCGGCTGGCCGTCGTCCTCGGTGTAGTGCGTGACCTGGCGAGCCTTGAAGTCCGGCCCGTCCGCGACGAACACATTGCGAACACCTCGAATATTGAATACCCAGGCGATGCGCTCGCCAGTGCGCGCCGCGACAAGCTCGTCGGGAAACGGAGAACTCATCACCTGCTCGAGCGTAAATCCCGGCGCGGCGTGCGCAGTACCGCTCAGGACGAGCGCCAAACAAATCGTAGTGCCAGCTATCATTGCCGCGCGCATTTTGACGAAAGACGAATCACGATTCATACGAGCCCCCGCGTTGAATTTAGCGGAAGCATGATACGCCCGTGAGATTGCCAAGGAAAGTGTTGTGGGAACTGGCCGAGTTCGTCTGTGGCTCCGACGTCAATCGTGAGGCGGCAAAGGCCCTGGAAATTGCACAACGCCGAATCGTCCGTTGGATTCGCGGACGAGCGTCGGGGCGTACAATCCCAGCAATTTGCGCGTCCACCAGTCGCCTGTCTGGCGCTTCACATCCAAAGTCGTAAACCAGTACTGCCAGATGACGACGCGAATTTCCTGCGGCGGACCGTCGGGGAACGGATCGCGCGCGAAGAGCGAAAGGACTTCGGGGCTGTTGTCGAGCAGCGCCTCTTCCGTGCTCACCACGAATTGATATTGCTGCCAGCTTCCCAGCGACGCGAACCACAGATTCCAATCGAAACGCGGCTGATACGGCGCGTAAATGCGCGGAGCTTCATTCAGCGCTTGCGGCTTGTACCGAAACGGGTACGCGGTCCAGGTCTTGCCAGCGTCATTTGAACCTTGAAATTCGATTTCGTAACGGCCGCGCGTCATCGAGCCGAACAGTCCGTATTGATTGGCGATGCGAAAAGGTTCAATCGCCTGCACGGGCCACTGCGGCAGCGGCGAGCCGGGAAACAACATCCAAGCGAGTTGCGCTGATGTCGCATAGAAAATCCAGGCGAAGCAGATTCCCGCGATGGTCATGCGCACGGGCGCAAAGAAGCGCCAAATTGCACTTCTTAGGCTATTTGCTTGCGTGGGCGAAGCTGCCGACCCATCCCTTGTCTTCGGCAGAGACACCGCGGCTTGCAGCGGCCCGGGCTCTGGGGGCGCAAAAAGAGAAACTGGGGTTTCGGCGATGGCGGCAACTTGCTCCTCACCATCTTCCGCGCGCATTGCCACCATCACATGGTATTTCGGGAACCAGTTGCGCGGCGCGACGCGCACGAGGAATTGGTCGTCGAGCAACAGGAAACCGAGTGCGAGTACGAGGTAATTCAGGAACGCGTAATTCGCCGTGAGGATCACGCCGATTTCCCACGGCGTGACGATAAAAAAGCAGATGAGGCGGAGACGGCGTGGCATAAAGAGCATCAGCACGATGCCGAGTTCCATGACGAGCGTCGCAAGCGCCGTCAGCCAGTGAAACCAATACGGCGCGTGCTGCACATACCAGCCGATCCACGTGGGCAGCGGGCCGTTTTGGTAATACTCGTACATCGCGGTCAGATGACGCCATTCGGGATCGCCGCCAGTTATTTTGGCAATGCCTGATTCGAAGTAAATCCGGAACCACTCCCAGAGGAGCAGCCACAAACAGGCTCGGGAAGGAGGCGATAGTTCGCCCCAACGCGGACGCAGGCCACGGGGCGCAAAAAACAAGCAGAGGAATCCCGCTTCGAGGAGCATGCCGTCAGATTGGTAGCTGGCAAAATCCTGTAGCGTGGCGATGAAGGACAAAAAGCAGATGAAACAAATGGCCGTCATGGCGCGAGGCCAGAAATTCAGGAAGAGCAGAACCGCGGCGACCATGCCGATCCCGCAGACGGCAATGAGCGCATGATCCGTCGAGCTCGCCCAGAGTACCGAAGGCACAAACCAGAATTTCGTGAGACCGTGGACCGAGTGGCCAACGGCATTGATATAAACATTCGCGGGGAGAATGCCGTTGGGGCCGATGAGGCCTTTGGCTTGAAAGACGAGCGAGTAAAATGCGGAGAAGAAAATTACGCCCAGTGCACGAAGGAAAATCCAACGCGGGCCAAGATGGCCGAAGGTTCCCGACTCGGGACCAAGGAACCATTGGGCGATTTGCCCGGCGCGGCGCAGCATCGCGGCATTATACACACGCACGTCGTGCGAGGGGTCGCGTGTGCAATCAAAGATGGTTCACCGCAGAGGCGCAAAGAACGCAGAGACAACCCTACTCCCCGATTGGGGCCCAAAAAGAATTGGTGGACGGCAGGGGATTCGAACCCCCGACCCCCGCGTTGCGAACGCGATGCTCTCCCAGCTGAGCTAGCCGCCCACCGAGCGAAATTAGTTTAGCAAAGGCGGCCGCAAGCGCCAAATGAACACGCCCGCGCTTTCTCAGAGGCGCACTCGGGCGGCGCTGATGACACCATCGAGCACTGATACTTCAGGCGCGGTTCCCTGCGCGAAGACTTTGCTGCCGCCGCCCTTGCCGCCAACGGACGCGAGCAATTCGCGCAGCAGCGCTCCCATGTCGGCGTCGAGACCCGCTGATTGCGCGAGGACCATTGCCGATGCTGCGCGGCTTGCGAGAATCACGCGCACGTTCGGCGTTGCGACGATTTTGGCGGCGAGCATGGCGAGGTAGCTGGAGGCTGCATCATCGGAAATAAATACAATGATCCTGCGCTTGCCGTCGTGAGAAGGTTCGGTGTTTCGCGCGAGCAGATCCGCCGCTTCGAGTTCCGCGAGGCGCGCGGCTAATTTTTTCACATCGCGCTGGCTGGTGCGACGCTCTTCTTGGATTTTACGCACGTTTTCCGGCAGCTCAGACATTCCGCAACCAAGATGCTCGGCGGCTTGGCGCAGAGCTGCGAAGTCTCCGCGCGCGGCGGCAAGGGCCCGCCAACCCGCGACGAATTCGACACGCCAATTCTGTTTTTGACGCTCGCACTTGCGCATGAGCAGCATTCCCGCCTGGCCTGTGCGCGCCAGATGAGTGCCGCCGCATGGCTGTCGATCGAAAGCCTCGATGTCGATGACACGCAGAGTGCCTTCGCGGTCAACTTTCTTGCGAATGCCCTGCGCCGCGAGTTCTTCGGCGGTTCCGTAGCGCACTGCAATGGGACGGTCATCGAAGATAATTTCGTTCACGCGACGCTCGGCCTCTTCGAGCTGGCTTGGCGTGACGGTTTGCGTGGCCAGGTCAATGGTGGAAATGTCGCGGCCGAGATGGAACGAAACAGTTTGAAATCTGAACAGTTCGATGAACGCGGCGGAGAGCATGTGCTGAGCGGTGTGTTGCTGCATGTGATCGAATCGGCGGGGCCAGTCGATTGCAGCGTGAATCGCGCCCGCCGCGACGGGCTGGTCCGTGAAATGCGTGATTTCGTCATCTTCGGCGTCGAGCACTTCGACGACCGTGGCAGCGTCCAAGCGGCCCGTGTCGAATGGCTGGCCGCCCGAAGTGGGGTAAAACGCGGTGCGATCCAAGCGCACGCGCCAGCGCGCGTTTTCAGGTTCGCAAGCGAGCACCTGTGCGTCGAATTCGCGCAGAAATGGATCGTTGTAATACAGCCGTTCCGTCACCGTGCTTCTTCCGCCTTTGGTTTTTAGCTGCCGATTTCGAACTCTTGAGTGTCAACTATTCTTCAGCACTTTTTGCCAGGCTTCGTTGTACTTGTAGCCGCAGCCCGTGTTGAAGAGCACGACGGTCTCATCGGGGTTGATCCATTTCTTCTCTGCGAGCTTGCGCGCGGCGACAACTGTTGCGCCTCCCTCGGGTGCCGCGTAAATGCCTTCCTTCGCGGCAAGTTCTTTCGAGGTGCTGAGAATCTCGTCGTCGGTTGCGGCAATGGCTGTGCCTTTGCTTTCGCGAATCGCCTGAAGGATCAGAAAATCGCCAATCGCTTTCGGCACGCGCAACCCAGAAGCAATCGTCGCGGCGTTCGGCCACATCGGCGCGCTGTCGGCTCCTTTCTCAAATGCGTCGACGATGGGCGCGCACCCCGCGGCTTGCACCGTGACCATGCGCGGCCGCTCGCTCCCGATCCAGCCCATCGCTTCCATTTCCTCGAAGGCTTTCCACATGCCGATCATGCCCACGCCGCCGCCAGTCGGATAAACAATCACGTCGGGAAGCTCGCCGTCGAATTGCTCCCACAGCTCGTAGGCCATGGTTTTTTTTCCTTCGATGCGATACGGCTCCTTGAGCGTGGTGACTTCGTACCAACCGTTCTTCTCTTTATTTTCGGCGACGTATTTGCCGCAGTCGGAGATCAGGCCGTCGAGCTTGCGCACGTCCGCGCCAAATGCGCGGCATTCCATTTCGTTGGCGAGAGGCGTGTCCGCGGGCATCACAATCACGCACGGAATTCCGGCCTGCGCGGCGTAAGCGGCAAGCGCGCCACCCGCATTCCCTGCCGTTGGTGTCGCCAGAACGTTGACGCCCAGTTCTTTTGCGCGGCTGACGGCGGCGGAAAGACCGCGGGCTTTGAATGAGCCCGTGGGGTTGAGGCCTTCGTCCTTGATATAGAGATTGCGCAAGCCCATGGACGCGCCGAGACGTTTCGCGTGAAGCACAGGTGTCATGCCTTCGCCAAGCGTGACCGGCTCGCGCGAGGGAAGCACTTCTTCATAGCGCCACATGGTCGAGGCCCGCCAGCGCAAGGCTTCGCGTGTAAGAGTTTTCTTCGCGGCCTTCAGATCGTAACGCGCCAGGAGCGGACCGCCGCAATCGCAAAGATTTTTCAGCTGAGTGTGGGGATAAGCTTTCTTGCAACGGGAACATTCCAGATGAGTGATGGTGGTCTGCAGTGGTTTGGTCATAAGCGAAAAAGTTTAGCACACCTCGCAGCAACAAATGCTCGTAGCGGCAAGCGGCACGGTACAATTGTTAGATGCCGATTCGCCTGATTGCCATGGATATTGACGGCACGCTGCTCGACAGCCGCCACGAATTGCCCGCCGCGAATCGCGAAGCAATCGTCGAAGCGCACGCGCGCGGCATCGAGATCATGCTTGTCACGGGGCGGCGATTCGATTTTGCGAAGCTAATCTCCGAGCAGTTGCCGTGCGAGTTGACGCTGGTGGTCAACAACGGCGCACTGATTAAATCGAAAATGGGCGAAACTCATTTGCGGCATCTGCTGCCTCGGGCGCTTGCACGCGAGGTGCTGGCGGCGACCGCTGATTTTCGCACCGGAGCTGCGGTGGTTTTCGACCGCGTGCGCGAGCGACAATTGGTTTTCGAGCGCATCGACTGGAAGGATCCTGTCAGCGGCGGATATTACCAGCGCAACCGCGAATTCATCGCCGAATGCGTGCCGCTGGAAGACAGCCTCGATGAAGATCCGATTCAAGTGATGTTTGTTGGCTCGGTGGCGCGGATGCGCGCGGCGCATTTGGCTCTCAAGTCCATGCAGCGCGCGAACGATTTTTCGACGGCGCTGACGGAATATGAGCAGCGCGACTTGAGCATTCTCGACGTGATCGAGCGCGGATGTTCGAAGGGCGCGGCGCTGGCGGAGTGGGCGAGGCGGCGCGGTATTCGGCGCGAGGAACTCATGGCGATTGGCGATAATTGGAACGACCGCGACATGCTCGAATTCGCGGGACTGCCTGTCTTGATGGCCAACAGCGCCGCGGAGTTAAAAGCGCTCGGCTGGGCGGTGACGTTGTCGAATGACGAGGCGGGAGTCGCGGCAGCTATCCGCGC
>DATLSS010000008.1:0-16987 GCA_035534035.1 Candidatus Acidiferrales bacterium | reverse complement strand
TCCGGCACCACCACGTTTTTTATTCCGCGTTCGCGCGCCGCCAGCGCGGCGGAAAGCGCGCCACGAACCGAGCGCACGCTGCCATCGAGAGAAAGCTCGCCCAGAAAAACATAATCGTCCAGAATTTTGCCGAAGAACGTTCCCTGACAACCGAGCAGCCCGAGCGCGACCGGAAGATCGAATGCGGAGCCTTCCTTGCGCATGTCGGCGGGCGCCAGATTGACCGTGACAGCGAGATGCCCGGGAAAGTCGAAACCGCAATTTTTCAGTGCAGCCTTTGTGCGTTCACGGCTTTCCTTCACAGCGATATCAGCGAGACCGACCACATTGAAATTGCCCGGCTGGCCGGGGCCGATATCGACCTTGACTTCGACAAGGTAGGCGTCGATGCCGTATACAGCGGCGCTGAATGTCTTAAAGAGCATCGCGAGAGGAAAGCGGGGCTTTTTCGCCACCTGCAAGATAACCTAAAAGGTACTTCCACGCCACAATAACCGGTGGAAAGGATGGGAAGATGTGTCTTCCGCACATTTAACCGCATTGGTCAAACGAATGCATTCCGAGTACCGCGAACCAGGTCCGAACGAAAAAGCAACCGCCGTCGCGCACTAAAGCTCACCTGGTTGTAATGTTTGCCGGTCCCGCAACGCACTTCCGCAAAACCAACCCACAGTTCGCAGCGGCGGCGCTTTACAAAGGGGCGGGGCGAAAGTACGCTTGCACGGAGCACGAAACACGGCGGCTCGCAAAATAATTTGCGAAGGGGCGGCCATTGGGAGTCGACCGTGGGCGCGAGTGAGGCACCGCACCGTGAACATTCACGGAACATTCCACTTCTTGAGAGATCGGAGCGCCGTTGCCTTTGCGGTAGCGGCGATTTTCTTCGGCACGGGCCAGACTTGCCGCGCGCAAGGCGCAGGCGCGCCGCCGTCCGGGGCGGCCACTGTCTCGAATACCACACAAATTCCCGCTATCGGGGCGCTAATGGAGGAAGTACTAGCGAACCAAGATAAAGTCGACAAAATCCAAGAAAACTACGCGTGCGACGACACGCGCATAGAGGAGAAGCTCGATAAGCACGGCAACGTGAAGAAAACCACGACGTACGTTTATCAAGTGTCGTTCATTGGCCCGAATGAAATCGACCGTCTGATTGAAAAAAACGGCAACGCGTTGAGCGCCGGCGAGCAGAAAAAAGAAGATGAGCGCATCGCGAAGCAAGTGAAGAAACTTGACAAGGAGGACGCAGACACTGCCGCAAAACAGAAGAAACGCGACCAGACAGCGATCACGATTCAGGATTTCCTCCACGCGGACCGGTTTTACAATCCGCGCCGCGAGCGGCGGGCCGACGAAGATCTGATCGCGTTCGATTTCGCTGCCAATCCCGCCTTCCATGCGAAAACGCTCGCGCAAAAGGCCGCGCAGGCCCTGACGGGCACGATCTGGATTGACGAGAAAGCGCATGACGTTGCCGAGCTCGACGCGCATTTCGAGAAAAATCTGAAAGTCGGCGGCGGGCTGCTCGCGTCATTGCACAAAGGCTCGGCGGTCCGGTTCGTGCAGACGTTTGTGCATAATCAGGTCTGGCTGCCGACATACATTTCGGTGCACATCAGCGCGCGGGCCCTGCTCTTCGTCGGCCTGAACGAAAACCAGACGGATCAGTACAGCGCCTACAAGGAATTTCGCGTCACTTCGCATTCCACGATTGCCCCGCCCGCGCATCCCTAGCTTCGAGGCTAGAGCGTCGGACTTTAATCTTCGCGCGGCGCGGGCGGGTCTGCCCTTCGAGCGAATCGCTCAGGGTGGAAAGATCGCCCCTACCAAAGACAAAAGACAGGGCGGCGCTTTACAAAGGGGAGGAGCGAACGTATGCTTGCGCGGGAATGGGGCGGGTGAAGTCGCGAAGCGGTTTTTGCGGCCGTCCAAGTAATTTTTGAGGCCACGTAGAATAA
The DNA here is from genome assembly GCA_035534035.1 of Candidatus Acidiferrales bacterium. Taxonomy (GTDB): domain Bacteria; phylum Acidobacteriota; class Terriglobia; order Acidiferrales; family UBA7541; genus DAHUXN01. The sequence goes on along the minus strand of DATLSS010000008.1, from coordinate 15,029 downwards.
TTTTATGGAGGGGCAGCGATGGGTTGGATTTTACTGGCGATCATCATCATCGCGGTGATTGTGGTGATCGGGATGTACAACGGGCTTGTCAAACTGAAAGTGCAGTGCGACAACGCTTGGGCGGACATCGACGTACAGCTCAAGCGGCGCTACGACTTGATCCCGAATCTGGTGCAAACGGTGCAGGGTTACGCAGCGCACGAAAAAGGGACCCTCGAAGGCGTGGTGGCGGCGCGAAATGCGGCGATGTCGGCGCAGGGACCCGCGGCGAAGGCCGGAGCCGAGAACGTGCTGACTTCGGCGCTGCGGCAGGTGTTCGCGCTGGCGGAAGCGTATCCGCAATTGCGCGCCGTCGAGAGCTTCACGCAACTGCAAAGCACGCTGAGCCAGCTTGAGGACAGCATTCAAAACGCGCGGCGTTACTATAACGCCGTGGTGCGCGACTTGAATACGAAGATCGCGGAGTTTCCGTCGAACATTATCGCGAATATGTTCGGCTTCAAGACGCGCGAATTTTTCGAAGTGGGTACGCCCACGGAACGCGAAGTCCCCAAAGTGAGTTTCCAGACAGGAGCGCCGCAGTAGCGTGGCAGTCACGATGCGGAATTTTTGCCGCGTGGTTTTTCTCCTGCTGCTCACGCTTGCGGTCGTGTTGCCAGGAGCTTTCCTGGCGCATGCGCGGCAGCTTACCCTCAAAAGCTTCGACGAACGGGTTGTCGTCCATCCCGATTCGACAATCGAAGTGACGGAAATCCTCGAAGTGAAATTTGAAGGCTCGTGGAACGGAATCTACCGGACGATTCCGGTGGAATACCGCGGGTCGCTGGGACTGAATTACACGCTGTTCATCGAACCCGAAGGCGTGACGGATCAGGACGGGCATCCGTTGAAATATGAGCTGAGCCGGCAAGGGCAATACAAACGATTCAAGATTTACGTGCCAGGCGCGGCGAATACGACGAAAACAGTTGTGATTCGTTATGAAGTACTGGACGCGCTGCGATTTTTTCCCGATCACGACGAGCTGTATTGGAACGTCACGGGAAACGAATGGGACATGGCGATTGAGAATGCGACGGCGCGAATTGAGCTGCCGGAGGGCGTGACGGGCCTGCACGCGGAAGCGTTTACGGGAGGATACGGCGAGCGCGGGCAGGAGGCGAACGTCAAGGTTGCAGGCAACATAGTTCAAATTCGGATGCAGAGGCCATTGGCGTTTCACGAAGGGCTGACGGCGGTAGTGGGCTGGGATAAAGGATTTGTGCATCCGCCGAGCACGTTCGCGAAGGCAATACTCTTTCTGCGCAGCAACTGGCCGCTGTTTATTCCTCTGTTCGCGTTTTTCATCATGGGCTGGCTGTGGTATTCCAAGGGACGCGACCCGCGGCGGAATCCGATTAGCGTGCAATATGAGCCGCCCGAAGGCATGAGTCCCGCCGAATCGGGAACTCTGGTGGACAATGAAGCGGCGATGCGCGACATCACGGCAACGATTGTCGATTTGGCGGTGCGCGGATTTTTGACCATCGAGCAGACGGACACGAGCCAGATGCTTGGAATGGTTCATCACAAAAATTACCTGTTCCATCGCACGAAGGCCGCGACGGAATGGGCGAATCTGAAGCCCCATGAGCAGGTGCTGCTCTCGGCGCTGTTCGACGGCGGGGCGAGCGATTCCGTGTCGCTGACGGATTTGCAGAACCATTTCTACGTTCACCTGCCCACGATTCGGAACCGAATTTTCGATGGGCTGATGAGCGACGGATTTTATTTGCATCGGCCGGATAAATTGCGCCAGGGATTCATCGGGGCCGGATTCGTTATTGGGTTCATACTGTTCTGGGCAGCGGGATTTCTCTCAGCGACGATGGGAATTTCGGCGGTGACGACGATTGCTTCGGGAATTTTGACGGGGCTTATTATTGCGGGATTTGGATATTTCATGTCCGCGCGGACAGTGGCAGGCGAACGAGCGCTTGAAAAAGTGCTGGGATTCGAGGATTTCCTGGGGCGCGTGGAAAAAGACAGAATCGAGCGCATTGAAAAAACGCCGGAAATGTTTGAGAAGTATTTACCGTACGCGATGGCGTTGCACGTGGAGAAAAAATGGGCGGGCGCGTTTCAGGATATCTGCAAACAGCCGCCGGCGTGGTATTCGGGACCGTATGGGTCAGGCTTCGCGCCCTATTTGTTCATCACCGATCTTAATTTGATGTCGATGCAAGCGGGGAGCGCAATGGCGTCGTCACCGCGGAGCGCGGGAGGCGCGGGCGGGTCGGGATTTGGCGGAGGCGGATTTTCGGGCGGAGGATTTGGCGGAGGGGGCGGCGGAGGATTTTGATGCGCATGCTAACATCAGACTCCACCCTTCGCAAACAGCGCTCCGGATGGGGTACCCGCAATGAAAATGCGGGTGGTGAAGGCTAGGAATCAACGAACGGGGCTCAGCGGGCGCGAATTTCTTCGATGCGCTGCACGATGCGGCTGTCATTTTCTTCAAGGAAGATGACTTTCACCACGTCTCCTATTGCGATTCCCGGCTGGGGCGCGGCCAATTTAAATTCGAAGCGCTGAACTTTTCCGTCCGCCGTCACATCGAGCTCGATTTTTGTTTGCGTGAGTTCGACGATTTTCCCCACGAGAATGCGTAGCTGCGCGGACCTCTGATATTCGCCTGTGCGGAGAATGGCGTCGAGCCAGCCGTGTTCGCGCAGGCTTTCGTCCTCGATCTGGCGCGTCCACGCGCTCAAAATGCTCGAGCGGTTCAAATAGCCGGCAAGTTTCTGCGAGCCGTCGCGGCTGACGACGGGCAGGCGGCCGATATTGTTGTTCAACATGCGATAGAGGGCATCGAAGGCACGCTCGTCGGGATAGGCGACGATCAACGACTGGCTTCCTGCGTCCACGACTTTTATTTCCCCGCTTGGATCGAGCTTCAGGGCGCGCAATAAATCGCCCTGGGTGACGATGCCGACAAGTTTCGCGTCGGCGTCGCAGATAGGGAGTCCTTGCGTCATATTGAATCCCGGTTCGCCGCGTCCCATGCGCTCGGCGAGTTCGCCTACGGTCATTTCGGGGGGAATCGTGGGCACGTCAGTGCGCATCACTTCGCTGACTTTCACAACTTGCAGAACGCCAACTTCGAAATCGGTGGGGACAGTCAATCCGCGGCGCGTCAATTTTTCCGTCATGATGGAGCTCGGCAGAAAACGGATGGCGATCATGTCTGCGATGACGCAGGTGATCATCAGCGGCAAAACCGAATCGTAATTGCGCGTGATTTCGAACGCGAAAACGATGAGGGCAAATGTGGCGCGTGCAGCAGCACCGAAAACGGCGCCCATGGCCACCAAGGCGTAGGCGCCGGGAGAAAGGTGCGCTCCGGGAATAAAGTGGTTGATGCCGATGGCGAACGCGCCGCCAAGCGCCGCGCTCGACATGAACATGGGCGCGAGCAAGCCGCCGGAAGTACCCGAACCGAGCGACACGACGAGCGCCAACGATTTGAAAACCATCAGGAGGAGCAAGACTTGCAGGGCGAGGCTGTTGTGGAGAATCGCGGAAATGGTGTCATATCCGACGCCCAGCACGCGCGGAATGAAAAAACCAATCACGCCCAGAAAAAACGCGCCGATGGCAGGATGCCACAGGTCGTTGATGGGCAAATGGTCGAATAAATCCTCGACCCAGTAGAGAAACTTCGTGAATCCGACGGCGGCGAAACCGCAAATCACACCAAGAAGCACGTAATAAGGCAGACCGTGAATGGGGTCGAACAGGACGCGCGGGTCCATGGAAAACATGGAATGCTGGCCGAGCAGGAACCAGCGCACCGAAGTGGCGACGGTGGTTGAAATCACCAGGGGAATGAAAGAGCGGGCGCGAAATTCGAAAAGCAGCAATTCAATGGCGAGGATTACGCCGGCGATGGGCGTGTTAAACGTCGCGGCCATGCCCGCGCCCGCACCGCAAGCAAGCAAGACTTTGCGCTCGGATGCCGTGGTGGCGATAAATTGCCCGACAAGCGAACCGAGCGCGCCGCCCGTCTGAATGATTGGCCCTTCCGCACCGAACGGGCCGCCCGTGCCGATAGCGATGGCTGCAGAAAGCGGCTTCAGGATCGCGACTTTTGCTTCAATTCTGCTGCGAGTGGTGAGGACGGCTTCCATCGCCTCGGGGATGCCGTGTCCTTTAATTTTTTCGCTTCCATACTTCGCCATGAAGCCGATAATCACGCCCCCAACAACGGGAATCAGGATGATCCAGTAGCCAAGATGCGTGTTTTCGGGGCTGCGGAAGCGAAACGACCACGTTTGGTAGTAGGCGAGGTTGGTAAAAAGTCCGATCAGATCGTAGAGGATGTACGCGATGATGCCTGCGGCGAATCCGACCAGAACGGCCAGAAGCGAAATGTAGCCGAGGCGAAAGGTGGCCGGCTCGGTCGGCTTCGCTGATCTGGACTGCGTCTTGCTATTTCCTTTACCGTTCGTCAACGAATGCTCTCAGTTCCTGCGTGTCCGGCTCTTCGCCGCGCGAAGTTTTCTTCCCAAACCACTCTTGCGTCGCATAGCGCGCGGGTGGCTGGGAGCACGCGCAATGGCCTGGAGCGCCTGAAGCAAAGCCGTGCCTGCCGCGCGCAGTTCCACGAGGTGCGGGAGCGAAAGCTCCTTCAATAGTTTTGCGCCGCGAGGCGTGAGCGCCAATAAAACTTCGCGACGGTCGGCGCGACTGCGCGCGCGCCTCAGCAAACCGTGAGCTTCGAGGCGGTTCACCAATTCGACAGCGCTGTGATGTTGAACTTGCAACCGCTCCGCGAGCACGCCCACGGTGGCTTTCTGCGCGCCCGGCAAGCCCTTAATCGCCAGAAGCGCTTGGTGCTGCTGAGGCTCGACGCCGGCAGCGCGCGCTGCCTGCTCGCTGAAATTTATGAAGCGGCGAATCTCGTAGCGGAACTGCGCGAGCGCCTGATAGTCGAATTTGCTTTGTACGCGGAGCGTCACAAGTCTTTGCACATTATATCGTAAGACGATGTACAAATGTGACTGGAATGTTGGAAAGAACGCGCACGTTTGGGGACCCAAATGGTGCGCGGCGGGACAAAGACGGCTAGAACAACCAAGGAATGAGGGCCGGAACGCGGCTGCGGTAAGCCTCGAATTCGGCGCCGAATGACTGGCGGAGCAAATTCTCTTCGCGGCGGACGCGGACCAGGGTTCCGCAGAGAAAAAAGATGATGGCGGCAACGAACAGGGGCCAGCGGCTGGCCGCAAGGCCGGTGGCGATGAGCATGCCGAACATGCCTGTGTAGATTGGATTGCGCACCAGATTGTACGGCCCTTCGATGATCAGCGTGTGACCTTCGACAATGCGCGCGACGTAGGCCCACTGCTTGCCAAGAACAATGATCGCGCGCCACATTAGCGACAGTGAAAGCGCGGCAAGCAGGATCGCACCGACAGCAACCGCGATCTCCGCCCACTTTGGCATCGGCACAATGGGCGAAAAATCCGGCCGCGGAGCAATCCACGCGAGCGCGTAACCGATGGATTGAAGAAGCAGACCGGCGAGCGATTTGGTGTCGCGTGCGTGCTCTGCCGTCTTAGGCGGCTTCTTGCGCAGGCCAAAAATCAGCCCGAAAACGATCCACAGCGCGACCATCACGAGGAAAAAAACAAGTCCAATCAAGTCCACGGGTGATTGCATTTTGCCTCGTTAATCTGCATACGGTGCTCCTCTTTACAGTTTCTTGCGAAACGATTTCTGCGTTTTGTTGACGCGATAGCCGAGATTCTCGTAGAAGCGATGTGCGCCTTCGCGAATCACGTTCGAGCGCAGGCCGCATTCGGAGCAGCCCTTTTCGCGCGCCCAGTCCTCTGCGCGAGCCATGAGCATACGGCCGATGTTCTGGGAACGCGACGCTTCGTGCACAACCAAACCGGCGATTTCCGCACGGACGTCAGAGGCTGCGGTGCGGAAGAGGAACGCGTCGACGTAACCGGCGAGCTCGCCATTTTTGTTCTCGGCGACGAAAACAATGTGCTCGGAATCAGCAAAAATTCCGGGAAGGCGCGCGGCAACTTCTTCGGGAGTGGAATCGTAGCCAAGCTGCTTCGCCAGGAGCGCGAGCTCGGAAGCATCAGAAATCCGCGCTTCGCGAATTGCAATCCGCGAAGATTCATCTTCGCCGCACATTGACCCTCCTAGCGCGAAGTCAGAAGAGTTTATCGGAATCGAGGAGAATGGTCACTGGGCCGTCATTCGTGAGCTCGACGGACATGTGAGTTTGGAAAACGCCGGTTTCGACGCGCACACCCAGAGCGGCGACGGCGCGAACGAATTCCTCGTACACCGCTTTGCCTTGCTCGGGAGGCGCCGCTTGGATGAAACTAGGACGGCGGCCGCCGCGCGCGTCACCGTACAGAGTGAATTGCGATACCGCGAGCACCGCGCCACGCGTATCGAGAAGCGAGCGATTCATTTTTCCCTGCTCGTCGTTAAAGATGCGCAAGTTGACGATTTTTTCGGCCATGACCGCGGCGGTTTCGGGCGTGTCCGCGCGTCCCACGGCGACAAGGACGACGAGGCCCGCGCCGATTTCACCGGTCGGGCGGTCATCGACCACGACGCACGCACGGCTGACACGCTGGATTACAGCTCTCAAGTGCCTCCGTTTTCCCGATGAAGCGTCCCGCGACCGGGCTGCTTATTGTAGGCAACCGAGTCCGGCAAAACAATATTGAGCGCGAGATTGGCAAAACGCGACGCGTGTTTGATTGCTATACCTGGTGTCTCGGGATGTCGCGTGAGGGTTTGGCCTTACTTAGAATGTGTGTTAGAACGAAGAGGATTGAGAGGCGGAAGAATTTGAAGCTTGCGCTCATCGGGACGCACGGTGTGGGAAAAACGACACTGGCGTACGAAGTCTGCTCGCAACTGAAAAGAGCGGGCGAGAACGTCGAGCTGGTTGCGGAAATGGCGCGACGGTCGCCCTTTCCCGTGAACGCGGCGACGACGCTAGAGGGCCAGTTGTGGATTTTGCATGCGCAGATTGCGGCGGAGCTGGACGCGTCGCGCAGTGCAGCCAATGTGGTTTGCGACCGGTCGGTGCTCGATAACTATTGCTACCTGGTGAACAAATTCGGCCGGCAAGACCAGCTCGAAGGATGGCTCGCCTGGTGGATGGAGACTTACGATTTGCTCGCGGGCGTGCCTCCGCTCGCGGAAGAAATCCAACCCGACGGATTTCGCTCCGAAGATCGCGCGTTTCAGCGGCGAATTCATGAACTGCTGCAGGAACTGTTGGATGATTCGGCGTTTGCCGGCATACGCAAACGAGTCCTGTGGCCGGATGAGCGCGACCGAAGCGCTTGGGGCGAGCGCATCTTCGCGGCAGCAATCTCTCAAACGCGCGGAGCGAGCAGTCCGCAAAAGGCCGCCCACTAAATTCTTGCCGTGAATACTCCGGAAACTCACATCCGACCGCAACCCGAACGATGGTTCACGCGGGGGATTCTGGGAATCGGCCTGGCCAATCTGTTCTCCGATTGGGGACACGAGGCCGCGACTTCGCTGTTGCCCGCGTTACTCGCGCTGGTGGGCGCGCCGGCAATCGCGCTGGGCATAATCGAAGGCGTCGCCGATGGGCTTTCGAGTTTCGCGAAACTCGCGGGCGGGTACATCGCGAACCGCCCCGCATGGCGCAAACCTGTCGCGGCGGGCGGTTACATCATTGTCGGTCTTACGACCTTCGCGTACAGCATGGCGCAAAGCTGGCCGTTCATTCTGGTGCTGCGCGCCGCGGGATGGCTGGGACGAGGCGCAAAAAGCCCTTCGCGCGACGCGTTGCTCGCGGATGCTGTGCCGCAATCGCAGCTTGGGCGCGCATTCGGATTCGAGCGGGCGATGGATACCGTTGGCGCGGTCGCGGGACCGCTGACGGCACTGCTGCTGGTGTCGCTCGCGAATATTCGAACGGCGCTGGAATGGACAATCGTGCCGGGCTTGCTTGCGTCGATTTCCTTTTTGTGGCTGGTGCCGCAGGGCAAGTCGGCAATCAAGCATCAAGCGTTCGGATTCGTACACAGCTTGCGGCAGCTTCCCGCGAGCTTCCGGCGGTTCCTCGTGGGCGTCTTTGCAAACGGACTTGGCGACTTCGCGCCGACGTTGCTAATCTTGCGAGCGAGCCAAATGCTCACACCGCAGTACGGCGTGGCGCGTGCCGCGACCCTGGCCGTTGCGCTGTACACGCTGCACAACATCGTGTTTGCTGTGATTTCCTACCCAGCGGGTGCGCTTGCCGATCGCCTCGGAAAGCGCGGACTTCTCGCGGTCGCCTACGCGCTGGCTGCGGTGATGTGTATTGGCTTCATTTTCGCGCCCCCAACGCTCGCGTGGTTGGCGATTCTTTTCGCGCTGGCGGGGATTCATATCGGCGTACAGCAGGGAGTGGAAAAATCGGCGGCGGCGGAACTGCTGGCTTCGGAGATTCGCGGCACGGGATTTGGCATGCTGGCAACGGTAAACGGAATCGGCGATTTTGCGTCGAGCATCATTGTCGGCGCGCTGTGGACGACAGTTGCGCCCGCGGCGGGGTTTCTCTATGGAGCGATCTTCAGCCTCGCCGGCGCGGTGCTGATTTATTTTTGGCGATGACGCGCTTGCGCGCGGCAGGCTTCGCGGGCGGCTTCTTTTTCGACCTGCGACGGTGCGGAACCCGCTGGCACTGGGGGCAAAAGTAGCTGCTGCGTCCCGCAACAATGATACGGCGAATCTGCGTGGCGCAGCGCGAGCATTTTTTCCCTTCGCGCTGATAGACACGATGGCGAAGCTGGAATTCGCCCGGCTCGCCTTCGGCATTCACGTAGTCGGAGATGGATGAGCCGCCGAGCCGAATCGCTTCGCGCAGCACATTTTGGACGGCACAGTAAAGGCGCGCGACTTCGTCGTGTTTTAGGGATGCACCCAATCGCGCAGGGTGAATGCGCGCGCGCCACAGACTTTCATCAGTATAAATGTTCCCCATGCCGCGGAAAACGTGCTGGTCAAGAAGCAGCGCCTTGATTCGCGCGCGGCGGCCAGCGAGGAGGCCGCGGAATTCTTCTTCGTTGGCTTCGAGCGCGTCAAGGCCGAGTTCACCCAGAATGTTGTCGCTGGCGGACTCGGAGACCAGCGCCATGCGACCGAAACGGCGAGGGTCGGTATAACGAAGCTCGCGATCGTTGTCTAACGCAAACCATACATGCGTGTGCACGGCCGATGGCATCGCGCTGGGGCGCACGGTGAGCTGGCCCGTCATGCCAAGATGAACGATGAGATGGAAGCGATCAGACGCGAGACTGCTGTCGGTTTGCGATGCACGGTCTTTTTCGAGAAGCAAAACGAGGAATTTGCCACGACGGCGGACTTCGATGATGCGGCAGCCGGGAACAATTTGTTCAAGTGTGGCGGGATCGTCGATGAAATCCGTCTTGCCGAGGCGAACGCTTAGAATACCGTGGCCCCGAAGCAGCAGTTGCAGGCCGCGTACGACAGTTTCGACTTCGGGAAGCTCCGGCAAATGCGCCTCGGCAAAAAAATAAAATGCAGTCAAGCCTGCGTACGGACGCAGCACTCTGCGCGATCGGCAGCCGCGCTAAGTGGTGAGTTACGGATTCGTTGAATGTCTTTGGCGACCCTCAGGGGTTAAAACCCCTGGATTCTTAGAAGACTTGTGTCGGAGCGAAAGCCTGCCTGCGCAGGCTCCGATTCCCTAAAAACTGTCCAACGGACTTTGCATCACAGCGCGCGCGATCTATGTCAATTCGGCAGAATGGCGAAAACGCGCACGGGACCGCCGGAACCGCCTTCGAGTTTAATCGGCGCCGCGATGATAAAGGCACCCGTGGCGGGCAGTTTATCCGCGTTCGCTATATTTTCGATGTGAAACAGGCCCGCGGGAAGCGTGGTGCGATGCACCTCGAAATTCGCCGAGGGGCCGTAATCTATGCTCAACGTGTCGATGCATAGCCCGCTGACGCGCCTGGCAATCAAGAATTTAGCAGCCGGCACGGAGTAGCCTGGAAAGTGCATCACTTTTTTTGCATCCATGTTGCGGTAACGCGTCTGATCGGGCCAACGCGAGGACCAGCCGGTGCGCAGAATGACGATCGCTCCTGCAGGAATACGCCCGTGCCGCGCTTCCCAAGCTTGCACGTCTGCAACGGTCAACCGATAATCGACGTCCTTGGCAACTTTGTTGCCAATGTCGATCACCTCCGCGGGGCCAAAAAATCTTTGGATCGGGATCTGATCAAGGGTTTCCTTGCCCGGCGGAAAATGCGCCGGGGCGTCCATGTGCGTGCCGTAGTGTTCGAGCATCGTGAATTTTCGCGTGAAGTAGCCTTCCTTCGCTGGCGTCGCGTTGACGACGGCCTCGAATGGATGGGTGTCGCCGGGCCATGCCGGCGAGTGGTCGTTGAGAGCGTACGTCATGTCGACGACGCGCGTGCGCCCGGAAGAAATCCCCAAGAGGGCGCCGCATATCGCTTCGTGTTTTTTCGTTTGCGCGCCAAGCGAAACGGCCATCGCCACAACAGCGATAAAAATAATTCCTCGCGCGGAAGCAGAAAATATTCTCACTTCATTCTCCTTTTTCTTAAACTCGAAACGCGGAAATTCCCAATCGCCATATTAATTCCAATTTTCGTTCTTGCGCGGCGATTTAACGCTAGGGCAAAGGGATGCCGGGCGTGGCGACAATCCCGGCAAGCCGGAGAATCTCAGAATATTCTTCTCCGACCAGCGGAGAAATCGTGAGGCGCGGATTCTTCAGAAATTTCACTTTGCGCAGCAGACGGTCCTCGCGCAACTCTTCGAGCGACACCTGGCGGGGCAGGCGTTCGAGCGCGCGCAGGTCAATCACCATCAGTTTCGATTCCGAATCGTGCGGATCGGGATAGGGATCACGCGTCACTTCGGCAATAGCGTAAAGCGCGTACTCGGGCTTGCCGTGGTAGCAAAGCGCACGGTCGCCGCGACGCATCTGCTTGAGCTGGCGCAGCGCGTCCGGCTTGGCGCCGGCATGCCGCCACATCTCCTTCCCTTTTACGAAAAGGGTGTCCCAATGGTAGATGCGCGGGTCAACGGCCAGCAGCCACTGATGGGGTCTGGTGACGGGGCGAGTCATAGCCGGGCTGTAACTGGCGAACTATACATGGAAGTCTGTAAGAAACAATCAAAAATCTGAACCTGCCAGCATAAATTCCTCGGAAATGCGAGCCGGGTCAGGCAACGTCTACGAAGATCTCATCGCCACGCAGTTCGGTGGGGTAGCATCGCACGCCGTCGGAAGGCTGCTGCGCCAGTTTGCCGGTTGTGACGTCGTACTGCCAGCCGTGCCACGGACAAGTGACCAAAGTTCCCTCGAGCATCCCTTCGCCGAGTGGCCCTCCGTGATGCAGACATACGCTGTTGATTGCAAATAGCTTACCGTCTATATTCGCGAGGGCGACCGCCGTGTCTCCCAACTGAAATTCGCGCACCTCGCCTGCTGGAATTTCCTCAAGTTTAGCTGCGCGCTGGAATGCCATTCGTTCGGCGTAACCCCGGTGGTGTGACGTAACTGGCTGCATTTCGGGTACAAGCCAGGGCGAAGAGTATAGGCGCGGGACCGAAGCAAATCAAATGGAATGAGCACGAACGGGTTGGCGAACTGAAGGCTTCGTAGCGTGGATGAGGAGAGCGCCTTCGCGGCGAAAAGCAGCCAATTCAGCCGCGTCACGGAACCATCGACCCGTGTAGGTTTCGGGCGTTGGCGTGGGATCCGCGATACGCCGGTGCGCAACGTCTTTGAAACCCGCGCTGCGGAACAGACCTGCCCATTCGTCGCCGGAGAGGAGATGCGTGGGAATCGCGAAAGTCTTGCTCCACTGGTGGCAATACAGATTGTCGCGATAATAATTGATCAGGATCCACGCCGAGCCGCCCGGCCGCAGCACTCGGAAAATTTCACGGATGCCTGCCGCAGGGTTGGGCCAGTAGTAAGACGACTCGACAGAAATGACTTTGTCGAAGGAATTCGCGTGGCGGGGAATGGCGTCAACGCCGCCAACGACAAATTCGACATTGCGCAAGTCGACCGCGCTGCGCCGGGCACGGCTGATCATCTCATCGGAAACGTCCATGCCGAGCACGTGGCCCTGTGGGACGCGCGAAGCAATTTCGCGCACCAGCCAACCACCGCCGCAGCCGACGTCAAGCACTTCGTCGCCCGGCCCGATTTTCATCGTCGCGAGCGTTGGCTCAACAATCGGGCGATGCTCCGTCTCCATGCTCTCGCCCTTGCCAGCCTCGGCCCAGCGATTGAATTCTTCGCGGAGATTTTCGTTTGGCGCGATTTCCGGCATCGTTACGCTATTGTCGCGTGATTGGGGTCCCTAAGTGCGATTTACTTCTCTACACCACACTGCCGCAGCCGGAGCAAAACCGCGCTGCAGGCATCGCTGGCGTGCCGCATTGCTGGCAGTAGCGTCCCGGGCCCGCGACCATAAACACGGGCGCGCATGACCTCGACGTGCATGCCCAGAAAAGCGCCGCGACCCAGCCGATAATCGTCCAACCGAGAAAGAAATTCAGCAAGAAGATGCCGAGCGCATCGCGCTTGTTGTGGCCGATGATCGCCGGCAGAAAGTACAACAGAACCAGAACAAGAAGGCCCATAGCCGCACCTCTCTAGCCGAAGTTACGCATTGGCACAAGCAAAAGTTCCCTCTTGATCGGCGCTAATCCTCGACTTTTGCCAAGAGCTTCACGAATTTTTCCTGGCGTGCCTGCTGATCTAGACCGTCATTTGCTTCCGCCAGCTGCGTTTGATTCATAGAGCAGAATTTCGGCCCGCACATCGAGCAGAACTTCGCGTCCTTGTAAAAATCGTCGGGCAGAGTTTCGTCGTGCATGGCGCGCGCGGTGGCCGGATCGAGCGAAAGGTCGAACTGCTTGTTCCAGTCGAACAAAAATCGCGCATAGCTCAACGCATCGTCGCGATCGCGCGCGCCGGGACGGTGCCGCGCCACATCCGCCGCGTGCGCCGCAATTTTGTACGCAATCACGCCCTGGCGGACGTCATCCGCATTCGGCAAACCGAGGTGCTCCTTCGGCGTGACGTAACAGAGCATCGAAGCGCCGTGCCAACCGATCATTGCCGCACCAATCGCGCTGGTGATGTGGTCGTAGCCGGGAGCAATGTCCGTGACCAGCGGCCCGAGGGTATAAAACGGAGCTTCGTGGCACATCTCGTTTTCTTTTTTCACCTGGAGTTCGATCTGGTCCATGGGAATGTGCCCCGGACCTTCGATCATCACTTGCACGTCGTGCTCCCAGGCTTTCGTGGTGAGGTCGCCGAGCACTTTGAGCTCCGCGAATTGGGCTTCGTCGCTGGCATCCGCGAGCGAGCCGGGGCGCAAGCCGTCGCCGAGTGAAAAGCTGACATCGTGCTTCTTGAAAATCTTGCAGATTTCGTCGAAGTGCTCGTACAGGAAATTCTGCTTTTTGTGATGGCTCATCCACACGGCGAGTAAAGCCCCGCCACGGCTGACGATTCCCGTGATGCGGTTGCGCACCATGGGAAGAAATTCGCGCAGCACGCCCGCGTGGATGGTCATGTAATCGACGCCCTGCTCGGCCTGCTCTTCGATCACTTCAAGCATCAGCTCGATCGTCAAATCTTCCGTGCGGCGCACGCGCGAGAGCGCTTCGTAAATCGGCACGGTGCCGATGGGCACAGGCGAGGCGTTGATGATGGCCTTGCGAATCGTGGGAATGTCGCCGCCGGTCGAAAGATCCATCACCGTATCGGAGCCGTAATGGACGGAGCGATGCAGTTTCTCGAGTTCGTCTTCGATCTTCGAGGTGGTGGCGGAATTTCCGATGTTGGCGTTGATTTTGCATTTGAAGGCGACGCCGATGCCCATCGGCTCCAGGTTCCGATGATGAATGTTGGCAGGAATGATCGCGCGTCCGCGCGCTACTTCGTCACGCACTAATTCCGGCACGACTTTCTCGCGTTTCGCCACGTACTCCATTTCTTCCGTGACGATTCCCAGCCGCGCATAATGCATCTGCGAGACGTTCTCATCGCGCTCGACTTCGCTCGTGACACGGCCTGCTCTGAGTTGGGCCCAAGGTTCGGCGGCAGAGTTCCCGTTCACGCCCGCCGTCGCGACGGAATTCCCGTTTCCCCTGGCCGTCGCTAATCGTTTTTCAATCCACGCATCTCTCAACGCCATGACTTTTTCTCCCCCGCCCAGCAAAAAACTACCCCGACAAACTACAAGCTGGCTCCGCTCTCGTGATGAAACGCCATTATCGCATCGCGCCGTACTTGCGGCAACTTATACACAACACTTGACAGTTTCGCCGAGAGCGGCGTAGTGTCGCCAGATTCCCCCAGAACTTCCATTTCCATTAGAAAGGAACATTCGACTATGCGGAAATTCCATGGTGCAGTCGTTACTCTTCTTACCCTCGTATGTGGGCTGGGCGCGGCAAGGCCTGCAACCGCTCAGAGCAAGTCACCCGCGCGTCCCGCCATGAGCGGCAAAGCTGCGATTGAAGCGCTCGAACGGCGGTACGTGAAAACCTTCAACGCCAAGGACGTAAATGCGATCATGGCGAACTACGCGCCGGGCAGCCAGCTCTTTGTTTTCGACGCCGTGCCGCCCCGCGAATATCCGAGTTGGGACAGCTATAAGAAGGACTGGGAAGGACTCTTCGCCGCATTCCCAGGACCCGTCAAGGACACGATGTCCGATCTCAGCATCACGGTAGTTGGTTCCGTCGCATATGGGCATCACATTGAGGACACGCACTTCACTCAGAAAGACGGGACCGGCAAGGAGCTTGTCGTGCGCGTCACCGACGTCTTCCGCAAGATCGGCGGAAAATGGCTCATCGTTCAGGAACACGTTTCTTTCCCGGTCGATATCGATTCCGGGAAGGCCGATCTGCTCTCGAAACCGTGATTTGCGAACAGCCGCGGAGCGCCGGGTGCATCA
>DATLSS010000007.1:0-10639 GCA_035534035.1 Candidatus Acidiferrales bacterium | reverse complement strand
CACAGACGAAGGAGTTTCCGCTGTCGGTGCGGAACGCGCGCATTCGTCCCGGCTGATCCACTGCCCGGAAAGATAGACCGCGTCCGCATTCACCTGCTCGGGCAATTTATAGTCTCCCGCGCGATTTTCATTTTCATTCAGAAATCCTGAAGCGTTCCCCAGCGTGCCGCGTTTGCTGCCTAAATAAAGTTCCGGCGTAATGCGATAGCAGGCCGCGCCGGGCTGATCCGTATCGCGTACCGGCTCCATCACCGGAGGCAATTCCGCCTGCGGATTCACTTCGCGCAGCAGGGTGTGAATCGCTTCTTCGGTGGCGCCGTAATCGCCTTCGCCGAAATGGAAAAATCGAATATACCCTTCGGCGTCGATCAAATATTTCGCGGGCCAGTAGCGATTTGCATACGCGTGCCAGATCGCGTACCCGTTGTCGAGCACGACCGGATAGCGGATTCCAAAGCGTTCCACGGCCGCGCGCACGAATTTCTCATTCGCGGCGAACGAAAATTCCGGCGTGTGCACGCCGATGATCGTCAGGCCCTTATCCGCGTAGCGTTTGTGCCAGTCCACAAGATAGGGCAAAGTCCGCAGGCAGTTCACGCACGTGTAATCCCAGAAATCCACCAGCACCACGCGCCCGCGCAAAGACCGCAATTCGACTGGTTCCGAATTCAGCCACGTCACGCTGATCTCCGGTGCGTGGACTTTGCCCTTTTCAATTTCCATTTACACTTCCAGTTAACGAATTCATGTTCCCGTACGCCCCTTCGCTGCTTTTGTCGTTTCGTAGTGTCTCGCATCACTCATCAGTTCGGGGTGCAAAAGCCGCAGCAATTCTTCCGCTCCGTGAACCAGCGGCGGCCCCGGCGTATTCAGCAATTCGTCGCGCATGGCAAAGACGCGGCGGCCGCGCACGGCCGGCACTTTCTGCCACGCCGGATTCGCAAGCGCTTGCTCCGGCTTAGACTTTCCTCCTGTCGCGGTCCACGCCAATACAATCACATCGGGACTCGCGCGCGCGACGTCAGCATCAGAAACTCGTTCTCCCGCCGGTACGACCATTTCTCCGCCAGCAATTTCGACCAGCTCCGCGGCCCACGGCGGCGAACTGATGCGCGGATTGGGCCACGCCTCGCAATAAACGCGCGGTCGCGTTTTCGCTCGCTTCGCAATCTTGCGAATGCCTGCGAATTTGTCGCGCATCTCGCGAATCAGCACCCCCGCCCGAGCGTCAGCGCCGGCCAAAGCGCCGAGAGCGCGAATATCGCCTTCCACGTCGGCAAGCGTGCGCGGATTCAATGCGAGGAAGGGTACCGGCAGCGTCAGAATTTTCTGCACAGTCTCAGTTTTGAAAGGTACCGAGCCGATAATCAGCGTCGACCGCGCCTCCACCAACGGCGCGGTATCCATCTCCCAGCAGTCGCCCAACTCCGGCAATCCATCAACCTGGGCCACATGTTTGCACCAGCGGCTGACGGCGACGATCTGCCGTCGCGCGCCAATCGCCACCAAAATCGAAGTAACGCTTGGCGCAAGAGACACAATGCGTTGGAATTTCTTGGTCATTCGGACCTTCGATTCTAGCGGTCTCGTCGCGCGCCTACAACGGAAACGCATTTGATTGGCTTACGCAGGCGCTGGTGCCAACATCCCCGGCAATCGATCCCTCACATTTGTCTCACAAAGGAGGCACCGTGCCCCACTATCTTATTCAGGTGGCGTACAACGAGCACGCTTGGAAGGCGCTAATTAAAAATCCCGTGAACCGCATCGACGCAGTTCGCCCGGCGGTTGAAAATCTCGGCGGGAAATTACAAGAAGGATGGTTCGCTTTCGGCGACTACGACACGTCTGCATTGCCGAAATGCCTGACAACGTAGCCGCCGCGGCTATTGCCATCGCGTTTGCTGGCGGCGGCGCGTGCAAGTCCGTAAAGACCACGCCGCTGATGTCCACCGCCGAAGCGGTCGAGGCGCTCAAGAAAGCATCCCGCGCCGGCTACCGGGCGGCCACTGCGTAAAAAAACTCCGCTTCGAGAGACAGTCGCAACAAAATAATTGCGAAACAATAAACTCGCGAGCAAATAAAAGGGCCTGCACCGTTTCCGGTCGCAGGCCCTTCGTTCGAATATACTTCGTTATTATTGTTGCGGCTGCCGCGGCTGCAGTTGCGAAGGCGGCTGAGACGGCGGTTGCTCCGCTGGTTGAGCGGGTCCTTCCGCTTTGCGCACGACTCTCAGGAACGGCTTCGGCAACTGCCACAGGATTTTCGCATCCGACGCACCGTCGGGATAAAACTTCGTTGATTCCTGACCCGTCGGTTGCAGAATGATATCCACGCGGCGGTTGTATGCGAGCCATGTGTTCTTGACGCGCCGCATCATCCACTTTTCCGGCTTCGCTGGATTTTGCTGCTGTAGCTGATCCACTTCTGAACGATCGAGCTGCCGCTCTTTGCCCTCCGCGCGCGTCTCGATCTTGTCGGCGGAGATTCCCTGCGCAACAAGATAGTCCTTCACGCGGTCCGCACGCCTCTGGCTGAGCGCTTCGTTGTATGGCGCCGAGCCGCGGACGTCCGCATGCCCCACAACGGTCAGCTTTGCCTCGTCGTCATAGTCCAAATATTTCTTGAACGTGGACGCCACTTGATCGAGCGACTGCTGCTGGCTGCCCAGGAGTCCCACATCCGGATGCTCCTTGACAGGATACGCCGTGGGATAAAAAACGCTTTCGAGTGTCACCACGGGCATCGGCTCAATCGAACCAGTGATGTGGAGACTCGCGGTTTGCGTGGTCGTGCCACCGCAGACGTTCGTCGCAGTCAGCGTGTAAGGTTGAGTCTCGTCGATTGGCCCAATGTTCTGCTGTTTCGGCGTGGCAGTGATTGTTTGATTGCCGCTGGTAGCGACGTCGCCGATCGGGTCAATCGTCACTTTGCTGGCATTCGACGAAGTCCACGTCAGCGTTGACGTTCCGTCTTCCTTCACCTTGTCGCCGATTTTGTGATATTTCACATCGGTGGGATTCAGCGTCAGCGTCGCCGTAGGTTGTATGTTGACGTTGATGGTGGCGCTTTGCGTCACGTTGCCGCCCGGCCCGGTCGCCGTGTAGTTGTAGGTCGTTGTCTTCTGCGGCGAGACGGTTTTGTTGCCGCTCGCGTCCACGTCCCCGACTTCGCTGATGTTCACGTCGACGGCGTCTGTGGAATTCCACGTCAGTTGCGAAGAATCACCGCAATTGATTTGCGTCTGCGAGGCGGAAAAAGTGCCCGTGACAGGAGCAACGGCCACGGTGGAGCTGGCAAAGCCGGCCTTGAACCTGGGCTGCGGCCCCAGCGTATTGCCCTGCTTCCAATCCTTCGTCTTAGTCGCGCCGCCGTGGAGTTGAACGGTGACGCGCTGGCCGGCCTGAACGGTCACGGGGCCTGACCACACCGTTTGCCCGTTGTGGGTCACGTCAATCTGGTACGTGCCGGGCCTTACCAGCAAACGCTGGTGCCACAGCCAATTCCAGTCGAATTCGTCGACATGCCCAACGAAATACGCGGGCTTCTTGCCGTTTAGCAGCACGGCAGCGCTGCGGTCGCCTTTGAGTTCGATGTCGCCGAACGGCCCCGAAACCTCTCCGCCCGCCGACTGCAGCGTCACGTTGACATCGGTCGTTTTGCCTGCCGTGATATCCACGTCCTGCGTTTGTGGGCTATACCCATAGTTATAAACCCCCACGGAATGTTTGCCCGCGGGCAGCTTTATCGTTTGATTGCCATTTTTGATTGCATTGCCGTCCACGAATACATACGCCTGCTTTGGGCTTACTTTGATCTTGAGCTTTCCGTCTTGCGCGAATGCCGACGAAGCAGCCATGAGGGCCACGACCATCGCGAGGACGGGAACGAGAGAGAGAAATTTCGTTCGCATCTTGAATGAACTCCTTCCGAGATTGTCAGTCGTAGTGCGAGATGCCCCACAAAGTTAGATGCACGGGGGGCCTGAGGGTGGGCAGACCTAAATTTAACTCTGTGGGGTGCCCTGTAGTCAAGGGAATTAACCTGAGCAAAGCCGTCAGGTCTAGTGCGGACCGGACCAAGAATGGAGGCTTCAAATCCCCCGTTGTACGAGACTGACATGTCAGTCTCGTATAGGCACCGAGCCTGCTTCGTCCGTTTCAGCGACATGTTCGTCCCAATAATGAACAGTTGCGCCAAAGCAGATCCGAAAACTCGTTTGCAACCACTTTGCAGTGAAACGTTTATCGCGTTGCGGTTCGGACGCAAACGTGCGATTTAGAAGTCTGTCTGACTTAGAGAGAACTGCTTTAGGCGCAGGTCGGGATAAGCGCCCGACTCGAACGGAGTACCCATGAGCACGTTGCTTCAGGATTTTCGTTACGGTCTTCGGGTCCTTTTGAAGTCGCCGGGATTCAGCATCATTGCCATTCTCACCCTGGCGCTTGGCATCGGCGCAAACTCCACGATTTTCAGCTGGATTAATTCCACGGTGCTCGACCCTATCCCGGGCGTTCAGCACGCCAGCCAGTATGTTGCATTGACCACCGGAGGCGCGAACGATCCTAATCCTCTCTCCTATCCCGATTACGTCGATCTGCGAGACCGCAATCACAGCTTTTCCGAGTTCATTGGATCAAATCTGACATCTATGGATCTCACCGCGAACTCCAAGCCGGAGCGCGTTTGGGGCGTCCTCTGCACCGCGAACTACTTCTCCGGACTTGGCGTCAGGCCTGTTCTTGGGCGCGGTTTCCTTCCCGTCGAAGGCGCAAAGCCGGACGGCGCTCCGGTGGTCGTCATCAGCTATCGGCTCTGGCAGACGCATTTCGGCGGCGAGCGCTCCGTTGTCGGGAGCACAATCGAGATCAACAAGCATCCTTACACGATTGTCGGCGTGACACCTCCTCTCTTCCAGGGAACTCAAACTGGTTTGCGTGCCGACATGTGGATTCCAGTCATGATGATTGGGCAATTCTGGCCACAGGAGAACCCCCTTCAAGCGCGGGGAGACCGCTGGGTCATGGTGACCGCGCGCCTCAAGCCGGGTGTCACGCGAGAGCAGGCTCAGGCCGAAATGAATGGCCTGATGCAGCAGATTGCCCGCCAGTATCCGGATGCGCATAAGGGAAATAACACGGTCACTGCTTATCGGCTCTGGCGTGGGCCCTTCGGCGCAAACTATTATCTCGACACGATTCTCTTTCTTCTGATGGCTATCTCCGGCGTCGTCTTGCTTCTTGCGTGCGCCAATGTTGCGAATCTTCTGCTGGTGAGGTCTGTCGCTCGTCGCCGAGAAATGGCCATTCGACTTTCCATTGGCGCTACCCGCTGGCGCCTTGTCCGGCAATTGCTTGCCGAAAGCCTGATTCTGGCGTGCTGCGGCGGCGGCATCGCCATGGTTTTCACTCTGTGGACTGCGGGTACGCTCTCCGATTTCATTCCGCCGGTCGCCGAGATTCCCATATCCATGAGCATTCGCGCCGACCACACGGTTCTCGTTGCGACGCTTGTCATTTCGCTTCTCACCGGCGTCATCTTTGGCATTTTGCCGGCGCTCCGCTCTTCCTCGCTCGAACCCGTTGCCATACTCAAGGAAGAATCCGCAAGCGCCGGCGGAGGACGCAGCAAAGCGCGTCTTTCAAGCATTCTGGTCGTTGCGCAAATCGCCATGTCCCTTCTTCTATTGGTCTGTGCGGGACTTTTCATCCGCAGCTTCCGCGAAGCGCAGAAATTCAATCCCGGTTTCAATCCACACAACGTCTTGCTCTATTCCTATGACCTTGAGGGCGTCGGCTACGACCAAAAGTCCGGCGCTGAATTCGACCGCCAGCTCTTCACAAAACTTCAGGCGATTCCCGGCGTCCAATCCGCTACTCTGGCCGATTGGGTGCCCTTCGGCTTTGGTTCCAGTTCCTACCTGGTCCAGGCGGAGGGCTACGTCCCCCAGCCGCACGAGTCAATGGACGTTGAGTATGCAGACGTGGCTCCCGATTACCTGCGGACCATGCAGATTCCTCTCGTTGCGGGACGTGAGTTCACCGTGAATGACACGTCCAAATCCCAGCTCGTTACTGTGGTCAATCAGGAGTTTGTGAAACGCTACTGGCCGCATCAGAACGCTATCGGCAAGCGCCTGCATGCGGGCGGCAAGTGGTTCACGGTGGTGGGAGTGGCGCAGAATAGCGATTACGACCACATCGGCCAGAAGCCGAAAAGGTTTCTCTATTTGCCGCTTTTCCAGAATTACGGTTCCGGCGTCTCCATCCACGTGCGTGTTGCCGGCGATCCGCTCGGTTTTGTTGCTCCCGTGGGGCAGGCGGTGCGTTCTCTGGATGCCGACTTGCCGCTCTTCGATTTGACGACGCTCGATTCACGCATTCAACTCAACACCGTCACTCAGCGCATGGGCGGAGTTTTTGTCGGCGGCTTCGGCATCCTCGCGCTCGTTCTCGCGGGCATAGGAATTTATGGCGTCCTCTCCTACTCCACGCGCCAGCGCACGCACGAAATCGGCATTCGCATGGCGCTTGGCGCCGAGCCTCGCGACGTCTTCGGCCTCGTCCTGCGCCAGGGGGCATTCCTCGCGATACTCGGGCTCTCCATTGGACTTCTCCTTTCGCTTGTCCTCACGCGTGCGTTGTCCAGCCAACTCTTTGGCGTCACCGCCACGGACCCGCTCACGTTTGCCGCCGTCGGGATCCTGTTGCTCGCCGTCGCGCTTGTTGCCTGCTACCTTCCCGCGCGTCGCGCCATGCGCACCGATCCGATGGTCGCACTGCGGCATGAATAAAGTGGATTGTCGATAGTTGCAAGGTATGAGAGTCGAACCTGTAACTTCACTTTCGACTTTTGCCTTTCAACTGTAAACTTTCTTCTGATGTATTCCGCCGCCATCCTCGACCATTTCAAAAACCCGCGCAACGCCGGCGATTTGCCGGACGCGACCGCGGCCGTCGACGTCACCAATCCCGTTTGCGGCGATACTCTTCGACTCGCTGTTCGCGTGGCCGACGGGAAAATTTCCGCGGTGCGCTTCAAAGCGCAAGGCTGCGTCACGGCGCTCGCGTCCGCTTCTGTGCTGACGGAGCTTGTCGACGGCAAACCGCTCGACGAGGCGTGGAGCGTCACCGCCATGCAAATTTCCGCCGCGCTTGGCGGCTTGCCGCAAGCCACATTTCACGGCGCGCAGCTTGCCTCGGACGCGCTGGTCGCTCTCTTTGCCAAATTGTCTTAGGAAGCTTTTTGCGCCTATCGCGCAGCGCGTTCAAGACGCGAATTTGCCCTCGAGGAACAGCGCGGCGCAGACCACAATCGCCACGGCGATCCACAGCAGCCCGGTGTGGATTTTCCAAACGCCTGCCGTGCCCAGGGCAAATGCGAGCGCCACAAGAAGAAAAAATGGCCCCGTGATGAAACAATGGAAAGTCCGGTTGCGCACCGCATTCGCCACGCAGGCCAGTCCGAGAGCGGCGAAAAGCGCGGTCGTTTGATAGCTCTCGAGGTGCAGCCAGTAAATGGCCAGGAGGCCGGCCGCGTAAAAAACGGTGAACGCGCATCCCCAAAAGCAGAGAGCCTGCCACGATGAGCAGCAGTAACCTCTCGAGGGAATATCGCCCGTGCTGGTCATGCTTTTCTGATCTTACTCCTATTGCGATTGCACCGAGAAGCGGCGTAACGTTTCGGGATCGTTCAAATTGATGATGACGCCCTCTTCGCTCACGGGAACTTCGTCCACATCCGTAGCGTGAGCGCGCACCACAGCACGTGCGCCAATATTTTCCGAGGCATTTTCCCGCATCCCGAGCAGCTCTGCGTACAGTGCGCGCGGGAAAATCACGGGATGGCCGCGCTTGCCGCGATACGTGGGAATCACAATTTTGTTTTTGTCGCGCTCGAATGTTTCGACGAGCAGCGAAACGAGCGGCGCGGAAATCAGAGGATGATCGACGAGGCACACCAGCATTCCCTCCGTCATGCCTTCCGGCAAACTTCGTATCGCCGCCTGCAGCGACGAAAGCTGCCCGCGGCGCCACTCCTCATTCACCACGAGCTCGTCCGCGCCTAATTTGGCTTGCGCGCGAATTTCTTCCGCGTGCGCGCCAACGACGACGCGCAAAATGTTCGCCCGGGGATGGCGCGTCACCTCGATCAAATGCTCCAGAAATGTTTTTGGAGTTTTTACGCACTGCGAATGGGCAGAGGGAAAATTTTCAGGGAAGGGAAGCAGCGCCTTCGGCTGGCCCATGCGTCGCGATTCGCCCGCCGAAAGAATAGTTAGGGCAATCATGTTCCGTTACGCGCGAGGTCCTGAGCGCATTTTGCGAAGGACCGCAAGAATAACGAGCATCGCGTCAGCCGTGTTTCAGCGCCGGGACTTCGTCGAGGCGCACGGCTTTGTGCGGGGCGCCGGGCGCAGCGTTTCGCCGCACGGCGATCAATTCCGCCGTTACGCTCACGGCAATTTCCTCCGGCGAGAGAGCGCCAATCTCCAGGCCGACAGGCGCGTGGACGCGCGCGAATTTCTCCATCGCGATGCCTTGCTTCTCGAGCGCCTTGTACACGGAAATCACTTTGCGCTTGCTACCGATCATTCCGATATAGCGCGCGTCGGTGCCCACGGCCCATTCGAGCACGCGCATGTCGTCTTTATGCCCGCGCGTCACAATCACAAGATATGATGAAGCATTCGGCTTTAATTTTTCGAACGCGTCTTCGTAGCTCGTCAGGGCTTCCTCGGCCATCGGGAAACGCTCCGTGTTGGCGAAACTGGCGCGGTCGTCAATGACGCTGATCGAAAATCCAGCGAGATGCGCGACGCGCGCGAGCGCCGTCGAAACGTGACCACCTCCGAACAAATATAATTTCGGCTGCGGCAGAATCGGTTCGACGAAAATTTCGAGCGTCCCTCCGCAAATCAGGCCCGCGTCGTAGGCCGCCTCGTTGTTCAGGCTGAACGTCATCTTGCGCGGCGTTTCCTGCTGGATCACTTCTTTCGCGGCGGCCCACACGTCCGCCTCGACGCATCCGCCGCCGACGGTGCCGGCAATGGAGCCATCTTCGCGCACCAACATGCGCGAGCTTTCGTAACTCGGAATCGAGCCGTTCGTGTGCACGATAGTCGCGAGCGCCCCGCGCTGGCCCGCGCGCCTCATTCTTACGATTTCTTCGAACAAGTCCATAAAGTTTTCCGTCGCTTTCAGGTTACGGCTCGCGGCCTCCTCTGTCAATTGCCGCGCCACTACAGTAGACTTTTGCGGAAAATGCGATACCGGTCGATGGAGGATGGAATGAAGGCGGTTGTTTTCACGCAGCACGGCGGGCCTGAAGTCCTGAAATACACCGACGCGCCGGATCCGCGCCCGCGCGCCGACGAAGTGCTGGTTCGCGTTCGCGCGTGCGCGCTGAATCATCTGGACCTGTGGATTCGCAGAGGCATTCCTGGAATTCAAATTCCCATGCCGCACATCAACGGCAGCGACATCTCCGGCGAAATTGCGGCTGTGGGCGAAATGGCCGGCGACATTCGGGTGGGAGAAAAAGTGTTGCTGCAGCCGGGAATTTCCTGTGGACGCTGCGCCGCCTGCCTTGCGGGAAACGACAATCTTTGCCGCAAATACACGTTGCTCGGCTATCTGGTCGATGGCGGATACGCCGAATTTGTGTGCGTGCCGGCGCGCAACGCTGTCGCCATTCCCGCGGGGCTTTCTTTTGAAGAGGCGGCCGCGATTCCGCTGGTTTTCATCACCGCGTGGCACATGCTGGTCACGCGCGCGAACCTTCAACCCGGCGAAGAAGTGTTGATTTTGGGCGGCGGCAGCGGAGTCGGCAGCGCGGCGATTCAAATCGCGAAAGTGCTAGGCGCGCGCGTGATTACTACAGTGGGCGGGGAAGAAAAAGTCGAAAAAGTTCGCGCGCTCGGCGCGGATGAAGTCATCGTGCACACGAAACAGCAAATCCACGGGGAAGTGAAACGGCTGACGGGGAAGCGCGGAGTCGATGTGGTCATCGAACACGTTGGCACCGCGACATGGGATCAAAGCGTGGCGTGCCTCGCGGTGAATGGCCGCCTCGTCACTTGCGGCGCTACCACCGGCTACGACGCGAAAATCGATTTGCGTTTTTTGTTCAGCCGGCACCTGTCGATTCTCGGTTCCTACATGGGGAGCAAGGCCGAACTTTTTCCGGTCCTCGATTTGGTCGCCCGCAAACTGATTCACCCCGTCGTTGATAAAGTTTTCCCTCTGGCGGAAGCCGCCGAAGCGCATCGAAGGCTGGAGCGCCGCGAGCAATTCGGCAAAATCGTTCTCAAGGTCGGCTAATAACGAAACGGGTGGCCCAATATCCGTTGGAGAGGACTCAATGGATGGAGGCTGCTGTGCCGCGCGCAATCGCCTCGGGAGGATCGCAATTGCCGCAAACGGCAGAGCGCCTCCCCACGAGTACTTCTATGCCGTTCCGGGGAGGAGGCGCTTGAGCAGGCTGTGGAGGTGGGTGCGGGCGGCCTGGTCCATGCCGACGAATTCGACGCCCATTCCGCGGCCTGGGTCGGAGTTGCGTATGACGGCGCGAGCGCGGACTTCGCCTTCGGGCGTGTCGACAAGGAGTTGGATATATGTGCCGGCGGCGGGCGGGTCGG
>DATLSS010000006.1:0-30667 GCA_035534035.1 Candidatus Acidiferrales bacterium | reverse complement strand
TGTGATGTTTGGTGCCCGAAAGAGGACTCGAACCTCCACTCCCTTGCGAGAACCAGGTCCTGAACCTGGCGCGTCTGCCAATTCCGCCATTCGGGCACAGCGAGCGGTGAATCGGAATAATTCATTGTGCCGCCCGCCTGCGCCTTTGTCAACGAAACGCGCGAATGCCTGGCAATCGCGCCCAAAGCCATAATATTACTATTTATTGTATAGTATCTCATCAGATACTAGACCAAGCTCGCTTTTTTAGGACTCCTGGTGTTATACTCCGGCCAAATTATGGGCCCGTTGGGCCGGTTCGTTTCGGGTGGAATACGGGCCTTTCGGGTATGGAGGGCCTATGGACGCACCTAGCGGTACACTCCTTATTTTTCTGATTTCGTTCGGCGTGGCTTTGGGTGCATGGTTCTGCCTGATCATTTACCGCGGCACCCTGGAAGCGCACGAAGATGATCAGATCTTCATCGACTCAGCCGGAGACTCAATGGCGCAGGCGCAGCGCGAATTGGTGGCCAGGATCGAGAAAATCAATCCGGTCATTCGCGTGGTGATGTTTGGCTGGATCACGCTCGCGGCCATCACCGCAGCCCTCTGGATCATGCAGGCGTTGAAGAGTTTTTGATCGTCACGAACCGCAGTTCGCTTCCGGCTCTGCGCTTGTGGGCGTCACGCTCATGAGCAGATTTGCGAAGTGTGGTTGTGCACGATCAGCCAGCTATCGCCTTTTTTGACGAATACAAGAGTGGTTTGTCCGCGCGCCGTCATTGCCTTGCCTTGCACGAAGCCCTGAAATTCCCACTGGTAAGCGGCCCACGCCGTATCGCCATAATGGAAAATCACCGTGTTCTTGCGAATTAACTGCACGCTGGAAAGCCCTTTGCGGCTCTGCTGGTACTTCACCGCATAATTTTGCCAACCCGCGATCGGTGGATCGTAAGTTCCGGCCACCCATGTGGCATCGTCGGCATAGTATTTATGCATCGCCTCCACGTCGCCCACCTGCCACGCGCCCAGCATTTCGCCGATGTCATGGTCGATTTGATCTGGAATGGAACGGGAGATTTCGGGAAGCGTGACGTTTTTCTGCTTCTTGGTCTGTTTTTGCCGTGGCGCAGATCCAGCCGAGAACGTTATTGCAAGTATGGCCATGAACAGGACGCAAAATTTCCTCATCAACTCCCCCTCTCACAATCGGCAAACAGAGATTCTTTAATGCTTCACGGGCGGCGCCTGCGATGCGCTCAGCAAGTTGACGAACAGCCTGTACGCGCCTGGCACTCCCGCCGGCAGTTGCCGGAAGAACGCGATCCCTGTGTAAATGTAAATCCCTTTGCCATCGCGCGTGTAGACCAGGCTGCCGAGAGCATCCGATTCCCCCGGATCGTGCATCGCCAGCACTGCGTGATACCGCGGATCCCATTTTCCCCAGAAATACAAACCGCGCTCCTGAATCCATCCGAGGAAATCATTTTGCCCAATGCGATTCGGATAATTCAGCAACGGGCTGGCCGGGTCAACGAAACGCACGGGAGAATTTTCATCCGTATTTCGCTCGGCAGGCTGGTCCATCGTTGCGGGAAACGGCGCAGGCAACAGCCTGTTCCAGGCGAAATCCCGTTCGTATTGCACAATCAGCGTGCCCCCCCGCTCGACGTAATCGAGCAGCCGCCGGTTCGCGCTCATCACATCAGGGCGCAGCTCGTATGCGCGAATCCCCACAACAATCGCGCTGTACTGGCTCAGGTCGCCAAATTCGAGCGCCGCTTCATCGAGCATGTCGACATCGATACCGAGTTGCTGTAGCGACTGCGGCACCGGATCAATTCCCGCCGCCACGTACCCAATCTTGAGATGCTGCGGCAAAGTAAGATCAAGCACGTGCGCGATCGCTACGGCCGGCTCGCTGACGTGCCGCGACGGCAAAGACGGCAACGCTTCATACGATGTGCGGAAGTTTTCGTCCCCTATCCGCGCATACGGCTTTAGTTCGTAGGAACCTTGCAGGGCATTTACGGGCGGCGTCACGCTGAAGCGCACCAGTCGGTCGCCCGCAGCGGAAAACTCCATAGGTGCGATAGACGCGGCGCTCCAGCCCGCTGGCACATTGACTCCAACCGTGACGTTGGCTGCTTTCGATCCGTGATAGCGAACGCGCGTCAGCAACTGAAACGTCTTTGTCTTGCGGTCCACTGGCAGCATCACCTGCTGTGGGTCCACCGAGAGCGTCACTGCGGGAACCAAATCGAGCGGCATCGTTTCCACGGTTGTAGAGGTGTATTCCGTCGCCGTTACGGATTTTTCAATCGAGAAATTGTAGCCGTCGGCGATGCCCGTTATGCGTGCCTCGACGAGCGGCGCATGCCACGGCAGGATGGAATCCTCTGGCGAGGGGGGACGCGTGGCGCCGTTGGGAATTGCCACGCGGAAAGAAGCTTCGGTTGCTGACGCTCCGCGACTTCCTTGCGGTTTCTCCCTGGTGGCGGACCATCCCTTCGGCATCTCGAGCGTCGGCTGATTCAACTCCACGCCGACGTTCGACCTCGCTTCCCAATTCACTCGAACGGAAAAATCTTCGCCTGCCACCAACGCGCCGCCGTCCGATTTCGCGTTCAGATGCAGCGCCGCAGCCGCCGCCAGCGCAGCATTGATTTTTTCCCGTTGAATATTCAATCTCCAAAGCAGGTCCCGATCGCTGGAAGACTTTGCATCGCTTATAGCTTTCTCGATTTCGTCTCCGGCAGACGCTAATTGTTTCACCGCTGCAGGCCAGTCCAGGCGTAGCGCGGCTTCGCGTGCCGCGGCCAGAGCCGCATCCGCGGACCCAAGCGCCGTTCCCATTGGATTCGATCCGCTGCCAAGTGACGAGAGCGTTTGCGCCAGTTCTTCAGGTGTCAGCTTATCTCCCTCGACGACTTTCAGAGAAACGGGCCGGCTGAAAAATGACGAATCTAGAATTCTGGTTATGCCCTGCGAGCGATGATTCGCAAATCCTATGAGTCCCAGATCGGAATAGCTGTCTCCCCAGAGCGGAGATATTTCGCCCACGGGAAGGGTGATTTCACCTTCCTGGTCATTTGTATTATTGCCGGCGGTATTCCCGAAGAAACGCGTGAATTGCAGCACGCGGCCCACACGCCACGGCCGCAACCCCTCCTTCAACTGCTCGGGATACGCGGACGGATCGCTCGCCGCCTTCACCGCTTGCGGCACAATAATTCCAGTAGCCTGGTGCTGTCCGTGTCCGGAATGCACCCCGCCCCATTGATTGATGACGATATCCGGACGAAATGTTCGAATAATTCGCACCAGATCCTCGTTGGCGACTCCGTGCCAGATGCGCAGTGTCTCATCCGCGCTTTTCGAGTAGCCAAAATCAGGCGCACGTGTAAAAAACAACTTCGCGCCGTAGCCTTGCGTTGCGCGGTAGAGTTCGTCTGTGCGCAAAATTTCGAGCGCCGGACCTAGTTCCGGGCCGATGGCATTCTGGCCGCCTTCGCCGCGCGTCGTCGAGCACAGCGCCACGTCGTCGCCAAGCCCTTTCGAGAGATAAGTGAGCACGCTCGAGCGTTCGTCGTCCGGATGCGCGTCCACATAGAGAACGCGCGTCACAACACGGGCGTGGTCGATCGCGTTCACCACTTCGGCAACGGATTGCGCTCGCGCCAGCGGCGCCATTGAAATAAAAACGGCCGCTGTCCCGGCCAGCATTGTGCTCCACCGCATCTTCATCGAGTCGCCTCCGCGAACGGCCATTCCTTCAATCCCTTCGAACGCACCAGAAACACAGCCACTCCCGCCAGAATCGCAATCACTCCGAACAGCATTTTCCAACCCGTCGCTACGAACAGCGCGAGCCATAGGATTATAGCGAGCCCTGCGGGGATCGGGTAAAGCCACATTTTGAATGGGAAGCGTTCGCCCGCCCACTTGCGCCGCAGCATGATTATCCCCACCGCCTGCCCGACGAATTGCACCAAAATTCGCATCGCGAGTATCGCTGCAATCACCGTGGCCAGCTTGAACAGCAAACTGAAAACGAACGCCACGCCGCACAGCGCCAGCAGCGAAACGTGCGGGAACTTCTTCGTTGGATGCACGCGGCCGAAAATCGAAAAGAAATTCCCGTCTTGCGCGGCCGCATAGGGAACGCGTGAATAGCCCAGCGCAGCCGAAAAAAGCGAAGCGAACGCAATCCACAGAATCAACAGCGTCGCGAATTTTGCCAAGTGCGTCCCATAGATGCGCTGAAAAAATATGCTTACGATGAACTGCGAATGCTGCGCCTCCTGCCACGGCACCACGCCCAGCACGCACGTTTGCATCGCTAGGTAGAGAATCGCAATCACAATGATCGAGATGAAAATCGCGCGCGGTATGTTGCGTTCCGGCTTCTTCACTTCGCCGCCCAGAAAGCACACATTGTAATAACCCCAGTAGGAATAAATCGTGGGCACCGTCGCGCTGCCCAATCCCGCGAAAAACAGCCAGTTCAATTTCCAAGCGCCGGCGGGATACGTGAAAGCAAGCTCTGGATGAAAATGCGTCGCTCCCGCGGCGATCAGCCACACCATTGTGCCAATCACGCCGATCCATAGCAGCATCGAAATTTTGCCGATGGTGGTGATGCGGCGATACAGCAAAATCGTCAGCGCGATCACCACGGCGCCTGCCACCGCCTTCTGTCCGTATTTCCCGAGGGGAACTAGATAGGTGAAGTACTCCGCAAAGCCAATCGAGCCTGAGGCCAGCACCAGCGGTCCTTGAAAAATCGTCTGCCAGATCACCAGGAACGACAGCAGCCGCCCCCACTTCGCTGGTCCGTAAGCCTCGCGCAAATAAACGTAGCTGCCTCCCGCTTCCGGCATCGCTGCGCCCAGTTCCGCCCACACGCAGCCATCGACGAGCGCTACGATCGCGCCTACCACCCACGCCAGCAGGCATTGCGGCCCGCCCATGTCCGCAATCACCAGCGGAATCACGATGAACGGCCCGATGCCGACCATGTCGATCATGTTAAGCGCAGAGGCTTCTTTCAGCCCCAGGCCGCGTTCGAGTTTTCCCGTCTGCATCATTTATCGATTGCGAATCGCCGCCAAAGAATAACAAAGAACCACTATTGACCCACCATAAAGTTCGCGCAATTGCGTTACACTTCGGGCGGCATGGTGAAGCTCGGCGTCATCATTACTGCCGCAACGGTCACGATCTGCGTGCTCGAGTTCTTGCGCTGCCGCAAGCACGCTTTTCCGCGCGCCGGATGGTTCGCGGTCGCCGCGCTCGCTGGCGCGGAGTGGCTGATGTTCCGCGGCATCGAGCCGGTCGCTACCTATTTCACCCCGATCGCCTGGACCGCTTATCTCCTGATCGTTGATTCCGCCGTCTTGGCCATGACGGGACGTTCGCGTCTACGCAATTCCCCGCGCGATTTTTTTCAGATGGCTCTGCTTTCCATTCCTCTGTGGCTGATTTTTGAAGCGTACAACTTGCGCCTGCAAAATTGGGATTACACCGGCGTGCCCAGGGAACTCATCTGGGGACTCCTTGGCTATTGCTGGTCGTTCGCCACCATCACGCCTGCGATTCTTGAGACGGCCGAGCTCATCGAGTCGTTCAGCTGGTTCAAGCGGCGCGAGCCCGCTGAAATTTCTCCAGCTCTCTGCCGCAACATGATGGGTGCGGGAATTTTGTGCCTCGGCCTTCCTCTGTTTCTGCCGAGACACATCGCCGCATATCTTTTCGCGCTCGTGTGGTTGGGATTTTATCTTGCGCTCGACCCGCTGAATTTTCGTCTGGGCTTGCCGTCGCTGCTCGGCGATTTTTCCTACGGCCGCCGGGCGCGTTTTTATTCACTCATCATTTCCGGATGGATTTGCGGCTGGTTATGGGAATGGTGGAATTATTGGGCTGCCGCGAAGTGGCATTATATTTTCCCGCTTTTTCAACACCACAAAATTTTCGAGATGCCCGTGCCCGGCTATCTTGGCTTTCTTCCCTTTGCGCTCGAATGCTTCGTCATGTACGTCACCGCCGCATGGCTCGTCCGCTGGATTCCCCGCTCCCGCGACCCTCGCATCATGGAATAATCGACTTCGCGCAACGTCAGCGCATGCGTGCGCCGCGCGTGATTCAAAACTTCAAATCCAATTTAATTGGGTATGTCTAGCAGCGCGCGGCTTCTTCTTGTTCGAAGGCGTGATACGAGGAACGCACGAGCGGCCCGGCTTCCACGTGCTTGAATCCCATTTCTTCGCCAAGGCGCCTGTACTCCGCGAATTCGTCGGGATGTACAAAGCGCACCACCGGCAAATGCTCGCGCGTCGGCTGCAAATATTGCCCCAGCGTAAGAATATCCACTCCCTGCGCGACAATATCCCGCATCGCACTGAGCACTTCTTCTCGCTCTTCGCCGAGACCGAGCATCATTCCAGTCTTCGTTGGCATGGGGGTCCGCCTGGGATTCGGTACGGGGTCCGCCACAATGCCCGGCATCTCGCGTGCCATTTCTTTCGCGCGCCGCAATAACTCCAGCGACCGCTCGTACACCGCGCCTTTGCGCACACGCCGGTAGAGTTGCGGCACAGTTTCCATATTGTGATTCAGCACTTCCGGCCGCGCAGCGATGACTGTTCCCAGAGCATCCCAATTCCCACGAAAATCCGGAATCAGCACTTCGACTTTGCAGCCCGGCACGCGCTCGCGAATCTGGCGAATCGTGCGCGCGAAAATTTCCGCGCCACCATCGGCTTGATCGTCGCGATTCACCGAGGTCACCACTGCGTAGCGCAGGCCCATTTTCGCCGCCGCTTCCGCCACGCGTTCAGGCTCGTCCTGATCCAGTGCCCCAAGCGGTTTGCCTGACGGCACGGCGCAAAATCCGCACGCGCGAGTGCAAATGTTGCCCAGGATCATGAACGTCGCCGTGCGATGGTCCCAGCACTCGCCCATGTTCGGACAGCGCGCGCTCTCGCACACGGTGTGCAAATCGAGCGTGCGCATGATGCGCTTCAATTCTTGATAGTTCGGCCCGCCGAAAAACTTCACGCGCAACCATGACGGTCGGGGGTGCGCTGCGGGATCAAGCGGCGTCGCAGGAGGGTTAGTTAGGATAGGAAACAGTGTCTGCACCAGAATTTGTCCCAAGCGCCATTCTACCTGCCATCGACGCACCATACAAGTTGCGCCGATCGGCTCAGCCGTTGCCCATCGCGCAGAGTCCTTAATGTGCCACGGCGGTACGTACCCGACGCGCGACACTTGTGGAATAGCACTGTTGTATATTTACAACAATCGATCTATTTTCAGCGTGCTATATCAAGCCAAATTATTGATAATGCGAGGATAACTGCCAGCGCATTAGGCAT
Source organism: Candidatus Acidiferrales bacterium (assembly GCA_035534035.1). Lineage (GTDB taxonomy): Bacteria > Acidobacteriota > Terriglobia > Acidiferrales > UBA7541 > DAHUXN01. The sequence continues at coordinate 23,306 of DATLSS010000006.1, read as the reverse complement.
GCAAGGTGCTAGTAATAATAGCTTGAGCTATCAGCTCTCAATCCTGCGTCCTGTCGAAACCGAAGGCGTCGGCCTTCATACCGCCGTCCGCTCGCACATCCGCCTCGTTGCTGCGCCGCCAGACACAGGCATCGTGTTTCGTCGCGTTGACCTCGATAATTTTGAAATTGAGGCGCACGGCCGCAACGTCGCGCGCGTCAGTTATGCCACCAGCTTGATGAAAAATGGCGTGCTGCTCTCCACCACCGAGCATCTGCTTGCCGCGCTCTATTCTTGCGGCATCGATAATGTCTACGTGGAAATCAACGCGCTCGAGCTGCCCATTCTCGACGGCTCCGCGCAACCCTTCATGGACCTTCTCGATCGCGCGGGCGTTCGTCAGCTTCGTCGCCGACGGCGTTACTTGAAAGTCGTGAAGCCCCTCGAAATTTCCGAAGGCGACCGTCGCATCGGCATTTACCCCGCCGATGAATTTCGCGTTCGCTGCTACATTGAATTTCCGCATCCGATGATTGGACAGCAGGAAACCGAAATCGTCGTCACACGCGACACATTTTCGCGCGAGCTTGCCTCCGCGCGCACCTTTACGTTCACCGAAGATATCGACCGCCTGCGCGCCATGGGCCTAATTCGTGGCGGCTCGCTCGAAAACGCCATTGTGCTCACGCCCGATGGGCTTCTCGAAGGAAGCTTGCGCTTCCCCAATGAATTCAGCCGCCACAAAGCGCTCGACCTGATTGGCGACCTTGCGCTGATTGGTCTGCCGCTTCAGGCGCTCGTCGTTGCGCACAAAGCTGGTCACGCCCTGCACACGCGTCTCGTCTCCAAACTTCTCGCCGAGCCTTCTCACTGGATCGAAACCACCGAAACGGTTTCTGCCGAACCCTCCGCGCACATCGTTCCAGAAACCTCCACCGTCCACGCCGACTGAACTCCCTACGTACTTAAATTTACGGCACAAATCCGCCTCGTGCTATTCGGTCTCTAACAACATCTCCGCTGAACCGCATTTTCGGTTTGGAAAATGCCGCGACGCGCCCGATTGCCAAACCGCAACGGTAAAGAGACAATGACAAGTTCATGGCAACGAACGATCTCACCATCGTCATTCTCGCCGCGGGCAAAGGGACGCGCCTGAAGTCCGACGTTGCCAAGGTGCTGCATCGCGCCGGTGGGCATCCACTCGTCGAACACGTCGTGCGCGCCTGCCAGCCGCTCGCAAAGAATATTCTCGTGGTCGTTGGACATCAGGCCGAAGAGGTGCGCAAGGCCGTCGCCCCGCTGGGCGCTTCCACCGTGCTGCAGCGTCCGCAAAACGGCACTGGCCACGCGATGCTCATTGCGCGCGCGGCAATCGATACGAATGCGCGCCTCGCCATCGTTCTTCCCGGTGACGCGCCGCTGATTCGCACGGAAACACTGCAAGCTCTTCTTGACGCGCATCGCGCCGGCCGCGCCGCAGCCACAATTCTCACCGCGCGGCTCGACAATCCGGCCGGCTACGGCCGCATCGTCAGAAAGCCCGACGGCAGCGTCGCCGCAATCGTCGAAGAGAAATCCGCCGGCCCCGCCGAACGCGAAATTCGCGAAGTCAATTCCAGCATTTATTGTTTCTCGCTCGAGAAGCTCTGGCCCTGCCTCGCCGAACTGCGCCCGGACAACGCGCATCGCGAGCTTTACCTCACCGACACGGTTGCCATGCTCAATCAAAAGGGCGAACGTGTGCTCGCCGTCGAGTCCGCCGACGCCAGGGAAACCTTCGGCTGCAACACGCGCGCCGAGCTCGCGGAAATCGATCGCGCCTTTCGGGCCCGCAAAGCGGCGGCACTGATGGACGCAGGAGTCACCATTTACCTGCCGGAGACCGTCTTGATTGATCCCGACGTCGAGATTGCGCACGACACAGTAATCGAGCCTGCCGTGCAGTTGCTCGGCGCGACTCGCATCGGCTCGCGCTGCACCATTCAAACCGGCAGCATTCTCGCGAACGCCACGCTTGCCGACAACGTCCTGGTCCGCCAGCATTCCGTCATCACGTCGAGCCTTCTCGCTTCCGGCGCGATCGTTGGGCCGTTCGCGCATCTCCGCGAAGGCTCGGACTTGCGTTCGGGCGCGCGCGTTGGCAATTTTGTCGAAGTAAAAAAGAGCCTCCTCGGCGAAGGCGTGAAAGCCATGCATCTCACCTATCTGGGCGACGCGACCATTGGCCGCGACACAAACATTGGCGCCGGCACCATCACCTGCAACTACGACGGCGTGAAAAAAAATCCTACGCGCATCGGTGAGCGTGTCTTCGTTGGCAGTGACTCCGCGCTCGTTGCGCCCATCACCGTCGGCGACGGCGCATATATCGCCGCCGGTTCCACCGTCACGGAAGACATTCCCGCCGACGCCCTTGCCATCGCGCGCGGCCGCCAAGTCAACAAGCCCGGATGGGCCGCCGCCCGGCGGGCAAAATCGTCGGAATCAAAATCCACTGCGGCGAAAACCTCTGCGCCGCGTCGCGATTCCGCGAAAAAGCTCGCTGAGCGCCCGCGTCGCAAATCCTCCGCGCCAACAAAGAAATCTCGGCGCCGATAGTTTGCTCCCGCCGGCCCTTCTCCGGGATTTCGCCGGTCAGGACGGTCTCGCTGATGTGTTAGAATCTTCTCGGGGAGATTCCGCGCAATGAAATTCGGTGTCGTAGTGTTTCCCGGTTCGAATTGCGACGACGACGCCTACCACGCCGTCGGCGCGGTCCTTGGCGAGCACGTCGAATTCCTCTGGCATCGCTCCGAACAAATTCCTGGCTGCGACGCCATCATTCTTCCCGGCGGTTTTGCTTTCGGCGACTATCTCCGCACCGGCGCCATCGCGCGCTTTTCGCCTGTCATGCGCGCCGTTGAGCGCTTCTCTCGCCGCGGCGGCCTGGTGCTCGGCATTTGCAACGGGTTTCAAATTCTTCTCGAAGCTGGCCTGCTGCCCGGCGCGATGCTCCGCAATCGCGATTTACGTTTCATCTGCCGCCACGTGAATATTCGCGTCGAAAACACGGACACGCCGTTCACCTGCGCCGCGCAAGCGGGCCAGGTTTTGAAAGTCCCCATCGCCCACATGGAAGGAAATTATTTCTGCGACGCCGCAACGCTCGCCGACCTCGAGCGCAATCGCCAGATCGTTTTTCGTTACGCCACGCCCGAAGGCCATGTCGAAGACTCCGCCAATCCCAATGGCTCGCTTGCCGCAATCGCCGGTATTTGCAATCGCGAGCGCAACGTGATGGGCATGATGCCGCATCCGGAGCGCGCCGTTGAAGCGTCGCTCGGCTCCGTCGACGGCCTCGTCGTTTTCCGCTCCATGGTCGAATCCTTCGCCCACGCTGGCGCGTTCAAATCCCGAGGCCAGCCCGCGGTCACCGCCTAGCCGCGTGAAACTTTCACATCACCAAATTCGTTCCTTCATACGTGGCTCGGCAAGTATTTAGGGATTCAAGTCAAGAGACAAGAAACGCTGCATGATTGGAACCGAAATCAAAATCACCGCCGAAGTTGTCGCCGAGCACGGCCTCACCGCCGAAGAATTCGCGCGCGTACAAAAAATCCTCGGGCGCGACCCGTCCATCACCGAACTCGGCGTTTTCAGCGTCATGTGGAGCGAGCACTGCTCCTATAAGTCCAGCAAAGTTCACCTGAAACGCCTGCCCACCACCGGTTCGCGCGTTGTGCAGGGCCCCGGCGAAAACGCCGGAGTCGTCGACATCGGCGACGGCCTCGTTGCCGTTTTCAAAATCGAATCGCACAATCATCCCAGCTTCGTCGAGCCGTATCAGGGCGCGGCTACGGGCGTCGGCGGCATACTGCGCGATGTTTTCACCATGGGCGCGCGCCCCATCGCCGTCCTCGATTCACTCCGCTTCGGGCCGCTCAAGAAAGGCATGGGCGTTTCAGACGAAGAAGCCGCGCGCAATCGCCGCATCCTCGACGGCGTAATCGGCGGCATCGCTTTTTACGGCAACTGTTTCGGCGTCCCTACCGCCGGCGGCGAAGTGCAATTCGAGTCCTGCTATTCGAATAATCCCCTCGTCAACGCTCTGGCCCTTGGCATCGCTCGCCGCGATGAGCTTTTTTTCGCGCGCGCGCGCGGCGCGGGCAATCCCGTAATTTACGTCGGTGCAAAAACCGGACGCGACGGCATTCACGGCGCATCGCTTCTCGCCTCAGCCGAATTCAGCGAGGAGTCGCAGCAAAAACGCCCCAACGTGCAGGTCGGCGACCCCTTCATGGAAAAATTGCTCCTCGAAGCCTGCCTCGAAGTCATGCGCACCGGTGCCGTGGTCGCCATTCAGGACATGGGGGCTGCGGGATTGACCAGCTCTTCGTCGGAGATGGCTTCGCGCGGCGGAACGGGAATCGAAATCGAGCTCGCGCGCGTCCCGCAGCGTGAAACGGGCATGACGCCGTACGAAATCATGCTCAGTGAATCGCAGGAGCGCATGTTGCTCGTCGCCGAGCGCGGCCGCGAACGCGAAGTCTTCGACGTTTTCAGCAAGTGGGGCCTCGACGCGGTCGAAATTGGCCGCGTTACCGAAGATGGTCGATTGCGCATCCTCGAAAACGGCAGCACGGTCGCCGACATTCCCGCGCACGCCATCGCCGAAGAAGGCCCGGTTTATAAGCGTCCGATTGCGCCCGCGAAATCACCGGAATCCTTTGCGCCGCTCGTCGAATTCGCATGCGCCGGCGCGGCCCTGAACAAAGATTTTTGCAAGCTTCTCGCTTCGCCCGCAATTGCCTCAAAGCGCTGGATCTTCGAGCAGTACGACCACATGGTGCGGACCAATACGCGCGTCGGCCCGGGCGCGGGCGATGCCTCCATTATTCGTATCAAGGAAACGAAACGTGCACTCGCCCTCGCCACCGACGGCAACGGCCGCTGGTGCCAGCTCGCGCCGCGCATCGGTGCCATGCACGCCGTCGCCGAAGCCGCCCGCAACGTCGCGTGCGCCGGCGCGCGCCCCGTGGCCGCCACGAATTGCCTCAACTTCGGCAATCCCGAAAAGCCCGAAGTGATGGCGCAGTTCAGCGAAGCAATTGACGGCATCGCCGAAGCTTGCCGCGCCCTCGATGTCCCCATCACCGGCGGCAACGTCAGCTTCTACAACGAAACGCTCGGCCGCGCGATTTACCCCACGCCGGTTCTCGGCGTTCTCGGCATTCTCGAAGATGCGGATTGCGCGCTCGGCGTGGCCTTTCAACATGAGGGCGACGCAATCCTCCTCCTCGATGGCGCTCTCTTGCGTGCGAGTCTCGATGAAGAATCCCAGCGCCGCGAATTTTCATCTTCCGAGTACGCCAAGACGATTCACGGCATCGTCGCCGGCTCTCCTCCCGCGATTGAGCTTCACGCGGAGAAAAATATTATCGACTGCCTCGTCGCTCTCGCCGCTGCACGCGCCATCGCATCCGCGCACGATATCAGCGACGGCGGCCTCGCCGTCACGCTGGCCGAATCCTGTTTCGCTGGCAACGACGGCCTTTCCGCCGAAATCTCGCTCAAATCCGCGCAGGCCGCCGAATTTGCTCTGTTCGGCGAAACAGGCGCGCGCGCCATTCTCTCCGCCCCTGTCGCTTCGCTTGCCCGCGTGCTCCAGATTGCGGCACAATATAAGGTTGCAGCGCAGCCAATCGGCAAAGTCACTCGCGGTGAATTCTGCATCCAATTGAACGGTCAGCCAAGGATTCGCGCCGCCGCGGATTCGCTTCGCCAAATCTGGGCCACCGCGCTCGAACACGCGCTCGGAAACGAATGAATCGCGCATTCCATCTCGACGACGACCACTTCCACGACGAGTGCGGTGTCTTCGGCGTCTTCGGCAACGAAGAGGCCGCGAAGCTCACCTATCTTGGCCTTTACGCCCTCCAGCATCGCGGCCAGGAGTCGGCCGGCGTCGCCGCTACCGAAGGCGTGCAACTGCGCGTCGAAAAGGGCATGGGTTTGGTGCAGGAATTATTCACGCCGGACGTGATTGCGCGCCTGCCAGGCGCGGCGGCCATTGGCCACACGCGCTATTCCACCGCGGGCGACACCACGTTGATGAACGCCCAGCCTCTCGCTTCCGATTGCAATAAGGGCAAGCTCGCGCTCGCGCACAACGGCAACCTGACCAACGCCCTGGAACTCCGCCGCAGCCTCGAACACAAAGGTTCCATCTTTCAGACTACGAGCGACACCGAAGTGATCGTCCATCTCGTCGCGCGCAGCAAAGTCGGGAACCTCACCGGAGCAATCGCCGACGCGCTCGGCCAGGTCGAAGGCGCGTACTCGCTTTTAGTCCTCACGCGCGACGAAATTTTCGCCATTCGCGACCCGCGCGGCTTCCGTCCGCTCGCCCTCGGACGTCTCGGCGACGCCTGGGTTGTCGGCTCGGAAACTTGCGCTTTCGATTTGATTGGCGCGGAATATGTTCGCGACGTTGAGCCTGGCGAGATGCTGCGTGTCTCCAAAAGCGGCGTCGAATCCATTCATTTCGCGCCCGAAAAGCAGCATCAATACTGCATCTTCGAGCATGTTTATTTCGCGCGGCCTGATAGCGTCGTCTTCGGCCGTCCTGTAAATCCCACACGCGAACGCCTCGGCCGTTTGCTCGCGCGCGAGCATCCCGCCATCGCGGACATGGTCGTGCCTGTTCCCGATTCCGGCGTGCCCGCGGCCATCGGCTATGCCAGCGAATCCGCCATCCCATTCCGCATGGGCTTAATTCGCAATCATTATATTGGCCGCACGTTCATCGAACCTTCGCAGGCCATTCGCGATTTCGGCGTGCGCTTGAAACTGAATCCGGTGCGACGTCTTCTCGAAGGCCGCCGCGTGGTTCTCGTCGACGATTCCATCGTCCGCGGCACCACCAGTCGAAAAATCGTGCGCATGATGCGCGAATCCGGCGTCGCCGAAGTGCACATGCGCATCAGTTGCCCGCCGACTGTTTCGCCGTGCCACTACGGTATTGACACGCCCACGAAGCTGGAACTCATCGGTGCGCAAAAGTCGATCGAACAAATTCGCGAGTTCATCGGTGCCGATTCTCTCGGCTATCTTTCACTCGACAACCTCCGCGCCGCCGTCGAGGACAACGACGGCAAGTTCTGCACCGCGTGCTACACCGGCGTTTATCCGACCGAGCTCGTCCAACTCGAAGTGGAGGCGCATCGTGCCTGTTGAACGCGACGAAGCAAAAAGCGAGCGCGCAAAAACAATGCGCCAACGGCTTCTGCGTGAAATTGTCTCGTGGGTCTGGCTTTTCCTTGCGCTTTTCGTCGTCGAGAGCGCCGTGGCGCAGAGCCGCCTGATTCCCAGCGGCTCAATGGAAAACACTGTTCTAATCGGCGACCACATGATCGTCAGCCCGCTCGGCTACGCCCTTTGCATTCCTTACACCGAATTGCACATTCCGCTGTGGCGCAATCCGAAACGCCAGCAGATCATCGTTCTTGAATCGCCGCTCACCCATTCCGAAGATCTGATCAAGCGCGTCATCGGCATTCCCGGCGATGCCATCGACATTCGCGAAGGCATTGTCTACGTCAATGGCAAGCGCTTGAACGAGCCATACGTGCTGCGCGATTCCGACGCTATGGCCAGCTCGGTCGAGAATTTCCCGCCCGCGGACAATGGGGTTTTTCAAGGTCTCACACCCGAATGGGCCGCGGACCTGCACAAATACGTGGTCAATGGCAAGCTCATCGTTCCGCCCAACGATTACTTCGTCATGGGCGACAATCGCGGCGATTCTTATGACAGCCGCTACTGGGGTTTTGTGCCTCGGAAGAACATCATCGCCACCCCCTGGTTCATCTTTATGTCCATCAATGCGCCCGACGGCGTCTGGCAGCCCGGCCATATCGGCGAGCGCCTCGAGACCTATCTGACGATTTTTGCTCATCCCAGCGAAGTCCGTTGGCACCGTTTGTTCCGTCCGCTTTAAACGTGGAGACCCAATAGTGCCTGCTGCGAAGTCGAGAAAGACAAAAAGCAATCCGAAGCCCGCGCCTCCCCCGCACACCACTGGCGACAAAATCCGTCGTGAACTGATTTCCTGGTTTTGGGTCATCCTCGCATTCCTGATCATTGAATCCGTCTTCGTCCAGGCGCGCGTGATTCCCAGCGCATCCATGGAGAACACCATTCTGATCGGTGACCATCTCATCGTCACGCTGCTTGGCTACGACGTAGGCATTCCGTTCACCGAGCATCACTATCCGCTGTGGCGCAATCCAAAACGACAGCAGATCATCGTCTTTGAAGCTCCTCCAGAGGCGGCTCAAAACGAGGATTTCATCAAGCGCGTCATCGGCGTTCCCGGCGATGCTATCAATATCAGCCGCGGAATCGTCTACGTGAATGGCCGGCGCTTGAACGAACCGTACGTGAATCGCGATCCCTCCGATGCGGACAGCCCCGTCGAGAATTTCCCGCCCAGCGGGAACAATCTCTTCGAGGGAATGGGTCCGCAATGGGCGGCGAATCTGCCCAAATATGTCAAAAACGGCAAACTGATCGTTCCACCCAATAGTTATTTCGCGATGGGCGATAATCGCGATGATTCCGATGACAGCCGTTACTGGGGTTTTGTGCCGCGCCGGAATATCATCGGCACGCCTTTGTTTATCTACATGTCTGTCCGCGCTCCGGACGAGGTCTGGGAGCCGGGCCACATCGGCGAGCGACTCGGTGCATATCTAAGTATCTTAGTCCATCCGAGCGACATGCGTTGGCGCCGGTTGTTCCATACCTTTTGAAAGGGAAGCGGTTTTTCCACAGGAAGCAGGGCGATTCCCATGCGTTACGCTGATGCCGGAGTTGACATTTTACGCGCGGACGACGCGAAGCAGCGGATTCGCCGTCTCGCGGGCCGCACGTTCAATCGCGCCGTTCTCGCGCCCATCGGCGGCTTCGGCTCCCTGTTTCATCTCGACCCGAAGCGCTGGCGCGATCCCGTGCTTGTGGCCAGCGCCGACGGCGTTGGCACAAAGCTGAAAATCGCTTCGGCTGCAGGCGTCCACTCCACAGTTGGCGCGGACATTGTCAATCACTGCATCAACGACATTCTGACGCAGGGCGCCGCGCCGCTTTTTTTTCTCGACTATCTGGCCATGAGCCGCATCGATTCACAAGTGGTCGAGCAAATTCTCGATGGCATGAGCCGCGCCGCGCGCCAGGCTGGCTGCGCGCTGATTGGCGGTGAAACAGCGGAGATGCCGGACATGTACGCCCCCGGCGAATACGACCTCGCCGGTTTCATCGTCGGAGTCGTCGAGCGCGGCCATCAACCTGACCCGCGTAACGTCCGCCCCGGCGACGCGTTGATCGCGCTGCCTTCGAGCGGCCTGCACACCAATGGCTATTCGCTCGCCCGCAAACTCGTCTTCGATGTCGCGGGACTGAAGCCCGATTCTTACGTTGCCGAGATCAGCAATAAAATCGCTGCTGAACTCTTAAAACCGCATCGCTGCTACTGGCCCATGCTCAAGCGCGTCGTCGCCCGCAGCTGGCTCACGGGCATGGCCCATATCACGGGCGGCGGCATTCCCGGCAATCTCCCGCGCGTGCTCCCGCGCAATGTTCACGCCATCGTCGAACTGGGGTCCTGGCCCGTCCTGCCGATCTTTCGCTACCTCGCGCGAATCGGGAAAATCGAGACGGAAGAACTCCTGCGCACCTTCAACATGGGTGTGGGAATGATTCTGGTCGTCGCGCCCAAAAACGTAAAAAAGGTCGAATCGGAATTGAAGCGCCGCCGCGAACGCTTCTTCCGCATCGGCCGCATCGAAGCCGCGCCCGCCGGCAAGCCTCGCGTCACCTTTTCCGGCTCCCTCAATATTCCCTAAAACTCATCGGCATGTAGCTCATGTCCCGCCAGCGTTTTTGGCTGGCTGACATGAGGTATTTCGTCTTCGGCATGGCGGATTCACCCGCCCGTTTTTGCTCTTCGGCGGGCGGGGATTCATCCCGCCTTTGCGTGCCTCGTTCTTTGTGGGGCGTCAGCCCCTCTCCCTGACCGTCCCCTGAAACTCATCAGCGCGAGTGGCTGCGGAAAGCGCCCCGAATCTTTTCTTGACTGTCTGAATCCGATAAAATGCCTCCCATGCTGGCCGCCAAATTGCCAAACACCGGAGAAATCGCGCCCGAGTTCGAGCTGCCCGATTCGACGGGCGCCCTGCGGCGTCTATCGCAACTGGTTTTGCAAGGGCCCGTCGTCCTTGTTTTCTTTCGCGGTCACTGGTGACCTTTCTGCCTCCGCCAGTTGGCGGATTACCGCGAGCACTACGGTGAAATTCGCGCGACGGGCGCGAGCGTCGTGGCAATCTCCGTCGACTCGCCCGGGAAATCCGAAGCGGTGCGCCAGGAGTTGCGGCTGCCCTTCCCCATTTTGTCTGATATGGACCGCCGCGTCGTTCAGCAATGGGATATTTACAACGCGAAAGAGAAGGGCGGGATCGCTCGGCCGGCCGTTTTCATCATCAATCGTGACCGCATCGTGCGTTACTGTTCGATTGACGTGACGTCCGCGCGCGTACCCGTTTCAGAGATCGTTCGCATTCTTCAAACAAAAGAAGAAGCACGGCCCGCAAGGCGTCAACTGTTCTTGCCGCATCCCGCGGATTTCATCCGCGCAATCCGCAACGCGATGCACCTCGGCATTCGCTCGCCTCGCGCGTAGGTTTACTGCGTGGTCGTCGGCGCGTCCACAAGAGCCTTCCAGCTCCCGTCCGTCTGCTTGCCCCACACGACCACATATTTTGCTTTGACCGTCTGGGGCTTACCGTTCTTGCCATTCACTGTCAGTTGGTAGTCCCCGATTTCGTAAGCGGAATCCCCGCCGCCCTTCGAAATCTCTATCTTGGCGGGCGCGAATGACAGCGCAAAACCGGGGCTTCCCATCAATCCGGCCCACGTTTTGCGAATAGCGTCCTTACCAGAAGCAAGAGGCGCGCCGGGCGCCAGCAATGTTCCATTTTCAGCATAAAACGCCGTAGTTTGGTCAGCATCTTTCAACGCGACAGCCTTCGCCCAGGCAACATCAGTCGCGCGAATAGTCGCTTCATCCTGCGCTTGCATGGCTTGCATCACCTTTTGCTCTGCTTCGGTGTCTTCCGCCGGTTTTTGCGCGCACGAGACGATACCGAGCGCTTCCATCGCCAACAGCGTCGACCCAACGATTGCGCAGCGCCACATCCTCATTGACCACCTCCTCAGGGCAAATTGCGTTGCGCGGCAGAATGAACGTGCTGCCGCACGATGTCAAGCCACTGCGCGGCCCAGCATTGAGCTTCCGCAAATGTGCCTAGCTGCACCCGTTTTGCACGTCGCGCAAATTGTGCTAACTTCGCTCGCTTATGAAGAAGCGCATCGGCGTACTACTCTCCGGACGGGGCTCGAATTTCGATGCGCTCGCGGAGAGTGTTTCCGCGGGCCGCATCCCTAACGCGGAAATCGCCCTCGTCATCAGCCATCGCGAAGGCGCTCCCGGCATCGAATGCGCCCGCGCACGCGGCATCGAAGCTCGTGTGATTCCCTCGAAGGGCCTCGAACGCGAAGCCTATGACCGCCAGGTCGTCGCCGCGCTGCAAGAGAAAAAAGTCGACCTCGTTTGCCTCGCCGGCTACATGCGGTTGCTCTCACCCTATTTCGTCCAAGCCTTTCGCGGCCGCATTTTGAATATTCATCCGTCGCTCCTGCCCGCATTTCCGGGTCTCGAATCCCAGCGCCAAGCCCTCGAGCACGGCGCGAAATTCGCCGGATGCACCGTGCATTTTGTCGACGAGACTCTCGACGCCGGTCCCATCATTGTGCAATCCGCAATCCCGATTCGCGACGATGACACGGTCGAATCGCTTTCCGAGCGCATTCTCGCCGAAGAACACCGCATCTACTCCGAAGCCGTGCGCATCGTCCTCGAAGGCCGCTTTCGTATTGACGGCCGCCGCGTCATAATCCTCTCTGCTGCTGCCATGTCAACAAACGCCGCAAAAAACCATGTCTGAACTGCGCTACAGTTCCGTCCCTCATTCTCCTAAGTCAGTGGACGAACAACTCGCCTACATTCGCAAAGGCGCGGCCGAAATAATTCCCGAGGCTGAACTTCGAGCGAAGCTCGAGCAGTCCGTGAAATCCGGCAAGCCTCTGCGCGTCTATCTCGGCGTCGATCCCACCGCGCCCGACATCCATCTTGGCCACACGGTCGTTCTGCGCAAGCTGAAACATTTTCAGGACATGGGCCACACCGCGATTTTCCTCATCGGCAATTTTTCCGCCATGATCGGCGACCCCACGGGACAATCCGAAACGCGCCCTCCGCTCTCGCACGAGCTAGTGGATGCGAACGCAAAAACGTATCTCGCGCAGGTCTACAAAATCCTCGATCGCGACAAAACTGAAGTCCGCTACAACAGCGAGTGGCTCGGCAAAATGTCGAGTTACGACGTGGTGCGCCTCTGCGGCCACTATCGCCTCGCGCGCATGCTCGAACGCGAGGATTTCCGTTCGCGCCTCGAGAAAAATCTGCCGATTTCCGTTCACGAGCTGCTTTATCCGCTGCTCACCGCGTGCGATGCCGTCGAGCTCAAATCCGACGTCGAGCTCGGCGCCACCGAGCAGAAGTTCAACATTCTGGTGCACCGCGAAATCCAGCGCGAGTACGGTTTATCCCCGCAGGTTGTGTTCACCATGCCCATTCTCGTCGGCCTCGACGGCGTAAAAAAAATGTCCAAAAGCCTCGGCAATTACGTCGGCATCACCGAAGCGCCGAAAGACATGTTCGGCAAGCTCATGTCCATCTCCGACGATTTGATGTGGTCCTACTACGAACTGCTCACGGACTTCGAGGAGCGCGTCATCGTCCGCTTGAAAGAAGAAGTCCGCACCGGCGTCCTCCATCCCATGGACGCCAAAATGCAGCTCGCCCACACCATCATCGCCAATTTCCACGGCGAAGCCGCCGCCGCCGCTGCGCGCGACAAATTCCAGCGTGTCTTCCGCGACCGCCAAGCGCCGGAAGACGCGCCAGTTCGCAAATTGCCGCGTGGCGAATCAAAGCGTTTAAACGCGCTTCTCGTCGAATTGAGTCTCGCGCCCTCGCGCGCCGAAGCCGAACGCCTCATCAAGCAGGGCGCCGTCGAAATCGACGGTCAGTCCGTGGAAAATGTAAGACACGAAGTCGACTTATCGAAGCCGGGTAGCAGCTTTCTCCTTCGCGCCGGCAAAAAAAAATTCCTCCGCCTCATCGTCGAATAGCTGTTCTGTAGCTCAGGTCCCGTCCCGACGTTTTCAGTCGGGATTGACCTGAGGTCTTTCATTCCGCGAGCAACAGAATCCCTTCGGTGCGTTCACACTCCATAGCCCGTTACAGCGCAGCGTTCACGGACAGCAACCGATCTCCCTCTCATTTGTGTATCCCCGCATCGAAAGTATCGGTACCCGCCAAGCGGCCGTCGAGTGTGCCCGGAATCAGCGGCGCGCTGGCATTCAACTCCATCGAACCGTTTCGATTGTCGGCAATTGTGATGTTGTTGGCCGTCAACGTGCGCCCTAAAGCTTGATTGAAACTCGCGAGCGCAATTTCATAGTTCGCTTTGGCTTGCAGTTCACTCACCTTAGCACCGTTCAGGATCGATCCATATTGGACAATCAGGTACGTCGTCGATTTTCCGAAATTGAATTTCTTCACTTCGTAGTCGTACGATTGTTGCGCCAGTTGCGTTGCCTTTGCTGCTTCTCCTACCTGCGCCGCGTCTAGTTTCACTGCTGTGAGCGCCTCGCTCACATTGGAGAAGATTGTGCTTCTTTGCCGATGGTCTGAAAGCTTGTCTCGGCGTTCAATCAACTGATCCTGGGCATTCGCGGCCTGAGCGGAACGATTGCGCAACGGAAGATTCAGATTCAAGCTCGCAGCATACTCGGGCGACCGGTTATGGAAGATCTGGGAGTAGGCGCTGCTAATGCCTCCGGGAATTGTGGCGCCGATAGTGCCGTTTGCTACGCCTATAAAGATGGGAATGCCATTGGAAGTTACGGGATTCCCATTCTGATTGACGACGGGTTCTGTGAGCGCGGGCGAAAATGTCCCGTTGGCAACGAACGGCCCCGTTGTATTCCCGCTCAAACCCACGCTGACGTATTCCCCAGATAAAGTGAGCGTTGGCAAGAGCGAGTTCTTTGTTGCGCGCACGTCGTACTGGTCATTGCGTAGCGTAAGCTGGTCGACCTGCAGTTCGGGCCGGTTCGCCCATGCTTCCTTGACCGCCTCGTCCAGCGTGACATCGGGGACCTGAGGCGTTACTTCGAGCGGCGTTGTAGGTACTATTTCTACTCCCCTGAGTCTCGGGTCCGATGGGTCCTTCGTGATGAGGTTGCGTATGACGTCTTCCTGCACACTCTCGCTGACCTGCGCGCCGATCAAATTTTGATTGCCTTGGGCAATAAATGTTTCCGCGAAGACGACGTCGCTGGGACTCGACGTGCCAATTTTAAGCTGGCGCTGGTCATCGTCGTACAGCCGCTGGTAGCCCGCCAGCGCTTGCTTGGCGGCTTCGACGGCCCGCCGATCAAAGACCAGAGTCCAATATTGGGTCTGGACCTGAGTGATCTCAGAGATCACTGTCTCTTCGAATTGGAGCTGCCCGATCTTGGTGTTGTTCGTGGCCTCGAGAATAAAGCGTGTGTGAGGCAAGAAGCCCCAGCCATTCAGCAAAGGCTGCTGAATTTGGGCAACCAGGACCGATGTCAGTGCAGGATTGAAAAAGTTCGCCGACGGGGAAGATGAACTTCTGTCATTGTTGAGTTGCACATTGAACACAGTTCCGCTGTGGAATTCCTGCGTGTAGCTCAGGTTGACCTGCGCATTGTGGCTGGCCTGCGTGATGGCCCCCGAACTCGTGCCGACGCCACTCGACAAAGGATTATTCACGCTCTGCGAGATGTCGCTGATGCTCGAGTTTACGGCGATCACAGGATCAAAGCTGCCTCCGCCGCCGCCCCCGATAACGAATTGGCCCAGAGGGGCGCCGCCGCCTTCAGCGTTGAGAATATTGGTTTCATCGATCCACGGAGTGTATTCGGCAACCCCGATGTTGAGATCGTTTTCCAGTGCCAGGGCAATCGCGTCCTGGAGACTCAGATTCAGCTTGCCATCCTGAATCAGACTGTAAACGTTTGGACTGTTCATCAAATTAGGTTGGGGTACATCTTGGCCCGTATAGGCGGCGAAGATATTCGGGAACGTCCGTTTGCCCTTGCTATAGTCGCGCCTCAGGAGAAAGCTTGTGTAAGGAGTGGCCGCATTCTGCGTTGCAGCCGCCCGCGTTTGCGGTGAGCTCTGCTGCGGAGCCGGCCCTTGGGCGAATGTTGGCGCGCCGATAGCCAGAGAACCCACAAGGTAAAGAACAACCACGACGCGAATCAGCCTTCCTGTCATAAGTCTTATCCCCTTCCCACCAGATTTTGAATATGGCTGCTTGCAGCCCAAATGAGACAAAGAGGCACTAAGTTCGGACACCCATTCAACGATTTCAAAGCACGATGGCAGCCAACAGTAAATCGATGTAAATAAAAGGCTAACCTGATATCTTCCTCTGGGGTTTGTCCGCAACCGGACGCTCTAAACCAGGAATGGACACACCCCTTCAAGGTCAACTACAGAGGTAGCATCACTTGGGAATAGCCCGGTCTGTATCAGGTCCCGTCCCGACGCCTTTCGCCGGGACTGACCTGAGGTCCTCCAGATGGTCCGAATACTCGCAGGGCTGGTCGGCCCGTTATCCTTATATCCAGTTTTAGTTCTTGCAGGAGGCCGCTCGGACTTATCGGCCCGCGTTTCTCTGTGAGGGTGCATTCCGCTTTCGTAGCACACCGTCGACTCCCCACGTTTCCCCCGCGTGCGTCGCGAAGAAAATCGCGAACAGAAATAGCAGCGGAATGTGATCCAAATTCGCGCCAAAATATCTCCACGCCGCAATGCCGTGCCCCGGCGCGTACCACGTAGCCAGCGCCAAACTGATCATGTGAATCGCGCCGCCCACCGATGCCACGCGCACGAAAACCCCCAGCACCAGCGCGATCCCAATTGCCAACTCGCCCCAACCGACAATCCTCGCGCACAGCACCGGGTGCACCAGCACAAACTTCTCAAGAAACACGCCGTAGAATCTCACCGGCTCGTTCTGGCTCAGCCAGCCGCGAACCCACACCCTGAAACTCGTGTGTGCAAATTCCGGCCCTGCGATTTTGTATTCGCCAAAGAAGAGAAAAATAATCCCCGTCAGTACCCGCACGACAGCAATCGTCTTCCGCCCCCAATCTGAATTTGCTCCGCCCGCCCGACCCATGTCTGCCTCCGCCCTCCCTGTTTGCTCGAGCGCGCTTCAGCTACCCATGCTCCACCAACCGCTTCAGCCGCGCCAACTCGCTCCGGTCGCGCCGCGCCACCGCGTGCCGCGTAATCAGCCAGTCAAAGAATTTCCCGAAGCGCCCAGGCATTTCGTAGCGGTCGCGCATCCTCAACCGCGTGCCGTCCCCGTTCTCCTCGATTTCCCACCGCTGCATCCCGCGGACGCCGTAAGCATCTTGAAACTGCCATTCGAGCACGCGTCCGCGCTCAAACTCCGTCACTACCGCCGTGTGTGACACTTCTCGCTTCCCTATTCGCCCGCTCAATCGCACTTTCAGTCCGTTGCGAAACTCAATCGCCCCGCCTTGCACTTCGAATTGCAAATCGAGCTCGCGTCCGTACCACGCGCCCATGCGGTGCGGCACGAAAAAAGCTCCGACGATTTTCGTCGGAGCGGCAATCTCCTGAATGAAAATCAAATCGGCCATTGGGAGTCCGGCTATCTTACCGGACGCCCGCGCAATTACAAATTGTGCTTCGCCAAATTCATTATCACTGTCGCAGCGCGCTCGAACTGCGAACCATCATGCATTTCGGGCGCAGCTAAGGTAAAAAGGTAGTGCTCTGCAAACAACAAAATGTCCACAACCTCAAATCGTCCGCCAGGTCCGCGCGGGAAGCCGCTCGTCGGCGTCGCCCTCGAACTCCGCAAGCACGGCCTCAATTTGCTCGCGCGATGCGCGCGCGAATATGGCGACCTCGTTTATCTCCCGCTCGCTTTCGGACAGAACCGTCTTCTCGTGAGTCATTCCGACCTGATCGAACAGGTTCTCGTCGTCCAGCATCACAAATTTCACAAGAGCGCTATGTCGAAGGCCGCCACCGGCCGTCTGCTCGGCAACGGCCTGCTCAACAGCGAAGGAGATTTCTGGCGGCGTCAGCGGCGTCTGGCGCAGCCCGCGTTTCAGAAAACGCGCGTCAACGAATACGCCGTCACGATGGTCGAGCACGCACTCGCCTACACCGCGCAATGGCGGGATGGCGAAGTCCGCGACGTCGCCGATGAAATGTCCCGCCTCACTTGCGGCATCGCGGTCAAAACGCTTTTCGGCATTGACCTTGGCGCCGAAGCCGACCGCGTCGGCGAAAATCTCACTAACCTGATGCGCTTTCAGATCAACCGCGTCCGCTCGCCCTTTCGCATTCCGGAAAATTTCCCCACTCCCGCGAACCGCCGCGCCAACGCCGCGTTTCAATATCTTGATTCCCTCGTCTACCGCATTATCGAGGAGCGCCGCGCGCGGGGCGCCGGTGGCAACGATCTGCTTTCGCGCTTAATCTCCGCGATGGATGAGGACGGCACGCAAATGACTCCGCGGCAATTGCGCGACGAAACCATGACGCTCTTTCTCGCCGGACACGAAACCACCGCGCTCACGCTTTCTTGGACGTGGTATCTCCTCGCGCAAAATCCCTCCGCCGAAGCGCGCGTGCACGAAGAATTATCCCGCGTTTTTGCCGGCCGCGCGTCGCGTGCGCTCGAAGCGAAAGACGGGGAGTCGCTTTCTTACCTCGATGCCGTCATTCGCGAATCGCTGCGCCTTTACCCGCCAGCGTACATCGTCGCTCGCGTGGCTATCGAGCCATTCGACCTCGGCGGCTATTCATTTCCGGCGGGCACGACAATTTTGATGTCGCAGTGGGTCATGCATCGCGACCCGCGCTATTTTCCCGAGCCGCTCGCCTTTCGCCCAGAGCGCTGGCTCGACGGATTGGCCGCGCGTCTGCCTACGCACGCGTATTTTCCGTTCGGAGGAGGTCCGCGCCGTTGCATTGGTCAGGGATTTGCTTTGATGGAAGCATCGCTCGTCGCGGCGACGCTCGCGCAGCGCTTCCGCTTTGAGTTGGAACCGGGACAAACGATCGTGCCGGAGCCTCTCGTCACGCTGCGTCCGCGCGGCGGCATCCGCATGCGCATCCACGCGCGGGGCCCTGGAATTCCAGAAAAAGGCGGTTTTCTAAAAAACGCTTAAGCTGGACTGACATGTCGTCTAGTGTTGCGTACCGAAAAAGGTGACCCATGGTTGCGTCGGGGCACGGTTTTAACCGTACCGCTCAAGTTGGGGAAGAAA
Source organism: Candidatus Acidiferrales bacterium (assembly GCA_035534035.1). GTDB lineage: Bacteria > Acidobacteriota > Terriglobia > Acidiferrales > UBA7541 > DAHUXN01. The sequence goes on along the minus strand of DATLSS010000006.1, from coordinate 4,814 downwards.
AAGGGCTTCAACCCCTGAGGCAGGGTTGTCCCACCGAAGCTCATATATCCCGAATTTCGGAAATGCAATGCTGGTGAGACTTTTTTCGCTTCATCTTACGAATTTCGGTTGCTTGCCTTGGCCCCACGGATCGTACGTCAACGCGTAATTCACGCGCTCGGCAAGCGGGGGATGATTGTATAGCCACAGCTTGATGAAAGAATTCGGATGCGGATCCGATAGATCCACTTCGCCAAGAATCTGAAAAGCCCGCGCCGCCACTTGACTCGAATCAGGGATCAGTCCGTGTGTAACTTCGAGTCCGTACTGATCCGCCTGATGTTCAACGTGCCGGCTGAACGTGTTTGCCGCCGGCGAAGCCAGAAATCCCAGGATCGCGAACCATAAAAGCAGGACCGGAAGTGACGCCCAATCATCCGTCCCGCGAATTCCCCAACGCCCGCTCCATCGGGAAAGCGCCCACAACATTCCGCGAAAACCGAAATAGAGGAGGATAAATAGCAGGATTGCGCCGAAAATCAGTCCTTTATACACATGTCCCAAAACGTAATGCCCCATTTCATGCCCGAACACGAACATGGTCTCCGGCACGGTCATTTTCGCAATCGTTGTGTCCCACACCACCACGCGCTTCGACGCGCCAAATCCGGCCACATAGGCGTTCAGGTCGTTTCCCTTTTCACTTTCGTTCATCCAGAACATACGCTGCGGCGGAATATCCATGCCCGCGCGATGCACCACTTTTTCCAGCGCCACCACCAGCGCCGGATCCTTTGTTTCGAGCGGCTCAAATTTGTTGAAGAGCGGAGCAATCACCAGCGGAGTGAGAAAAATGACAAAAAATAAAATCGGCAACGCCGCCAGCCAAAAGTAGAACCACCAGCGACGCGGGCTGTGCCGGATCACCGCATAGAGAATCCACACCAGAATGATTCCAATCACGAACGAGACGATCTCTCCCTTGGTCCAATCCCACGCCCACGAAGCCCAACCCTGCACCGAAATTCCATAACTGCGCGAGAGCCATTGCCCGTACATGTCCGTCGGCAATCCCAGCACCGCGATGGTCAGCAGCAGAATCGGCGTGAAAATCACCGCCTGCAAGAATCGGACCTTCGTGGCGCGTTCGGCCCAATCGCGATATTTCGGCGCGAGCCTCCAGGCAAGAACGAGCAGCAATACGATGACGCCCCACACAAAATCGACGAAGTACAAAATGTATTGCGCGCGCGAATATTTCACCGCCTTCTCGTACAGATCCGGCGGCAGCGTGTACGCCTTCACGTCGGCTTTAGCCTGGCTGGTGTTCGTCTTTGCGGCCGAGGCGGATGCCTGCGTCTGCTGCAGGGAACTTGCCAAAGGCGCCGCCGCGGGAGACGCGAACGCGCTGGATGTGACAACGATCGTCGTCGCGACAAACAGCAACAATACCGCGAGGCCGGCAAGAAATTTGCGTATGCCGAATTTCGTCATCATTTCCTCCTCTGAAACGAAGCGTCGCAGGCTCTCAACTTCGGCGGGATTATGCCCCCAGCTGCCACAACCCACAAGGGTTATCGTTGCAGACGCGGCAAAAGTGGCGAGGAGCAATACGCGCAAGTTCGCCCGGAATTCACAAGGCGCTTCAAATTTGGCATTCGTCGGCGTACTCTTAGGGAAGTAGGCACCCGAGCGAACAGGTGCCTTTTTGGACGCGCTCTGGAACGTACTCAGACCGGCATCCGACGACACGGCTAGCATAGGAGCAGGCGCCTTCGAGGAAAAATCATGATACATGCCATGAGATTCGCGAATATAGCGGCTGTGCTAATTCTTGCGCCGGGAATTTCTTCCGCGATATTTGCCGCTGCTCCCCAGTCGAGTCAACAGTCCAGCCAATCGGTTGCCGAAGCGGCCCGCAAAGCGCAAGAAAAACAGAAGAACGCTCCCAAAGCAAAAACAGTTTGGACGAACGACAATATTCCGAATGCGCCCGGCGAGGTGAGCATCGTGGGACAGCCGCCGAGCGCGCCAAGCACTAGCGAAACTTCCCCGGCCAATGTCGCCGCACCGTCCGGCGCTGATCCAGAGAAAGTGGCTGCGGAACGCGCAAAGGTTTCTAGCAGCCTGGACGACGCCAAGAAACAACTCGACAGCGTGAAGACGGATCTTGATATCGCCCAGCGCGAATACGATCTGGACGCGGCGCAACTTTACAGCACGCCGGACTATTCCACCAACCAGAAGGGCCAAGCGAAAGTTGACGCCGAAAAAGCTGCCATCGCCACGAAGCAGCAAGCCGTGAACGCGGCACAAAAAAAAGTCGACGACCTGGAGAAGCAACTGAAGGCGCTCGGCGTAACACCAAAGCCAGCGCCCAAAACTCCACCAGCGCCTGCGGCCCCATCGTTGAAACCCTAAAAGCTGAACCCATACACAAAGTTAGTTGAACGTTCTCGCCATGCGCGGCGCGATTGGACAGAGCCGAGGCTTACTCTGCCACGCGCTGGCCGGCGATTTTTCTACCGCGTCTTGCAACCTTGCCCCAATATATAGTGCACCTTTCCCCTTGACACACTAGCGCCCGCCGCGCAGAATTCTTGCAGATTTTTTTCGCACGGGGGCTGGCGGCGCTCAAGCATTCGACGCCGCCAGAGGAATTTCGTTAATCGGGTTCGCCGTTTGAACTTCGCGAATTGAATTCGCTCGATTGCTCGGGGGGGACATGGTATTTCTGCCTGGCCGGACGGTGCAGTGCGTCAATCCAGGGTGCGCCGCGCGCGGGCACTGGCTGCGCGTCGAAATGGCGCCAGTCGAGCGCTGCTCGAATTGCAATTCACCGCTTCATAATGTGCCGCCGCCGCTGCCAACGCGCTTCCGAATGCGTCCCAGGCCGCTGGCAAGCTATCGCCCGCGGGCGCGTTGAGAGTTCCGCGCGGGCGCTAAAGTCTTTTTCTGCGGTGTTAGCTGCGCGCGTCAGAAATTCTGCGCTGCTGCCGCGAGCGTCCAGAAAATTTGTGGTGCGCGCTTGGTTGCGGCCAAATCGTCCCCGCAGCTCCTCCGCACACGTTGTATCCGCTGCATCTCTGGCTCCGCACAATTCATCGCGCAAAATAAAAAGGCCCCGGTTCCTCGAGGCCTTCTTTCTTTTTGACGAACTGCTGCGAGCAATCCGTTTTTAGAAGTAATACTTCAAAGCAAATTGAACAAGTCGCGGGCCCCGATCGGTTGTTACTTGTCCGAATGTACCGGAAAAACCCGTGCGACCGACGTTCTCAAATTGCGTGTGGTTGAAGGCATTAAACAACTCGGAGCGGAACTCCAACGACTGCGACTCTGTCACCTTGAACCTCTTGATGAACGACAGATCGTAGTTGTTAATCCCGGGGCCGATGACCACGTTCCGGCCCATGGTTCCAAGCGTGAACTGGGGCACGCTCGAGCAATTTAGATTGGTCGGATCAAAATAAAAATTGCCGGTTACGCTCCCGCCAAGACAATCGGCATTGATTGTCTGGACTCGGCGGGGATCGAACTTAGCAATCGACCCGGTAATATCCGGTCGATCGGAACCCAAGCCAAAGCCGCTCGAATCGATGCCGGATTGAATTGGAATCGGATTGCCAGACTGGAAAGTGATAATCCCGCCGATTTGCCAGCCGTCCAGCGCCTCGTCCATAAATTTGCTGCCCTTGATTCTTTCGCCTACGGGCAACTGCCAGATTTCGCTGAGCACGAACCGTTGGCGCACGTCAAAATCGGCGAGTCCGCGGTCGGCGTTAAAATTGAGGGGGTCCGAAAATGTGGATGAACGCTCCCGAAAGCCGGAAGTCAGGTCAATGGTCTTGCCGAACGTGTAAGCCGCGCGCGACAAAAAGCCGTGGCTCCAGCGCTTGTCCAAAGTCACTTGGAGCTGGTGGCTGTCGGACAAGCCGGCGCTCACGTCGGTGAGCAATTGTCCTGCTCCGGTCAAGATGCCATTTGCGTCGGTAGTGACCGGATCGCTTGAACTGGGTTGGTTGCCGTCGAGCGTGCACGCCGCCAGCGGCCGTGCGCAATCGGGGTTGATGAATCCATCGACGCTGAGTTGCTGTGCTTCAATCGTCTGGCTCGGGAAATTCTGGTCGGTTGTGCTGATGAGCTTGCGGCCAAGACTACCAACATAAACAGCCTCAAGCATTGTATTGGGTGTCAACTGATACTGAAAACCGTAATTAAAGTCCTCGGTGTACGGCGTGCGGAAATGAGGATCCGTGGTGAACGCAAATCCGACCTTCGGGGTCAAAAATGTTCCCGTCAGGCCGCGTGCAGCAAATGGAAAGGGATTGTTGCCACCGGTGGAACCGATCGGGGGCAATCCTGCGGCCGTGAAAGGGTCCGAAACGGCGTCAGTAGTATTACCCGAAAAAGAAGAGAAATTCAGGTTTTCGACTACGCCAAAGGGAGCCTGCCCGCCGTATTGAAGGTTCAGCGCTCCGTCTTCAATGTCGTAGAAAATGCCGAATCCGCCGCGCATTACGAGTTTTGCATTGCCAAACATGTCCCAAGCAAATCCGAAGCGAGGGGCAAAATTATTCTTGTCGGGATACACTAGGCCCCGGTTTGGAGTTCCAGGGTCATTTGGATAGAGAAAGTTCGGCGGAGCATTCGGAAAGACTGTAGATTGAGCGCCAGGGAACAGGCCCATGAGTTCATTGTGGATGTCATAGGGAGGTGAATAGTATTCGTAGCGCCCCCCCAGTGTCAGAGTCAGTCTCGGCAGAACTTTCCAGGTATCTTGGCCGTAGAAGTAGTACTGGGATGTGCGGATCCCGTAAGTTGCGGTCGAGAACTGA
>DATLSS010000005.1:0-3510 GCA_035534035.1 Candidatus Acidiferrales bacterium | reverse complement strand
GTGGCCGGCTTCGATGTGCCAGATGCGCGTGGCGACTTCGTCGATCACGTCGTGGTCGTGCGTGACGAGCAGCACAGTGCCGTCATAGCGCTGCAAAGCGATGTTGAGGGCGTTGATGGATTCGAGGTCGAGGTGGTTGGTCGGCTCGTCGAGGACCAGGAAATTCGGCTTTTGCAGCATCAGCCGGCAGAAAATCACGCGCGCCGCTTCGCCGCCGGAAAGCGCACGCGTCGGCTTCAACGCGTCGTCGCCGCTGAAAAGCATCTGGCCCAGGAGGCCGCGCAATTCCTCCTGCGAGGCTTGCGGCCTGAATTGATGCAGCCACTCGATGACGGTCGTTCCCTTGGTAATGGAATCGGTGTGATCTTGCGCGAAGTAGCCGACGTCCACCGCGTGTCCCCACTTCACCGTGCCGTGATCGATGGGGAATTTGCGGTCCTCGTCGCTGATATGCCCCGCCGCGCAGCGTATCAGCGATTTCAGCAGAGTGGTTTTGCCCGCGCCGTTACGGCCCGTTAGCGCGATTTTTTCTCCGCGCGCCACATTTGCCGAAAATCCCTGAATCACTCGCTGGCCGTCATATGCTTTCGCGAGGGCTTTGAATTCGAGCGGATGCCGTCCCGAGGGGAGATTCATGTCGAAACGAATGTACGGGCGCGCGATATTGGACCTGGCCAGCTCCGAAGTCTGGATGCGCTCGACTTCTTTTTTGCGCGACATCACTTGCGAGGAACGCGTGCCGGCCGAAAACCGCGCGATAAATTCGTTCAGTTGCGCGATTTTCTTTTCGCGCTGCGCGTTTTCGGATTCGATGCGCGAGCGAATCTGCGTCTTGGCGAGGACCATGTCGTCGTAGCCGCCGGTGTACATGATGATAGTTTGATAGTCGATGTCGGCGGTATGCGTGCTGACGCTATTCAAAAAATGGCGGTCGTGCGAAATCACGATCACCACGCCTTCGTAGTCGGCAAGATAATCCTGGAGCCAGTGAACGGAATCGAGGTCGAGGTGGTTTGTAGGCTCGTCGAGCAGCAGCGCGGGGGGACTGCCGAACAGGGCTTGCGCCAGCAAGACGCGAACTTTTTGTCCGCCCTGCAATTCGCCCATCGTGCGCTCGTGCAGAGTTGAGTCAACTCCAAGTCCGTCGAGCAATATCGCGGCGTCCGCTTCAGCCGTGTAGCCGCCCTCTTCGCCGACAATGCCTTCGAGTTCGCCGAGCCTCATGCCGTCTTTGTCCGTCATCGACTCGTGCGGCTTGGCGTAGAGCGCGTCGCGTTCTTCAAGCGCCTTCCATAGAGCGGCATTGCCCATGATTACCGTGTCGATGACGCGGAACTTGTCGAACGCAAACTGGTCCTGGCGCAGGACGCCGAGTTTTTTTGGCCGGCCAATCGTGCCCTTGGAAGGCTCGATTTCGCCGGTCAAGATCTTCATAAACGTCGACTTGCCCGCGCCATTCGGCCCCGTGATGGCGTAGCGCCGCCCCGCGCCGAACGTGCAGGACACGTCGTCGAACAGAACTCTGGCGCCGAAGCGCATGGAGATGTTGTTAACGGTGAGCAAAACACTTAATTGTAACAAATAATTGCCGCGCGTGCTTGCCAGTTCGCGAGGCAATTCCACATAGCGCCGTTCGACATGCGCCTTCCGCAGCGGATTGCTATACTTTCGGCGTTGCGGCGCGGCTTTTTCCCTACAGCGTCACTATCGGCGTCGCGCAGATTGGTTTGGTCACTGATGGAAATTGTGGCACTGGCCGGCGGAGTTGGCGCGTCGAAGCTGCTGCTGGGCATGAAGGGCGTGATGCACGCTCGCGAGTTGACGATCATCGCTAACACCGGCGACGACATTGTGCTGCATGGCCTGACGATCTCGCCAGATTGCGACATCGTGACGTACACACTCGCTGGGCTGGTGAATCCAGAGACTGGCTGGGGCTTTTCGAACGAGACATTCCACGCCCTGGAACAACTAACTGTTTATGGCGGTGCGAATTGGTTTCATCTGGGCGATCGCGACCTCGCAACGCATATCCACCGTACGGCGATGATTCGCTCGGGCGCGTCGCTTTCGGATGCGGCAGAGTCAATTCGCGTGGCGCTTGGTGTTCAAGCAAGAATTTTGCCGATGAGCGACCAGCCAGTGCCGACCATGATCGACACGGATCATGGTCGCATCAATTTTCAGGAATATTTGGTGCAACGGCGCGCGGAGCCGGTGGTTCGCCGAATTTCATTCGAAGGAGTCGAACGCGCGCGCCCCGCCCCCGGAGTGCTCGAATCGCTGGAACATGCCGCTGGCATCGTGATCTGTCCAAGCAATCCGTTGATTAGCGTTGGCCCGATACTCGCGGTTCCTGGGATTCGCGAGGCGCTTCGCAAGCGGCGGAAAGACGTTGTAGCGATCTGCCCAATCGTTGGCGGGAAATCGCTGAAGGGTCCGTCGGATCGCATGCTCGCGCAACTTGGCTTCGACGTATCCGCGAGCGGCGTGGCACGAATGTACCAGGACATTTGCGCCACATTTGTGATTGATCCTGTCGATGCCGGCGAAAGGGAGGTGATTGAATCCCTGGATATGAAAGCGATTATCCGGAAGACGGTCATGGAAACACTCGCGGATAAGGAACAGCTCGCGCGAAAGGTAGTCGATTTATTCGCGATCGGAGCGGAGAGTGGAAAATGAATTCCCGGTGCGCCTGCCAAAACGGAAGTACGGTATGAAGGCGATTCTGATTCCAGTGAAGAAATTCGGCGAGGCAAAGAAACGCCTGGCACCACACTTTTCTTCTGATGAACGCGCGGCGCTGGCGCAGGCTATGTGCGAGGATTTTTTCGAAGTTGTCGCTACCGTGCGCGGCGTGGAACGCGTGTTCGTCGTCAGCAACGAACCCGGCGTTCTTTTGCGAGCGCAACAATGGGGCTGGGAGACGATTCGCGAATCGCGTCAAATTTCGGAGAGTGATTCCGTCGACGCGGCTTCGCAATATTGCGCGGCGCAAGGCGTCAAGGCACTTCTGCGCCTTCCGATCGACCTTCCTTTAGTGCAGCCAGGAGACATCGAAGCCATTTTTGAGAAACTTGGTTCCGCGCCTGCTGCTGTTCTGGTCCCTTCAAGCGATGGCAGGGGTACAAATGCGCTGCTGCGTACTCCGCCCAGTCTTTTCCCGTCCCACTTCGGGCCGAATAGCTTCGCGCTTCACTTGGCGGAGGCAGAACGGTGCGGCGCGAGCGCTTGCGTGCTCCGAAATGAGCGGCTTGAATTGGATATTGATGAACTCGAAGACCTTCGCAGTGTATCCATGCATCTTAAAAGCAGTTCCGCGACCGCACGCTGGTTGATGGAGCGCGGACTGGGAAAGTCGGGAACCCGCGCTGCTGCGGCCGATATCAGCGAGGATTGGGAAGCGGAAGGCCCGTAAAGCGCAGGCCAGTGCGGTGGACTTTGTACTTGCTGTTGATGGAAAGAATAAGGGCGGTCATCTGCTCAACGATGCGAGCGTTTTCAAGT
>DATLSS010000004.1:0-10622 GCA_035534035.1 Candidatus Acidiferrales bacterium | reverse complement strand
GACGAGGAAATTCGAGGCGTTCGCCGGGTACTCGTTCCAGCGCGTGGAAGGCTTTCCGTCAAACGCGAACATGAGCGGATGGGAAGGCGCGCTGACGTACAAATTCACTCCGTACTTGGGCGTGACGGGCGACGTGAGCGGACAATATGGAACGCTTACCGGTTCGCGCATCAATTACCACAACATCCTTGTGGGTCCTGAAATATCGCTTCCGCGGAAGATTTCTCCGTTCGTGCACGTGCTTTTAGGTGATGGAAGGTCGAGCGTCTTCGGTGTGACGAGCAAAACGTTCGCGATCGCAATCGGCGGCGGCGTGGATTACCGCGTGAACGATCTGATTTCGGTCCGCATGGCTCAGTTCGATGTGATCACCGGCGCGACAAAACAGACATCCAGCGACGGACGGTTCTCCGCCGGGATTGTGTTCCACTTCTGACGCGCGCTCGGCACGATAGAATTCCCGACAAACACGAGTGAAATTTTGTCACGCGGCAGACTTGGGCGCGAGTTGCGAGGAAACGCGCGGCCGAGGCGTCACGTCTTGTAGCCGAGTGTAGTTCCGCGGGTATATACTCGCGCGTTCCGCAATCGTGTTTCCCAAGGAGAATTTCAAACGTGAGCCATCTTCGGCGTTTCGCCTATTTTGTCGCTGGGATATTCATCGCACTCGCGATTCTTGGCGCGATTGCGCCGCCGCGCGCGAGCGCGCAAGAAATTAACGAGAACCTTTATAGCGGCATGCACTGGCGGCTGATTGGGCCGTTCCGCGGTGGCCGCGCGGTGGCGGTGACGGGCGTGCCGGGGCAGCCGGACGTTTTTTATTTTGGCGCGGTGGGCGGCGGCGTCTGGAAGACGACGAGTGCGGGGCTTACGTGGAAGCCGGTATTTGATTCGGAGCATATTGCATCGATTGGGGCGATAGCCGTGGCGCCATCGGACCCGAACGTGGTTTACGTGGGCTCCGGCGAGCCCGATATGCGCTCGGACATTTCCTATGGCAACGGGATGTACAAATCGATGGACGCCGGGGCAACGTGGAAGCACATCGGGCTGGAAGATACGCGGCAGATTGGTTCGATACTCGTGGACCCGCGCAACCCAAATCTCGTTTACGTTGCGGCAATGGGACATTCGTACGGGCCGAATGCCGAGCGCGGCGTGTTCCGTTCGACGGACGGCGGCGCGACCTGGAAGAAAATTTTGTTCAAGGACGAGAACACGGGCGCGATTGATTTGGCGTTCGACGCGCAAAACACAAAAACGATTTACGCGGCGTTGTGGCAGACGCGCCGCCCGCCCTGGAACGTTTATCCGCCGTCGAACGGGCCCCGAAGCGGGCTTTACAAATCGACGGATGGCGGCGACAACTGGACGCAGCTCACGAACGGCCTGCCCACCGAAGGCCTCGGCCGTATCGGCGTCGCCGTCGCGCCCAGCGATTCCAAACGCGTCTACGCTATCGTCGACGCAAAAAATGGCGGCCTGTACCGCTCGGATGACGCGGGCCAGACGTGGAAGCTCGCGGACAACGAAGCGCGCATCTGGGGCCGCGGCTGGTATTTCGGCGGCGTCACCGTGGACACGAAAAATTCCGACATCGTCTACGTGATGAACACTTCGACGTATCGGTCAACGGACGGCGGGCAGAGTTTCACGGCGATCAAAGGCGCGCCGGGCGGGGACGATTATCACACGCTGTGGATCGAGCCGAATGATCCGAATCGAATGATTCTGGGCAGCGACCAGGGCGTCGTGGTCAGCGTGGACGGCGCGCAATCGTGGAGTTCCTGGTATAACCAGCCCACCGCGCAGTTTTATCATGTCGCCACCGACAATCGGTTTCCGTATTGGGTTTACGGCGCGCAGCAGGACAGCGGCGCGGCGGGCACCACCAGCCACAGCCGGCATCGCGGCATCAGCTCGCGCGACTGGCTGCCTCTCGGCGTCGGCGGCGAAAATGGCTACATCGCCCCGGATCCGCTTCACACCGGAATTCTCTACGGCGGCACCGTCACGCGTGAAAATATTTTCACGGGTGCGACCGCGCAAGTTACCCCCTCGCTCGCGCATCCTGGCGATTACCGTCACACGTGGACGCAGCCGCTGGTTTTCTCTCCCGCCGATCCTCACGCGCTTTATTTCGGCACGCAAGTGCTGTTCAAGACGACCGACGGCGCCCAGACCTGGCAAATCATTAGTCCTGATCTGACGCGGGCCGCGCCGGGTGTGCCTGCAAATCTGGATCCGACGACGGCAAAAGACCAGGATGGCAATGGCGAGCACGGACTTATTTATACGATTTCGCCTTCGCCGATGGCCGCGGACGAAATTTGGGTTGGCACGGACGACGGCAACGTTCAAATGACGCGCGACGGCGGAAAGACCTGGCAGAACGTCACGCCACCAAATCTCACGCCATGGAGCAAAGTGACGTTCGTGGAGGCTTCGCACTTCGACCAGAACGAAGCGTACGCCGCGGTCGATCGTCACCGGCTCGACGACATCAAGCCGTACATTTACAAAACGCAAGATGCCGGCAAAACCTGGCAGCCCATCACCACGGGCATCCCGGATGGCAGCTACGTCAACGTGATTCGCGAGGACCCCGCGCGGCGCGGGCTGCTCTACGCGGGGACGGAAAGGGGAGTATTCGTATCGTTCAACGACGGCGCGCAGTGGCAGCCGCTGCAATTGAATCTCCCCACCACACCCATTCGCGATCTCGTCATTCATAGCGCCGATCTCGTGGCCGCCACGCACGGCCGTTCGTTCTGGATTCTCGACGACGTTACGCCGCTGCGCGAAGCGTCGAGCCAGATCGAGAATTCGCCAGCGTATCTTTTTAAGCCCGAAATCGCCTGGCGCATGCATCCCGGCTCCGATGAAGGTACGCCGCTTCCCGCAGAAATTCCCGCCGGCGAAAACCCTCCGGACGGCGCGATGATTGACTACTATCTGAAATCCGCCGCCGCAGGTCCCGTGACGCTCGAAATTTTCGACAGCACCGGCAAACTCGTTCGCCGCTATTCGAGCGCCGAGCGCGTGCCGCCGGTCAATCCGAAACAACTCGATATTCCCGCAGCCTGGGTCCATCCTGCAGAGCCGCCATCGGCGACGGCGGGCATGCATCGCTTCGTCTGGGATTTGCATTATCCCAGCGAAGGAGGAGGCGGACGTCGCGGCGCGATGGCGGCGATGTTCGGTTTCGGCGGCGGCCCGTGGACCGCGCCCGGAAATTACACTGTGGAACTTACTGCCGACGGCCAAACCTATTCCCAACCGCTGACGGTGAAAATGGATCCGCGAGTAAAAGTCTCGCAAGCGGACCTCGAAAAGCAGTTGGATTTGGCGCAGCAAATCCTGGCGAAGTCAGCGGAGACAAACGCGGCAGCCCGGCAAGCCGCGGCGTTGCAGCAGCGATTAAAAGCCATCACTCCGCGGATCACGTCGCGCAAAGAGAAGAAACTTGCCGATACAGTGGACGAGCTCGATAAGCGAGTGAGCGCCCTTTTGGGCAAGCCTCCCGCCGGAGAATTGGGCGGCACGCCGGAGCCGACAGACCGCACTACTCTGCGGTACGTTTCGGGCGCGCTGGGACAGGTGGAACGCGTGGTGGAAAGCGACGACGCGGCGCCGTCGCCGGATGCGTCGGCTGCTTATGCGCAGGACGATCAAATCGCGCAAGCGGCCCTGCAAAAATGGGAAGCGATTGTTTCCACCGATTTGCCGGCGCTGAATAAGGAACTCCATCGCGCGCATATCGAGCCAGTCGAGCTGGGCATGCCGCGCCCCGCCGCCAGCGAAAACTAATGAAAGGTGCGGTACCCGCTGGCTTGAATGTACTCCAAGGTGAACGACGCAAAGAGGCGTTGCGGGAACGCCCGCCGCATCTCCGCGCGCACTCCGTGGATGCGCCACGTTTTCTTTCCGCGCTTGGCGGGGATCACGCTCTGCGCCCCGAGTTGCTGCCGGATGTAGGGATAATTCCTTTCGCTGTCGAATTCGGCGTCGGCCAGGACCAGCCCGATGCACGTATTTTGCAGAGCGGGATCGACAAGCGCGGGCAAATTCGCGCAATTGTTCCACGGACCACGCCGCGCGAGCTGCGACAACACGAACTGCTGATCCAGATCCACCACGACCATCCACTTCAGCCAGTGGCGCCAGGGCAGCGGTTTTTGCCCATGATGATGCATGCGCCGCACAAAGAACGTGCTGACCGCTCCCTGCGCCAAGCCCGTCTCATCGACCGCCACGCGAGCGCGCCGCCGTCCTTTTCTGCGCGTGCCGCGCAACCGGCGCACCGTCTCGCCGACGGCGCGGTCGATGGTTACGTCGTCCAGGCGTTCGAGGAAGCGATACAACGTCGTGAAGTCGGACACGCTCCCAAGCCCCAGCGCCTGGCGCAACTCGCAGTGTTCGCCCAGCCGCACTTCGGCCTCGCGAAAGGTCCAGTCCCCGTAACGCATCAGGCAGAGAATGGCCAGCAACTGCGGTTGGCTGAATTGGTGCTTGCTGAAACGACTTCGGTAGCGCGGACGCACCGCCCGAGAAACTTGCAGGGCAATGCGAGCGAACGGCAGGAGTCCGACCTGGGCCATTGCCCCTCCTGCCTGTGTAGCAAACAACAATTTCAACCGATCGAGTATCGCGAATTCTCATGGTCGTGCGAGGATGTCAACAGAGCCAAGCCACCTCAAAACTCCCAAAACCTCCGCAAAAACGCCAAACCTTGACCGCTAATGACATGCACAGTCCCGCAAGCGCAACTATTTTAAAACGGGCTACTTGCATTTTCTTGATCGGTAATGAATTTCATTTGTAACGCGCGGCTTTCCAGCCCATTTTCGACCACGCAGCCTCCGCCTCTCGTCCACGCCGAATCCATCTGCGTTTGCGCGTGCGTATTGACCCGGGGAAGCGGCGAGAACTAAAATGGAATCCCTCCAGCCTGAGAGCGGAGTTTTTCCCCCGGCAAGGAATTCGCGATGGCCAGAGTCACCGAAATAAATGTGAACGGAACGCGGCACGCGATCGACGTGGACGGCGAATCCACTTTATTGAGCGTGCTGCGCGATCAACTGGATTTGACCGGCACGAAATACGGATGCGGCGAAGGGCAATGCGCCGCGTGCACGGTGCTGATTGACGGCAATCCGCGGCACTCCTGCCAAACGAAAGTGGGCGCGGTGGGCCAGCGGCAAATCACGACCATCGAAGGGCTCGAGAAAAATGGCGAGCTTCATCCCGTGCAGCAGGCGTTCATCGATGTGGACGCGATGCAATGCGCGTACTGCACTTCGGGGATGATTCTGGGCGGCGTGGCGCTGCTCAAGAGCAATCCTCACCCGAGCGAAGCGGAAATCGTCGAGTACATGAACGGGCACATTTGCCGGTGCGGCGTTTATCAACGCATTGGCCAAGCCATCGCGCTGGCGTCTAAGCGCATGAAGGGAAGTGCCGCATGAGCGCGAGGCCGGAGACAAAAATGGTTCTCGAACCGGAACGTTACGAATTTCGCGCGGCGCCGATGCATTTGTTCGCGATGGATCGCCGCGACTTCATGAAAGCAATTGGCGGCGGTATCGCCATTCTGCTGGTGGCGAAGGAAGCGCTGGCGCTGCAGGAGTCCGGATGGCGCGTGGGGATGCGCGAAGACATGCCGCGCGAAATCAACGCGTGGCTGCACATCGCGCAGGCCGGAAGCATTACGGTTTTTACGGGCAAAGTTGAAATCGGGCAGAACATTCGGACCTCCCTGGCGCAAACGGTTGCCGATGAGTTGCACGTCGAGCTCGACTCGATTGCGATGGTGATGGGCGACACGCAATTGACGCCGTTTGATATGGGAACGTTTGGCAGCCGCACCACTCCGCAAATGGGCACGCAGCTTCGCAAAGTCGCGTGGGCGGCGCGCGATGTGCTGACGGGGCTGGCGGCGAAGCGATGGAACGTGGACGCGGGGCAGCTGGTCGCGGAGGATGGGAAAATTTCCGAGCGTTCCGGAGGACATTCGATCAGCTACGCGGCACTGGCGCAAGGGCAATCGCTCGCGCGGATGATGCCGGCCGAGGATCCCGTGACGCCCGCGACAGAATGGAAAATCGCCGGGCACCCGGTTCGTAAAATTGGCGCGCGCGATTTTGTCACCGGACGTCACAAATACACGCCCGATTTGAAACGACCGGGAATGCTTTACGGAAAAGTTGTGCGTCCCAGCGCGTTTGATGCGACGCTCATGTCCGTGGATGTGAGCGCGCCAAAAGCGATGCCCGGCGTCACGGTGGTTCATGATGGCGATTTCATCGGCGTTGCGGCTCCAGATGAATTGACCTCCGAGCGCGCGGCTGCCGCGATCAAAGCGGAATGGAAAACGACGCCGCAGATCTCCAACAAAGAACTGTTTGAATTTTTGAAGAAGAACGCGGATATAAATCCGGCGGAGGAAAATCGCTACCGTCAAACAAAAGGTTCGATGAGCGACGGATTATCCGCGGCGGCGCACCGCGTTGAGGCGGAGTATCACATTTCGTACATTGCGCACTGTCCGCTGGAGCCGCGCGCGGCGCTGGCGGAATGGAAAGATGGGAAGTTGACCGTGTGGACGGGAACGCAACGGCCCTTCGCCGTCCGCGAAGAACTCGCGCAGGCGTTTCATATTTCGAATGACAATGTGCGCGTGATGGTGCCGGACACGGGCGCAGCGTACGGCGGCAAACACACCGGCGAATGCGCGGTGGAAGCAGCCCGTCTCGCGCAAGCCGCGGGAAAGCCCGTTCATCTGCTGTGGACACGCGAAGAGGAATTCACGTGGGCGTATTTCCGTCCCGCGGGCGTGATTGAAATCAAGAGCGGCGTGAACTCCGACGGCATGCTGACAGCGTGGGAATTTCACAATTACAATTCGGGCGCGGCGGCGATTGCGACGATGTACGAAGTGCCGAACCAAGTCACCGAATTCCATCCCGTGAACTCGCCGCTGCGCCAGGGATCGTACCGTTCGCTTGCGGCGGCGGCGAATCATTTCGCGCGCGAATCGCACATGGACGAATGCGCGCACGCCGCAGGGATGGATCCGCTCGAATTCCGCATGAAGAATTTGCAGGAACCTCGCTTGCGCGCCGTTTACGAAGCGGCCGCGCAGAAATTCGGCTGGCAGAATCGCAAAGCGGCGGCGGGTCGGGGCTTCGGCATCGCTGGAGGAATTGATAAAGGCGGGCACATCGCCACGTGCGCGGAAGTGGCCGTGGACCGCGCGACGGGCGAAGTGCATATCGTACGCGTGGTTCAGGCGTTCGAGTGCGGCGCGATTGTGAATCCCGAGGGCTTGGAGAATTCGATTTCCGGCGCGATCACGATGGGCGTCGGCGGCGCGTTGTATGAAGCCATCGAGTTCGACAATGGCCGCATTTTGAATCCGCGATTCTCGCAGTACCGTGTGGGACGCTTCAAGGACGAGCCGAAAATCGAAGTGGTGCTCGTCGACCGCAAAGATCTGCCGTCGGCAGGCGCGGGCGAAACGCCCATCGTGGGGCTTGCGCCCGCCGTGGGCAACGCGATTTTTAACGCCACAGGGATGCGCATCCGCACGATGCCGATGCTCCCCGGCAGCAAACTGCCTCAGTCTGCCTAAGTTTGCCTAAGGTACCCGCACTAATTCCGGCTAAGGCGTTACGATGAAATATTCTCTAGGGTGTTACGTTTATGGCTTGGCGACGATTGGTTCCGGTATCTGCGCCCTTGTGTGGCATAACTACGACGCGCTTGCAGCAGTTCCTCACCGCGGGATGCTCATCTACATCCTCGCCATCATCGAAATCCTTGGAGGCGTAGCCGTTCAATTGCCGGTTCTATGGCCGGGGACGGCCCGAGCCGGCGCTGTCGCATTGGGTGCAATCTATTTCTTCTTCGCCTTGCTGGGGGTACCGCTCATCATTCAGCATCCGCTCGTCTACAATAACTTTGGCAACTTCTTCGAACAATTCTCATACGTGTCGGGGGCCCTGATCCTGTATGCGTATCCCGGTCCAATCGCCCCGGCTCGAACGGCAAGATTGGCCCAGATCGGGTACTACTCGTTCGGCATTTGTGTTGTCTCGTTCGCGCTGGAGCAGCTTTTCTATCTCTCTGCCACAGCAAGTCTTGTTCCGAAATGGATTCCGCCTGGACAAATGTTCTGGGCGATTGCAACCACCTCCGCGTTTGCTCTTGCCGCTATCGCTCTACTCACGGGTTTCATGGCCCTGCTCGCGTCTCGATTGAACACCGCGATGCTCGTGGGTTTCGGGTTGCTGGTATGGCTGCCGGCGCTCTTTGCCAATCCCCATAGTTTTGTGAACTGGTCCGAAGGTCTCGAGACTCTCGCGATCGCCGCGTCGGCGTGGATTGTCGCGGACTTTCTCAGCCGCCGTCGCCCAGCAGAGTCTGCACCCGCGAGTCTGGGTTAACGACATTCGCTCTCTGGGTCATCCGCGTTGAAATGTATTTTCGTCAAATCACCCGCTGAATCCGGGTTAAGCTGGCTGCAGCGATGTTCTTCCGCTTGTTCCTACTTTGGAGCTGATTTGGCCTGCAACTGCTTCCACTTTGTGAGCATGGAGGCCAGCTTCGCTTCGAGCGAGCGCGCCGCAGCATCTTGGGCAACCGTGGGAGCCGCATCGGCGCCGTCGACTTGCGCATAGAGCTGCGCGAATTCCAGGTTCATGCGCATGAAGCTGTCGCCGCCACCTCCGCGACCGAAGAATGCGCCCGGACCACCCGCCCCGCCTTCGAGTCCTGCCGCTTGTTTGTCGATTGCATCGTCGCCGCCTCGCTGTTTCAAATCCTCGCGAAACTTCTTTACTTGTTGGAGCGCATCGTAACTGCGATTCATTCCCGCAGCGAGGCGCCGCTCCATTGCGAATTGCGCGCCAAGCGCAAGCGGCGTGGCATGAACTCGCGGGTCTTCTTTTACCGTGAGCGTTTGCGAATACGTATGGCCGCCCGCCGTCAGCTTCACCGTGTAAACGCCCGGCAAAGCGCGCGGGCCGAGAGGATAGCGCGGCGTGTCGTGCGGAACGGCTGCAATGGGATAATCGTATCGCAGGGATTCCGGCGCGGTGTAATGCAAGTTCCAAACCCAGCGATGCATTCCGGATTCCGCGGACAAAATTCTGGGTTTCTTAATCCAATACGTGGGAATGATCTGCGTCTTCCCTTGCTCTTCCAATGTATACGGCGGCTGGTCTGTACTCGAGTACCGCCGCACGAGCTTCCCCGCATGATCAAACACTTCGAGCGTTACGTCGCCCGAGGATGAGCCACCGAGGTAATAATCAATGATCGCGCCGTCGGGAGGATTCTTCCCGGCGGGAACTTCGGGTGGCAGCGGCGTGTCGGTATTTGTGTCTCGACGGTAGCGATACGCCGGCGCGGGCTGGAAAAGATGCGCGTCTGATTTCGCCACTGCGTCGGTGATCTGGCGAAGCGGCGTGATGTCGTCAAGAATCCAGAATCCGCGGCCGTGCGTGCCCACGACGAGATCGCTATCGTGAATCCACAAATCGCGCATCGAGCTGTGCGGCAAATTCAGTTGCAGCGATTGCCAGTGATCGCCCGCATCAAACGAAACCCACACGGAGGTTTCCGTCCCCGCGAAAAGCAGATTTTTGCATACGGGATCTTCGCGGACCGTGTCCACGGGCTGGTTGTTTGGCAAGCCGTCGCTGATGAGCTGCCAGTGCCGGCCGCCATCATCGGTGCGATAGATATAAGGCTTCATATCGTTGATGCGGAAGCGACTGACTGAAGCGAAGGCGGTATTCAGGTCAAAGTGCGACGCTACGATCTGGGTCACTTTGCTCCACGGCGTCATGTCCGGCGGCGTGACGTTCTTCCAATTTTTGCCGCCGTCGTGCGTCACCCAAATCAAGCCGTCATCGGTGCCGGCCCAGAGCAGATTGATGTCCTTTGGTGAGGGCCCAATGGAATAAATCGAACCGCGCGGCTTACCCGCCTGCGGGTCGTTCTTATCCATATCAGTAATGCTGTCGGGTATGCCCGGGCTCTTGCGAGTCAAATCCGGGCTGATCGTCTCCCACGATTGGCCGCCGTTCGCGGTTTTGAAAAGGACGTTCGCCGCGTAATACAGAATGTGCGGATCGACAGGCGAAAACATGATTGGCTGGGTGCGATCGGCGCGATACTTGTCCGAAGCGGCAGCGATCGGCGTGACGTTCTGCTTCTGTCCAGTGACCATATCAAATTTGGAGACCTCTGTTCGACCGGCTCCGTAAATGATCTCCGGATGCAAAGGATCTGGCGCGACGTAGCCATACTCAATTACGCCAACGGGATGCCATTCGCGAAAGGTGATTTCGCCATCGTTGCCGCGGGTCGCGATGCCGACTGAGCCGCTTTCCTGCTGCCCGCCATACACCCAGTATGGAAATCGATTGTCCGTGATGACGTGATAGAACTGCGCCGTCGGCTGGTTGTACCATGAGCTCCACGTTTTTCCGCCGTTCACGCTGACGACAGCACCCTGGTCGCTGGTCAACAAAATCGTGTTGGGATTCTTTGGATTGATCCAGATATTTTGATAATCATCGCCGCCGGGCGCGCCTTTGAACGCGGACCAAGTC
>DATLSS010000003.1:0-11595 GCA_035534035.1 Candidatus Acidiferrales bacterium | reverse complement strand
GGGCGCGCCACCCCTTTAACTCGCGCGAAGATCAACTCGAAAGGTTTTACAATGACCTACGTTGATTCGAACTTGGTTCCCGGCGAAAAAGTAATTTATCAGACTCGCCTGCATTGGATCGTGATGCTCGGGCACATCATCCTCGGATGCTTCGTGCTCATTGTGCCCGGAGCCGTTTTGCTTTATTACGCACTCAGCCACAGGGGAATTGAGAACAACACGCTGCACATCATGGAAGGCGGAAGCGCAGCGTTGCTGATTTGCGGCGTGGTGGTGATTCTGATAGGCATGGTGCGCCGCAACGCCACCGAAATGGCGGTGACGAACCGGCGCGTCGTGATCAAGACAGGTTTGGCCAGTCGAACGACAATTGAAATGCTGCTGAACAAAGTCGAAAGCATCGAAGTGAGCGAGACCGCTTTCGGCAGGATGCTGGGTTACGGGACGATTGTGGTGATCGGGACCGGCGGAACCCCCGAGCCATTTCACAAGGTTGCACATCCTCTGGAATTTCGCAGCCAGGTGCAGCAACAGATTGAGAAGCTGCCCTAAGAAAACGCCGCTTGTCGGGCGAGTTGCGCATTTGAGATTTCATCCCCCGGCAAACTCGTCGGACCCCTCCTGCAAGCAGCTGAGTAAGCACCAGGAATAAGCACAACACCATCCCACCGTTACTGTTTTTTGCCGGACTCGAATACAGCCTTTGGCCTATAGATAACGAGGCTGATTCCGGAATAGTGTATGGCGTAGCGTCCCAGCCGCCTGCTATCGAGAACGACGTGCGAAATCAAATGTGAGCATCGGACGCGTTAGGCCAAAACCTATTACACTTAAGGAGACGGCAATGGTTTATAGACGGAAATCCAAGGATGCGATGAGGCTGACCGTGCGGCTCCTGGGAGCGGCAGCGGTTTTAGTAGCCCTATGTATTCCCAGAGCAATCTTAGCTCAAGATGAAGGCCGTGACAGAGGTCGTGACCGTGACCGGGTGACGCGCATTGATCGTGGTACGGTGGTTGTTGTGCGCACAACCGAGACCATTGACTCTGACAGGCGAGACAACCAAATTTATAACGGCATAGTAGACCAAGAGGTCCGCGGCGCGGATGGCCGGTTGGCGATCCTCAGAGGTTCGCCCGTCGAACTGATCGTCAGAACTGAACCGGACAACGATCTGGTTATTGACTTGGAGTCGGTGACAACGAACGGCGAAAGATACGCACTGAGAACAGAGCCAAACCGGGAAGAAGCTCGGCGTGACGATAGTTTAGTGGGTGCAATTGTGGGGGCCGTTAGAGGGGAAGAAGTTCGAGGCCACGAGATACGCATCCCTCGCGGCTCCGTTCTAACGTTCCGTATCGAGCAGCCTCTTTATATGGGAGTGGTAGACCGCGGTGTTGACCGAGACGGAAGGCACTATCACGACTGGTATCCGCACCCGGATCAACATTAAAGCGCGACTCAGCCAAAGCATCGCCTGAACAGCAGCGTCGTTAATCGAACAGGGAGCGAAAGTCCCGAGCCTCACAAATTTCTTGGGCGCGCTCCCCTTCGTCCATCCCTTCAATCCTTCGCATCCGAAGATCACGTCGGAAACAACAACCCTACTTTGGCGATTTTTGCGTCTTAATATATCCGCATACGTCCTTCACTGCGTTGCTCAGCAGCACCGTGGACGTGCCGAACACCGCATCACCGCCGTGCTTATATAATGTGAACGTGTAATGCCCGGACCATCCGCCTGCTTCCAGCATGAAGTCAGATTTTTTTGAGTCGAGCGTAATCGACACGTTGGGACACCTCTCGTGGAGGTTCTTTAGAATGTCAGCCGTTGGCACCGTGGACGCGGGTGACAACACCAGTGTCACGGATTTTGGCTGCTCTTTCGCAATTCCTCTTCCAGCGGATAACAGCAAGCAGATCATTGACACGCCGAATAGCATTCGTCTCATGACGGGGGCTCCTCGACTCTGCAAGTGCAGCAACCGTACAATCCCTCGGACGGTTCTTTGCGGCGAATGGTTGCATCGCCTCTGTCAATGCGAATTTGTTTGACGCGCAATCCCCCGCGCGATTATGGCTATTTACTTATATAATCCAATTCGGAGAAGATGCGCGCCCGGGATTGTGCCGAGGTAAATAGTAAAGCGAGGAGAAGCCTGATGCTTAACGCGTTTGCCCGGACGTTTGCGATGATTGCACTACTACTGGGCTGTACCTCGCTGCGCGCACAGGTGACTCCGACCCGCGCTGCGACGCAATCCAAGAAAGTCAGTGCGCCCGAAGCAAAAGCGCCCGCGCACTCGAAAGCCCCGGACCTCAAGAAGCAGCCTACGCTGTACCTCGTCGGCTACGCTCACCTCGATACGCAGTGGCGATGGGAGTATCCGCAGGTCATCTCCGAATATCTTCCCGACACGATGCACAAGAACTTCGACCTCTTCACAAAATATCCTCACTACATCTTCAATTGGACTGGGGCCAATCGCTACATGATGATGGACGAATATTATCCCGCCGATTTCGCGAAGCTGAAACACTACGTCGCCACCGGCCAATGGTTTCCCGCCGGCTCGTCGATGGAGGAAAACGACGTCAACTCGCCTTCGCCGGAATCCATCATTCGTCAGGTCCTTTACGGCAACGAATATTTTCGCCATGAATTCGGCAAAGCCAGCGAAGAATACATGCTCCCCGATTGCTTCGGTTTTCCCGCGGACTTGCCAAGCATCCTCGCCGCTGCAGGAATCAAAGGTTTCTCCACGCAAAAATTGACTTGGGGCTCGTCGGCTCCCGTCGGCGGCCCTGATTCTCCTGAAGACACGCCCGCCGGCACGCCGTTCAACGTCGGCGTCTGGATCGGCCCCGATGGCCGCAGGGTAATTGCTGCTCTCAATCCCGAAAGCTATTCCGGCGGTGTCAGCTACGATCTCACCAAAAGCACTCCGCCTCCCGGCGTGCGCGATTTCATCGACTGGCCCAAGCGCGTGGCCTTGGACGGCCAAGTCAGCGGCGTTTTCGCCGACTATCACTATTACGGCACCGGCGACATTGGCGGCTCGCCGGATGAAAATTCCGTGAAGCTCGTCGAAGAAATGGTCACGAAGAGCATGGGCGCTCTTCCCATGCAGTCGCGCAACGAAGACGATGAAAACCAGAACGCGTCCGCGCCGCCATCCGCGCCGCAAGTACGAATGGGCACAGGCCCTCTCCACATTATTTCTTCCGACGCCGATCAGATGTTCAAGGACATTCTCGCCGAACATTTGACCGCTGGTTTACCGCGCTATCAGGGCGACCTCGAGTTGACGAATCACTCGGCCGGCTCGCTCACTTCGGAGGAAGTTCACAAACGCTGGAATCGCGAGAACGAAAATCTTGCTCACGCTGCCGAGGGAGCTTCTGTCGCCGCCGCATGGCTCGGTGGACGTCCTTATCCCCTCGCACGCCTGAATCACGCGTGGCGTCTCGTGCTCGGCGGCCAGTTCCACGACATCATGGCCGGCACCGCGACGCCCAAGGCATACGAATACTCCTGGAACGACGATGTGATCGCGATGAATCAATTCGCCGGCGTGCTCTCCAGCGCCACCGAAGCGATTGCCTCTGATCTCAATACGGAGGCGAAAGGCACGCCGATCATCGTTTACAATCCGTTGTCCATCGCGCGCGAAGACGTCGTCGAAGCGCGCATCAATTTTCCCGGCGGCGCTCCGCAAACCGTTCGCGTCATCGGCCCCGACGGCCGGGAAGTCCCCGCGCAGTTGGATGGCTCCTCGAACAGCGGCGCGAAGGTTTTGTTCCTCGCCAAAGTTCCTTCGACAGGCTTCGCGGTTTACGACGTCCAGCCATCCGCAACCGCGTCTTCATCGAATTCCTCTGAACTCAAAGTCACGAACTCCTCGCTCGAAAACGCCCGCTATCGCATTCAGTTGAATTCAGACGGCGACATTTCGAGCATCTTCGACAAAAAGCTCAATCGCGAACTTCTTTCCGCTCCCGTGCGACTCGCGTTTCAAACCGAAAAGCCGTCGCAATGGCCCGCCTGGAACATGGACTGGTCGGATCAGAGCAAGCCCCCGCGCGGCTACGTCGGCGGCCCGGCAAAAATCAGCATCGTCGAAAACGGACCCGTTCGCGTCGCTCTTCGCGTGGAACGCGAAGCCGAAGGCTCGAAGTTCGTGCAGACGATTCGCCTCTCCGCAGGCGACGCAGGCAATCGCATCGAATTCGCGAATTCGATCGACTGGAACACTCGCGAAGCCGCGTTGAAAGCCACTTTTCCGCTGACCGCTTCGAATCAAACCGCAACTTACAATTGGGGCGCCGGAACCATCGAACGCCCCGCGGACAACGACAAAATGTTTGAGATGCCTTCGCATCGCTGGTTCGATCTCACGGATCAAAGCGGCAAATTCGGCGTCACGATTCTTTCCGGTGCGAAGACTGGCTCCGATCGGCCCAGCAACAACACCTTGCGCCTCACGCTTCTTTATACGCCTGGGATCAGTCCGGCCGGGCAGTCCTATCGCGATCAGGCCTCCCAGGATTTGGGTCACCACGAATTTCTCTACGGGCTTTCGAGCCATGCGGGTGGCTGGCGCAATGGCGGCACTGCGTGGCAAGCCTATCGGCTTGATGCCCCGCTCATTGCTTTCGAGACCACGAAGCATCGCGGCGCGCTCGGCAAAACTTTCTCTTTGCTAAAAGTCAGCGACAGCAACGTGCGCGTCATGGCTTTCAAGAGAGCCGAAGATAGCAGCGACGAAGTTGTGCGTCTCGTCGAAATGTCCGGCAAGCCGCAGCGTGACGTTCGCATCTCTTTTGCTGCTGCGGTCGTTGCCGCGCACGAGATTAACGGCCAGGAATTGCCTGTCGGCGCAGCCACTTTTGCCAAGGGCGCCTTGCTCGCAAATTTCGCTCCCTACGAAATCAAAAGCTACGAAGTGAAGCTCGGACCCTCGCGTGTCCATTCAATTCCGCCGCGCTGGCAATCCGTTCCGCTCCACTACGATCTTGCCGCGGCGAGCAACGACGGCACAAAATCCGTCGGCGGCTTCGACGCGACCGGCAACGCACTGCCCGCGGAAATGCTTCCCACGGACATCGCATACTCTGGAATCCACTTCAAGCTCGCGCCCTCGGCAACTGGAAAACCCGATGCCCTCGTCGCGCACGCTCAATCCATTCCGCTACCCGCCGGAAAATTCAATTGCATTTACATTCTCGCTGCCTCCGACGACGGCGATCAGCGCGCCACATTTAAAGTCGGTGACCAAACTGCCGATCTCACCATCCAGAATTGGGGTGGCTACATCGGCCAGTGGTTCGACCGCTCGTTCAAAATGGAGGCGCTCGCCGTTCCACCCGCGCCCGACGCCAGCGACACCAGTCAGCCCGCACAAAGAATCCGGCGCCTCCGCACCCGCGTCCAGAAACACGGACCCATCATGCTCCCGCATTTCGTCAGCATGACTCCCGGCTTCATCAAGCGCGCGCCAGTCGCTTGGTTCGCCTCGCATCACCACACGCCCGACGGCGCGAACGTGCCCTATTCCTATTCTTATTTATTCGCATACGCGATCGATTTTCTGCCAGGCGCAAAAGCCGTCACGTTGCCGGACAATGATAAAATTCGCATTCTTGCAATCACCGCTGCGTCCGAACAGTCCCGGACGCACCCGGCCCAGCCGCTCTACGACACGACTGAGCAAGTAGCCGGGCGACAATAGGCGATAAAATGTGCAGACCGTCTCAATTTGGTGCCATCTCGTCGGTGTAAGTTCTGTGTATTCTGCGGCCAGGAAAAATTACTCAGAGCTTTGATATACTTTTAACGGAAGGGTCATCCCGTATTTACACTTCTGGCCCAGACTAGTAGAGTTTGTCCTCACAAATGGCAACCCCAAGCACCACTCTTGAGTCGGCCGCGCATCCCGAGGAAAAGCGCCCCAAGGCGCCAGCCCGCCCCTATTCTGGCGCGCTTGTCGTTGTCGAGGGCATCGACGGCTCTGGCAAAAGCACGCAACTTCATCTCCTGAAACGCTGGCTCGAAGTCGGTGGCTATCGCACATATTTTACGGAGTGGAATTCCTCGCCGCTGGTGAAATCAGCGACCCGGCGCGGCAAGAAGCGTCGCCTTCTGACACCGATGACGTTTTCGCTCATTCACGCCGCCGATTTTGCCGACCGTTACGAGCGCCAGATTCTCCCTCTGCTTCGCAGCGGCCATTTGGTTCTCGCCGACCGCTACATTTACACTGCCTTTGCGCGCGACGGCGCTCGCGGATGCCCCATCGAGTGGCTCAGAAATCTCTATCGATTCGCCGTCATTCCCGATGTCACATTTTATTTTCGCGCTCCCTTGGAAATCGCCATTCGCCGCATTCTCAGCGGCCGCCCGAGGATTAAATATTACGAAGCCGGAATGGACCTCGGTCTTTCGCTCGATCCCATCGAAAGCTTTGCAAAATTTCAAGGACTTACATTGGCGCGTTACGACCAGATGCTCCCCACGGATAATTTTGTTCTGATGGATGGCACGCTGCCCGTACATCAATTGCAGCAGAAAATGCGCGATGTCGTGGCCGGGCAGATTGAGTTGAAGCGCTACAAAAATTTATGACTGATCCCGTAAAATCCGACGGCAACCCGGACGTTGTCACTCAGGAATTTGTCACCACGGCGGCTTCCGGCATGCAAACGTGGTTCGGTGAAAGCGTGCCGCTGCGTCCCTCCGCCGGTTTGCCCACGAAGAATCGCAGCGAACTTAGCGGCCATCTCATCGTTCTCGAAGGCACCGACGGCTCCGGGCGTTCCACGCAGATTGCGCTGCTCACCGAATGGCTCGAGTCGCAGGGATTTGCCGTGCAGACGATGGGGCTTCGCCGCTCTTTTCTGATCGCGAAGGATATTGACAGCCTGCTTGCTCGAAATTCCGTCACGCGCTACACGCTCGCGTTAATGTATGCTACCGATTTTTTTGACCAGCTCGAAAATCGCATTCTTCCCGCGCTGCGCTCCGGCATGATCGTTCTTGCCGACCGTTACTACTACACGCTGATTGCTCGCGCCGTCGTTCGCGGGCTCGATCACGACTATCTACACCGAATTTACGACTTGGCATTGCCCCCGGACCTCACTTTTTTTCTCAATGTCCGCCCGCAAATCGCTTTCGAGCGCGAGTTTCAGAAATCCCCGGCCATCAGCTTCTGGGAAGCGGGCCGCGATTTGCATCTTTCCGACGATCTTTATGATTCCTTCATCAGCTATCAAACCATGTTGCGCAAGGAGTTCGTCAATCTCGCCAAGCATCACGGATTCGCCGCTTTGAATGGCGAGAACCCCATCCGCACCGTGAACGCGGATCTGCGCAAGCGCATTGCTTCTTACCTGGGCATCCGGAATATCCGTTACCGGCCCTCCCACGCCCTCGTCCATCTCTGGCAATAGCCTTGGCCGCCCCTGTCCGAATCGCTGCCATCGACGCGGGCTCGAACGCCATTCGCCTCGTCATTGCGGAGGCCAAGTCCTCAGCGGAAATCCAAATTCTCGACATTGAGCGTGCCCCGGTGCGCTTGGGCCATCGCGCATTTACGAAACGCCGCTTCAGCCGCTTGACAATCGACAAAGCGGTGCATGCTTTTCGCCGTTTCAAACTATTGCTCGACCGTTATGGCGTTCAGCATTGCCGCGCCGTGGCTACCAGCGCCGCCCGCGAAGCGCGGAATCGCGACGATTTGATTCGCCGCATTCGCCGCGCGACAGGCATCGAGCTCGAAATAATCGACTCATCCGAGGAGGCTCGCCTTGTTCGCTCCGCCATTCTGGGCTCGTTGAGCCACAAATTAACGCCGCGGCTCATCGTTGACCTTGGCGGTGGCAGTCTCGAAATCAGCCTGCTCCGAAAACGCACGCCGGAGAAAATTCTCGCCTTGCCGCTGGGCAGCGTTCGTCTTATGGAAACTCTGGGGATTTACGGCGCCCTCAGTGAAGACGAATTCGAGCGCGTGCAACATCGCGTCCTCTCGTTGTTCCGAAGCGTATGGCCTGCACCGCCCAACCTCGCCGGCACCATCGCGGTCGCTTCCGGAGGAAACGCCGAAGCGCTGGCGCGCATTGCTCCCGGCCCGCGCGTCGCTGGAATCGCTACGATCAATCTTCGGTTGCTTCGCGAGCGCCTATGGGGAATTTTGGGACTCGACGTCGCCGAGCGCATGGACGCCCTTCATCTCCGCCGCGATCGCGCGGAAGTGATCGGCCTCGCCGCCGTGGTATTCGCGTCTCTTTCTCAGTGGTTGCGATTGCGGTCCATGTTGGTGCCAGGTGTTGGCGTGAAAGAAGGGATTCTGTGGGACCTTGCGTCGTCGCAGTTTTCCGGGGCTATGGCAAGCGCTTACGCCGCCCGTTTTCAACCTTTGCTCCGCGAAGCGCGCCGCGTCGCCGCGCGTTTTCATTATGAGCCGTCGCACGCCGAACATGTACGCCGTCTCGCGGGATATCTGTTTGACCAACTCGCGCGTGTTCACCGTCTCCCGTATGAACTTCGGCTTCCGCTCGAATTGGCGACAATACTGCACGATGTAGGGTACGCCATCGACTCCAACTCGCATCACAAACACGGCGAATACATTGTCCGCCACGCGCACATTCCCGGACTCGCCGAGGCCGACCGTCTCCTCGTCGCCTGCTTGATCCGCTACCATGGCAAGGCGAAACTTGATCTCAAACACAAATTGTATTCGTCGCTGGGCCCGCGCCGCCGCGCTCAAGTCCGCGCGCTTGTCGCCATGCTTCGGATTGCCATCGCTCTCGACAAGGAAAGGCGGCGCGCCGTCCAGAACGTGGACGTGATCATCGGACGGAAGGGAATTCTTCTCCGGTTGCATTCGAACGATCGCAAACCGCTGCCGATTCGCGACTGCCAGCGCGCCGCAAAGTTATTCGAGGAAGTAATCGGACGAAAGATCCGTTTTGGCCGCGCGCGAGCGATGCGAGCGCCACTGAGGGCACAAAGAACTTTCGCGCGTTCTCATCGCGCGGCGTGACCTTCTCGCGCAGAGAGGAATCCTTGATTTATGGATGCAGATGTGTCAATTCATTTGCAGTCCCGGAACTTGCTTGACTTACAATCCAGGAGAAAACCAAATCTCGTATGAAAGTCCATCTTTTCCGCCACGGCATAGCGATTGATCGCAACGATCCTGCTTCTCCTCCGGACGAAGATCGCTTCCTCACGCCCAAGGGCATTACGAAAACAGAGGCCGCCGCTCGCGGGCTGCGCGCGCTGGGAATCAAACCCGGCATAATTTTGACGAGTCCGCTTCTCCGCGCCGTGCAGACCGCGGAGATCGCTTGCAACGCGCTGGGATATCCGGTGAAAAAGCTGCGCCACACAGACGCGCTCAAATCAGAGGCCAAACCGGCCCAGCTGTTCGACGAACTAGCGAAAATCAAATCCGACGAAGTGATTTGCGTGGGACACGCGCCGAATTTGGACGAAGTCATCGCGTACGCCATCGGCAGCCATTCCGCGGTCACGTCACTAAAAAAAGCAGGCTTCGCGTCGCTCGAAATCGCCGATTCTCCGCGGCCGCGCGGATCGATTGTCGCGATCTATACGCCGAAGGCATTGAGATTATTGGGCGAGTGAATCGCGAGCCGCGCAGCGAAGCAGGTTCGCTCAGGAATTTACGCGGCATACGTTTTTGCCTTCGATTCGGCCATGCGAAGGGGCGCGGCGGCAGCGCCGGGTAAAATAATGATTGGGCGCCGGCACGCGATTTCCAGCAAATGCTTGGCGTTGGCCAGTTTCGATAGAAGAGGTTCTTCTCCATTGTATCCGTAAGCTCGAATCTTCAGGCCCTCGAGCGTGACGTCCAGATCCAGTTTTCGTATCGGTTTCGCCGCCTCCTCGAAGCAATTCGCCAGGCGCAGGATTCCCGCCAGCAAAATCGTCGCATGCTGCATGGATGCTGACAGCCTGCGAAATTCCTTATGCTTCGTTTGTGGCAGCGCTTTCCGGTGGTAGCGCGCCGCCAGCGCGGTCAGCTCCAAATCCGTTTTTTTCCATCCGATCGGCACAGGCTGCTTGCGAATCAGCCGGTAGGATTCCTTGTGGTATCGATGACTTTCGCCGCTTCGACCGGAATGCTGCATCAGCGCCGCAGCCTGCACAACAAATCGCGCGCGCTCCGTCGGCAGCCCGACCGCAAATCCTCGCGTCGCTAGCAAATCGTATAGCTCTGCCGCCCTTGCCGCGATGCGTTGCACGTACGCGAATTGGGGAGTTCGGAATGCTGCCCACGCGCCGAGTTTCGCTAAGGCCGCCTCTTCCAACTTTTCATTTTCGGGCAACGCAGCTCGCCACGCCCGCCAAATCGAATTCTTACCCGTTGCGCTTGAGCGGTACTGCGCCAGGTGCTGATCTCTTTCCTGCTCGATTGCCGCTTTCCATTTCGTCAGTGTGGCACGGTCGCTGGCGGGCCTCGCGCGGATCACTTTCGACCACAGCACATCCAAGTCATGCACTTCGCCCAGCAGATCCTGGAGCCGCTTCAAATCGTCGGCCCATCGTGCGATTAGTTCTGGAACAAAATTCTCCACGGTGTACCGAAGATTCTTGAGGCCCACTCGCAACCGGTGATATCCGATTCTGGATTGGCTGTGCAGCGCGAACCGGTGGCGACGGCAGCCTTCCTGCCATCTTTCGAGCGCGATGTAATAAGAAACCGGGCTATCGGGCGCCACCCGCGCCGCGCGCGGAGCCAGCGTCTCCTCCCACGTTTTCCATTTTTGCTGATCGAAATCACCGAGCGCCTTTAACGCCGCCGCTTTCAATCGCTTTTGCTCCTGCTCAACCGACATCTTGAGCGTTTCGCCCAATCCATCCTTCGCGACTTCCAGTTTCCCCAGCCATTCGAGCAACACATGTGAATCGCGCAGTTCGCCCAAATGCTTCAGAAGCTTTTTCGCCGCGCGTTTCATCTTTTTCCAGTCGGGATGCGGATCGCACTCGGTCAGCGCGCTCTCGATGGCCACGCATCGGCGAAGCGCAGTTCGCAAGTCGTGAATATTATCGGCGCTCGGTTCCTTGCCTGCGTTCTTGCACATCTTCCGTGCGCGCGCCATCCAACGCGCCAAGCCGAGCTCCGCCCGCGGAGTATTTTGTGTTTCGCCTTTCACGATCTGCGTTTCTCCTATCTCCGCTGGGAAGCTAGCAGGGGCACCGGGGAGAACGATTCTACTCTTGGGGGGGAGGCTCTGGCAAATGGCGAAGGCCGTTGGTAGTGGGCCAGTTTGAATTTACTGGCTCTGATTTGTGATAGCATTTGGCACTGTAATTGCCCATGCGAAACGCGGCGATAACTATAATCGTACTTGCGTCGTTCCTTGCCCTGAATGGATGCTCAGGAACTCCCGATAACTACAGCCAGCAGTCCTATGACAGTGCTGGCGAGTACACGCTTCCGCAGGATGTGATGTCCGCCGATTCAGCCGATGACGTGTACCTCATCGCCAAAGCCGCAAAGCGCAAGGACTACGCAAGCGTGATGGAGCTTGAGTCGCAAGGAAAGGCGTTCATCTTAAAAAGCG
>DATLSS010000002.1:0-28093 GCA_035534035.1 Candidatus Acidiferrales bacterium | reverse complement strand
CAGGCGATTGATCGTATCGATCAGTGCGTCAAACGTATTCGCTTCGCTAAAGCCGGGGAAGTACAGGCTCATGATTGCGTTTTGGACTTCTTGTTTGTTGTGCGTGAAATCCACCAGGACGTGCGGCTTTAAATCGAATGTCACTACCGCAATCCAGTCCTTGGGGCCCAGGTGCTCGGCGAAGCCGTAGGCTAAATACTTCGAATAATACGCGAAGATGCCGCCGAATCGCGCGCTGAACTCGAGCAGAAGGACGATGGTAATCGGCGCGTCGTTCGGCTGGAAATTGGTGACGGGGACGGGCTCGTTATTATCGAGGATGCGAAAATTTCCCTGCTTCAATCCGGTGATGATATTGCCGTCCTGATCCGTCACCACCGTGTTAACTTGCACCAGCTGCGATTGCACCGTAATGGCGTATTGCGGCTGTTGCTGTTGTGCTTGCGGTTGTCGTTGCTGCGGCTGGGCGGGCGGCTTTTGCTGCGTTGGCAGCTGTGCGAAAACGTTCGCTGGCACAATCAGAGTGCCGATGACCACCGCGCAAACAATCCAGCAAAAAAAAGCGTTCCGTCGGATCAACCAAGCCTCCGTGCACGATAGGATGTCAAAACACGCCGCCGGGATGGTCGATTCTTTGGCTACACAGGTTCCATCCCGCCGCAGCACCCGAAATCGCCATGATAGTATGAACTCGGCGTTCGTGCGGAAGAATTACGACGCTTAGGGAGATCCGGATGCGAAGGAAGCCGCGACCAGGCCTTGCACTTATTCTACTGATTATTGCCGCACCGGGCGCTGTGGAAACGCTGTTTGCGCAAGCGCAACCGATGCAAGCGCAACAGACGCAGACACAACCGCAGCCCCAGATCGGGGCGGTGGACTTCGGAAAGCTGTACACGGACGCGCTCGGTTGGCTGCAAGGATTGATCCGCATCAACACCACCAACCCTCCCGGCAACGAATTGGCCGCGGCAAAATATTTGGCCGGCATTTTGCAACAGGAAGGAATTCCGGCGGAAACGTACCAAAGCGCGCCAGGACGCGGCATTTTGATTGCCCGTCTGTCGGCGACCCCGGTGCCGGATCCATCGCGCGCGCTCCTGTTGATGGGCCATCTCGATGTCGTCGGCGTTGACAAATCGAAATGGCAGGTCGATCCCTTCGGCGGCGTGATTCAAAACGGATATCTCTACGGCCGCGGCGCCATCGACGACAAAGGCATGACCATCGCCAACGTCGCCGTGATGGTGGCGCTCAAACGCGCGGATGTACGGCTCAGGCGTGACGTGATCCTCCTCGCGGAAGGCGACGAAGAGCAGAGCGGCGCGGCGGGAATGAAATTCGCGATGGATAATTACTGGGAGAAAATCGCCGCCGGCTATTCTTTGAACGAAGGCGGCCGCGTCGTTGTTAAGGACGGGAAGGTTCAATATATTGGCGTCCAAGCCGCGGAAAAAGTTCCCGTGGACGTGACCGTAACGGCCACGGGAACTTCGGGCCACGGTTCGGTTCCCGTGCCGGATAATTCCATTGTCCGCCTCTCGCAAGCCATCGCGAAAATTGGCGCGTATCAAACGCCGTACCAGCTCACGCCCGTGACGGAAACGTATTTCGAGCAGCTCTCCCTGGTCGTCAATCCGGACATTGGGAAATGGATGCGCGCGCTCGATTCGCCCGTGCGCGCGGACCTCGCCGAGAAAAAACTCTCCGCGGCCAGTCCCGTATGGAACTCGATGATGCGCGACACCATCGCGCCCACCATGTTGCAGGCGGGTATCCGGCCAAACGTGGTGCCGTCAGAAGCGCAAGCGACTCTGAACGTGCGTTTGCTCCCGGGAAATTCGATCGATGACCTGCTCGTCAAGTTGAAGGGTGCGGTTAACGATCCTAAAATTACATTTCAAGCCGATACTTCGATTGGCGAAGCCGCTCCGTCATCATCGCTCAATAGCGAACTGCTTAAGACCATCCAGCAGGCGGCGCAGCAGCAATTTGCTGGCGCCCCCGTCGTTCCCATGATGTCGACAGGCGCGACGGACTCCGCGTTCCTGCGCCTGCGCAACGTTCAGGCGTATGGCTTGCTGCCATTCCCGCTCACCGAGGAAGACACTTTGCGGATGCATGCGGACAACGAGCGCATTCCGCTCGATTCCTTCCGCCAGGGAATTGAGTTTCTCTACCGCGTGGTCAGCGATTTTGCTGCGGCAAAATGAACCTGCAGCGCCGCCGTCCATGCGGCGTTTTTTCTTTTGCCGTATTCGACGGAGCGTCGAATCGGCGCGGTTCTGCGCATTCGTCCTTTAGTGGATCCAATTGTCCGGCCGGCTCGGTGGTTCGTCGCGGTGGCGCTTCTGATACACCTCAAATTTGCGCAGCGTGCGCCGCCGTTTCCAATCGGTGACTCGATTGCGATATGCGTAAAGGTAGGATCCGCGTCGCAGGTAAAGATACCCGACAAGCATTCCACCCAGATGGCACACGTGGCTGACGTTGTCTCCGCCCGCACCCAGCGTCCCGAAAAACTCGATCGCCACCATGATTCCGACGTACACGCGCATCGAAATCGCCACGGGAAACGGAATCAGCAGCACCCGCATCTGCGGAAACAGAACCGCCGCCGCGATCAGCACGCCGTAAATCGCGCCGGAGGCGCCAATCGTCGGAATCGTGGAAGTGCCCAAGCCGTGCGGATCCAAAATCGTTTTCACGATCACGTTGATAACGCCGGCGCCGATGCCGCAAAGAAAATAATAAATGTAAAACCGCCGCTGGCCCCACACTCGCTCCACGCTGCGCCCAAACATCCACAGCACAAACATGTTGATCAGGATGTGCCAAATGCTCGCGTGCAGAAAAAGATAGGTGAAGGGCTGCCAGATAAAACCGTGAATCGTATATTTCGGAACCAAGCCGAAATACAGGAGCCAGAAATTCCAGCCGGTCGGCCCGAAGATCACTCTGGACAATTCCTGAGCCAGAAAAACGGCCGCACACGCTAAAACCAGGAACTTGATCGCCGGAGTGATCGACCAGTCCCAGTCGAATTGAAAGCCGGAAGCCTGGGTCGAGTAGCGTCGCATAGTGGCCAAATCAGTGTAAGCGGCAAAAGCTACGGAGTCAAAACAGAGAAAACTTCAGAGCGCGTCAGATCGATTCCGGTTCTACGCGGGGACCTCTTCACTCCATTTTGCGGCGGGCGAAATAATATTGCGAGGCGCCAAGCAGACCAAACATAAGCACCGCGAAGATTCGATTGTTGGCGAGCGCGCCCAGGACTTGGGGGCCGATGTGGAGGAAATGTTCCGGCAGGAAGTGATACTTGAAATTTGGATCGCCAAAGAGATAGATGACGATTCCAAGCAATCCAAAAATTCCGCCGCCCGCAATCAGCCCGCTGGCGTAAAGGGGCCCAGGGCCGATTTCGCTATCGGCCGTGCTCTTATCTTTCGCGCCGCGTTCGGCAAGCCAGCGCACCGCGCCTCCCGCAAAAATCGCCATGGTGGTATCAATCGGCAGATATGCGCCCACCGCAAACGGAAGCGACCGTATGCCGAGCAGTTCAATGGCAATCACCAAAAAGACGCCAACCAGCACAAGCCGCCACGGAAGCTGCCGCTGCAAAATCCCGTTGATGACCGTGGCCATCAAACGCGCTTGCGGAGCCGAGGCCTTCTCGCTCCCGATGCCGTGGATCCACTGAACGTCGATCTCGTGCGCGGCCGGATCGTAAAGATAATTTCCGTCCGGCACCACATGCGAGCCGATGGCATTCAGCAGCACATAATTTTTCCCGGCGTGAGGAAAGCTTTGCTCCTGCACCGTCACGCCAGACGGCAGTTGATTAATGTTCAGCGCGATGTTCGCGGGCTTGTATTCCTCCAGACCCACATTCATCAAATTCAATGTAGCGCCGACAGCGAACACCGAAACCATCACGCCAATCATCAGCGCGAGTTGCTGCTTCGCTGGTGTCGCCCCCACCAGATACCCAGTCTTCAAATCTTGCGAAGTGCCGCCCGCATTCGAAGAAGCGATGCACACCACGCCGCCAATCGTCAGCGCCAGCACCGAGAACGCGCTCCCCGTCCATCCCAGCACAAGAAACATCGCGCAGGTCGCCATCAGCGTGGCAATCGCCATGCCGCTGATCGGATTCGACGAATTGCCGATCAATCCGCAAATCCGCGACGACACCGTGACAAACAAAAATCCGAACACCACCACAAACACCGCCGCGATCAAGTTCTGAAATACAGTTGTACTTGCACCGGGAATCGGACGGAACGTCAGCAGCGCCCACATCATCGCAATAATCGCCAGCGAGCCCAGGACGACAACTTTCATCGAGAAGTCGCGGTCCACACGCCGCATGGCTGTATTCACGGCACCCATCGCGCGGCTCTCGCGCATGTCCTTCAATCCGGCGGCCAGCGCGGAGACGATCGTCGGCATCGTTTTGATCAGCGTGATCACGCCCGCCGCGGCCACCGCGCCCGCGCCCATCGGACGAATATACGAGCGGTACAAATCATCCGGAGACATCTGCCCAATGGGAATCAGCCCTGGGAAAAGGGGCTGCGTCATTAAGCCGCCGAAAAATTTTATCGCCGGCAGCAGCACCAGCCACGAAAAAACGCCTCCGGCAAAAATCACGCCCGCAATGCGCGGACCGATGATGTAGCCGACACCCAGATATTCCGGAGTGATGTTGGCGCGGATCGACGCGCCCGGAAGCCAACTCGGCTGATATTCCGGCGTGTCGCGCCAGAATCCCATCGTCTCCATCAGGAACGCGTACGCCCCGCCAAGGCCAAAGCCCCAAAAAACGCGACTCGCGAACGACCCGCCTTTGTCGCCCGCGACCAGCACGTCCGCGCACGCCGTTCCTTCCGGATACAACAGTGCGCCATGTTCCTTCACAATCAGCTGCCGCCGCAGCGGAATCATGAACAACACGCCCAGCCAACCGCCGAGCAGCGCCAGGAAAAATACGCTCCAGTATTCCAGCGGGAAGCCCAGAAAAATCAGCGCCGGAAGCGTGAAAATCACGCCGCCGGCAATCGATTCGCCCGCCGAACCGGTCGTCTGAACAATATTGTTTTCGAGTACCGTCGCTTTGCCGAACGCTCGCAGGATGCTGATGGAGAGCACCGCGATGGGGATCGACGCGGACACAGTAAGTCCCGCGCGCAGCCCAACGTAAACCGTGATCGCGCCGAAAAATAATCCCGCGAAAATCCCCAGGATGATCGCGCGCCCGGTGAACTCCGGAATCTCTTTCTCGGAGGCAATATAAGGATGAAACTCACCCGGCGGTGCTATCGAACTCCACGGTTTGGACGCCACGCAATACCTCCGAGGCTTGCTAGCAGGCAAGAGTCGTAAGCATCCGTCCAGAATGCTTTGCGACAACAAGCTTCCGCCGTAGCTGGTTTATTCCCGGCAGAGCCACCGAAACGAACGGCAAGGTAGCATTAGACGCCACTCATGGCAAGCCGCTGAAGTCTTCGGACGGCCCTCGTTCTCGCTTTTATGGCAGTCCTTCATACGCTTGACATTGCGTGATGTAATGCAATATAAGATGCCGCAGTGAGTCCCTGCAGTTAGGGTGCGAAATTTCTGACTTATCAAAGTTTTCCGCACGACTCAATAATTGGGGCGCGATTCAGTTCTGTGAGAATCGTATGAATTGTAGTATTGCCCGAAGTGCGTTAAAGCATTCGATGTAACCGTGAAACTGAGTGTTTTAGCCATTAATGTGTTGCCGTCTCGTTGGGTCCCGGGATCTGAAAAACGGAGTGCACTGAATGCCTTGGCAGGGGAGCTGTTTGTGTATTGCTGCACGGCGCTGATTCACCGAATGCTTAAAGGAGGCTGTACCTATGAGGTCTAGACTAACTCTCGTTCTTGGCCCGGCAATATTTGTCCTGGGACTCCTCATCGCAACGAGCCTTCACGCACAGACAGCTGCGACCTCTACCGTGGTCGGCACCGTCACGGATCAGAGCAACGCGGTTGTTCCCGGCGCGACAATTAAACTGACCAACGTAGCGACGGGAGCCTCGCTGGGCGCCACAGCAAACGAAGCCGGCCAGTACATATTTCCGACCGTCACACCGGGAACCTATACCGTCGAGGTTACGAAGGATGGCTTCCGCAACGCGACCGTGCAGAATCTCATGATTGACATCTCGAAAAGCTATACCGTAAACGTCACCATGCAGGTCGGTCAGGTTTCTCAGTCCGTGGTCGTGGAAGCCGGTGCAAATGTGCAGTTGACGACCACGAATGCACAGGTGGGAAACGTCATCAATAGCGAAGAGATGGAAAGCTTGCCCACACTCCAGCACAACGCTACCGAATTAATTTCTCTTCAGCCCTCAGTCTCGCCGGGCACGGAAGCATTTCCCACGCCGCAGCCGCGCGTTTCTGGCGCAATCGACGACCAGAACACCTACACCCTCGACGGCATCGACATTAGCGACAACCTCGTCGGCGATGGAACTTGGATTCCAGTTCCCATCGATAGCGTGCAGGAATTTGATATCGGCGTCACGAATCCCAACGCGACATTCGGACGCAGCTCGGGCGGACAGGTGAACCTCCTCGGTCGTCACGGGACGAACCAATATCACGGGTCAGTCTACTGGTATACGCAGAATAGCGCGTTCAATGCGAACTCCTGGGACCTGAACGCCGCCGGAGTCAAGCAGCCTCACCTGGATGACAACCGCGGCGGCGTTCGCTTCGGCGGCCCAATCTTCAAGAACAAGACCTTCATTTTCGCGAACTATGAACTTCGCCGCTTCCCGGAATCGACCACATTCACCAGGCTGGTCCCCACCACATCGCTAAAGGCGGGTACCCTGACGTTTAAGGATGCAAGCGGCAACCCTGTTGCCTACAACTTGGCAACCTCGACGCAGTGTGGCCCCACAGGTACAGCAGCTTGTGACCCGCGTGCCTTGGGCATTAGCCCGACGGTGCAAGCGTTCTGGAATCTGATGCCCGCGGGGAATTTCGGCGGCATTGGCGACGGCCTGAACGAGACAGGATACCGAGGAACCGTGTCCGATCCTGAGGATGACGACTATGGGGTGCTGCGCCTCGATCACAATTTTACAGACAAATGGCGATTTTCCGGCAGCTACACGTATTGGCGCTCAATCGCTAATCCCAACCCCCAAATCAGTATTGTCAATGGTAAGCCGTCGAGCCCGAGCAGTTCGCCGATCCGAAGCGTCGTGGCGACAGGACAATTGACCACTCTAATCTCTCCCACCTTAACCAATACGTTCCGTTTTGGTTGGGTCCGCAACTGGCAGAACTTCCAGGTGGAGAGTCCGGCCGTTTCGGCGGCGCAATTTAACCTGCCAGGCACGTCGACGGGCATCAGCGCCGACCCATTCGTTGCAATTAACCCAGCCGAAGGTTTGCTTGGGGCACCGATCGACAATACTTCGGCTGGAGCACGTTTCCAAGATTACTTCCAGAAGAGCCTTCAATTCACGGATGGTATTGACTGGATCAAAGGCAAGCATACGTTGGAATTTGGCACGGACGATCGCCACCTGCCCATGCTGACTGACCGTGCCGACAAAGTGGTCAACGGGATCACATCTCTCGTAACAGTCATGGACAGTGTGGATGGAACGGGCGCGTTCCTCTCGCTTCCCGCATCCAGCGCTCCGCAACCGTGCAGCGGGGGCGTCCAGACGAAGTGCCTGCCCGGCTCCCAATTGGCGAACTGGAACCAGCTGTATGCAGGTTCCTTGGGCCTAATTGACAACACGTCGATCTTGGCCGTGCGCGACGGGAAGCTGAATCCGCTTCCTTTCGGTACTCCGTTGAGCAACAACACGGTCCAGAACCAATTCTACTTCTACGGTCAGGATGTTTGGCGTATCACCAATTCGCTGACGCTGAGCTACGGTCTCGCGTATGGTTGGCAGACGCCTCCTAGTGACACCTTGGGCCGCCAGACGATCTTGATCAACTCTGCGAGCGGTCAATTTATTTCGGCTCCGAACTATTTGAACAGCAAATTAACCGGCGCTCAGCAGGGCAGTATCTTCAATCCCACAACCGGATATATACCTGTCAATACGGCGCACCACTCCGTTTTCAGTACCGACTGGGGCGATTGGGCGCCGCGTTTTTCCGCGGCATGGAACCCAAGCTTCGGCAGTGGGCCCCTCGGGCGGCTCTTCGGCGACAAGCAGACGGTGATTCGCGGCGGCTACTCCATGGTCTATGACCGCGAGTCTACAATCGAAACGGTCGTGATTCCTATGCTCGGCGTGGGATTCGGTCAAACGATCAATAGTATCGAACCCAATTGTGCAGGGAGCTGCAGCAACCCGGCCGCTACGGATTTCCGCGTTGGCGTGGATGGAGCTATTCCTCTGCCGACGGTCCCGGCGATTTCCAACCCGGTTGTGCCATCGACGCCATTCGGAGAAATCTTGTCGTTCCAGGACGATCCGAACTTCAAGGTCGGTCGCGGGAATAACGTCGACCTCGACATCCAACGCGAAATGCCTCATGGAATGCTGTTGGAAGTGGGCTACATTTCGCATTGGGCTTCCCGTCTTCCCAGTTCGGTGGATCTGAACAACTCCCCATATATGTTCAAGGACGCAACGTCTGGCCAGACTTTCGCCCAGGCATTCGATGCGGTAGGGAGCGCGCTGCGTGCGGGCAACACGCCTGTAACGCAACCCTTCTTCGAGAATCAATTGCCGGGGTACGCCGCCGCGACCTGCGGTGGCGGAACGAACACCGCTTGCTTGGTCTCAGGCAACAGCTCGGCTTTCCAGTTCGGCTTAACCCAAAGTCTGTTCCAAAACATGGATCTCTACCGGCTGGGACAAGGATTGCAGCCTTACGACAATCTTCAAACGGTCCTCTCCGAGGAGCGCACATACGTCGGATCATCAACCTACAATGGCTTGATCGTCAGCTTGCAGAAGAAGACGTCCCATGGTTTGACCTTCCAGGCAAATTACACGCTCTCGAAGTCGCTTGACCAGGGTCTCGTCAACCAGGACAATGCCGGCTACTATCTGAACAGTTTCTTCACGAATGCCAGCTATGGCCCGTCCATTTATGATCGCAGACACCTCTTCACCGGAGAGTATGTGTACCAGCTCCCGGCCGGCGATGGCCATCGGTTCCACTTCAATAATGGACTCGATAGGGCCATTAGTGGGTGGTACTGGTCGGGTATTTTTGAGGCTTATTCGGGACTCCCCAACACCATCGGCGAGAGCGCCCAGGTATGGGGCGTGTCCAGCATCATAGGCTCTAACGTTCCTGCGATTCCGACGGTCCCCTCGTCAAGCTTGAACAACGGAGTCCACTCTGGCGTGATTGGATCCAATGGCATCGGTACCGCTACCGATCCAGCCAACGGCGGGACGGGCCTTAACATCTTCTCGAATCCGCAGACCGCCTTCGACTCCGTCCGCAACATCAACCTCAGCACGGACGGCCGCGATGGTTCGGCCAATCCGTTCCGCGGATTGCCGATGTGGAATTACGATATGGCGCTGGGCAAATCAACCAAGATTCACGAGAGTGTGACGATGGACTTCTCAGCCCAGTTCCTCAACGCCTTTAACAAGGTAAACTTTGCAACGCCTACTCCGAGTCTGCAGAGCCCGTCGAGCTTCGGAGAGATCACAAACACGTTCGTTCCAGCGAATCGCACGAGTAGCGCTCGCTGGATCGAGCTCGGGCTGCGCCTTTCGTTCTAACGCAGCTCCGCACCTGCTTTCCAACCCTGGGTTCCCCCAATGGAACCCAGGGATTCTCCCCCTGCAAATCCACTGCGACCCACCGTTAGCAGATCGATAGGGCACGAGGCAAGCGAGTCAGACCAAAACCGACGCAGAATTGCCGTTTTGTCCTCTAGCCTAGTAGTCCTATTGCTCTCTCCGAAACTAAACTTCAAAGTACACCCACAAACCGGTTGACATCTTCACGGGGCGCAGATAGCGTAGCCGTCAAGTCATCCAGGTAGCAACGGCCAAGGAGCAGCGGTTCGTTCGGGTGTGCCGTCTCCAGCTCAGGGAATTAAATCCGTGCGGAGCTTGCTCCCATTTCGCGGGGCGGAGTGTGCCATGGGCTTGAATCAACGTCTGTTGTCGTCGTTTTTCCTTCTGGTAGCGCTTTGTCTCGCCGTGGCCTTGCCATGCTCCGCGCATGCCGGGGACGAATGGTTGCCCATCAACCCGGCGGACTTGGCTCTTAAGGACAATCCTGCAAGCCCCGGCTCGAACGCCATGATTCTGTATCGCGAAGAGGCCGTTGACGATTCGCGCCACTTCGAATCCGAGTACTTTCGCATCAAGATCTTCACCGACGCCGGCAAGAAATGGGCAGATGTCGAGATCCCTTATTCAAAAGGATTCGATAGTGTCACGGGCGTGCGCGCGCGTACGATCCTTCCCAGCGGCTCGATCGTAGATTTCTCCGGAAAAATCTACGACAAAGTCGTCGCCAAGGCCGGCGGACTCAAGATCTACGAGAAAACGTTCAGCCTGCCGAACGTTCAGCCAGGATCGATCATCGAGTATAAGTACGAAGAGCCTTTCGACCCCGGCCAGTACTTCGCCGTGATGCGATGGGATGTCCAGCAAGACCTCTACACCAAGGAAGGCAAATTCACTTTTACGGAGCTTTCTGATCCGCAACAGACGAGCTATCAATATTTTGCATGGAGAACCCTGTTCTTGCCGCCCGACGCGCGGCCCGAACGGCAAGGCAATGGAAGCTTCACCCTCCACGTTCACGATATCCCCGGCCTCGCGGATGAGCCTTACTCAATGCCGAAGGATATGCTCCGAAGCAGAGTGGAATTCTATTACACGGGGCAAAGCAAGGAACCCACCGAGCAATTCTGGAAGCGTACGGGAAAAGACTGGGGCAAGAAACTCGATTCCTTCGTCAACAAGAAAGGCGCGCTAGAAAAAGACCTCGCGGAAACCATTCACCCAAGCGACTCGCCCGAGACCAAGCTGCGGGAAATTTACTCGCGCGTGCAGAAGGTCCGCAATCTTTCGTTCGAGCAAACGAAGACCGCCGAGGAACAGAAACGCGAGAAGGTGGCCGTCAATGCCAATGTCCAGGACGTCCTGAAGCACAACTACGGGACTTGGCAGGATATTAATGCCCTGTACGTTGCGCTCGCGCGCGCCGCGGGATTCGACGCCACTCTCGTCTACGTCGCCCCGCGCGACCGCACGCTATTTTTGCCGAATTATCAAGATACAGGGGAGCTCGAGACGAACATCGTGGACGTCAAGCTCGCCTCCCAGGACATCTATCTGGATCCGGGCTCACCTCAATATCCCTATGGATTGATTCCGTGGTACGAGAATGCGGTAAGCGGCCTGCGAGTCGGCAAAGATGGCGGCGCGCTTGTTTCCGTCCCGCCCGATGATGATTCGCATTCGCAGATTCTCCGCCATACGAATCTTCGTCTGAATCCCGATGGCTCTCTTTCCGGAACGCTCGTTGTCGATTACATGGGGCAAGAGGGCGCCATCTGGAGATCCGCGGACCGCAATGACGACGACACAGGCCACCGCAAGGATTTGCATGACGAGATCAAGGGTTGGTTGCCCTCAAACGCAATTTTTACAATCACAAAGTTGTCCGATTGGGACGACAACTCGAAGCCTATTCACGTCGAAGGAAGCGTGCAGATACCCAGCGACAGCAGCGGCGCTCTTGGACGCATTATCCTCCCGATGACTCTTCTTCAGTCTGACCTCGCTCGCTCCTTCACCTCGGAGCAGCGCGTCAATGCCGTCTATTTCCATTTTCCTTTTCAGGAACAGGACGACACCACGATCCTGCTTCCTCTCGGCTACAAGGTCGAGAGTTTCCCAAAGGTTCCTTCCGTTCTGCAGGGCGCGATTCAATATTCGATCCTCGGAAGCACCGAGGGAGGCGCAGTGCATGTAACGCGAAAGCTCGTCGTGAATGGAATCTCTTTTCCTGTGAAGAGCTACCAGACGGTACGGTCCATCTTTAATTTGGTGAAGACCGGAGATGCCGATGACATGGTTCTCGAATCTTCAACCGCAGCGTTGCGCAATTAAGATTTTCGCCCTCGCCTGTAGCGTCGCGCTCTCCGCGCTCGTTGCGGGCGCGCGCAGTCACGCACTTCCTCCGTGGCTGAGCGCGGTTGCCCATGAACCGGTTCCCAGCTATCCCGCCGACACCGTGGCCGTAACATTGTTTGAACAGCAGCAAATCACTGTCGATGCCAACGGTCACGTTGAGACGCTCTATCGCGTCGCTTACAAAATTCTCCGCCCCGAAGCGCACGATACCTACGGCACGTTGGTCGTTCCATTCAGCAGCGAGACGAAGATCAAATCGATCAATGCCTGGTCGATTCCGCCCGCTGGTGACCCGTACGAGGTCGGCGCCAAGGAGGCCATGGAAACCGGCATTTCCCCCGACGCTCTTTATAGCGATGATCGCCAGAAGATCATTTCCATTCCTGCCGCGGATCCCGGCAACGTAGTGGCCTATGAGTATGTCCAGCAGGACCGCCCGTACATTCACGAAGAAGATTGGGCGTTTCAGGAAACGATCCCCGTCTTGAAAACCATTTTCTCGATTCAGTTGCCGTCCGGATGGAAAATAGATTCGTATTGGGTGAACTACGCTGCGTCGAAACCGCAAAACTCCGACACAGGAAATTATCAATGGGATCTCACGAATGTCCCGGCGCTGCCGCATGGCCAAGACTTCATGCCCGCTTTCGATGCCGTCAGAGGACGCCTGGCAATCGAGTATTATCAGCCCGCGAACGCCGCTGACCCCGTCACTTGGCAATCCCTGGGCTCGTGGTACGCCAATCTCACCAAAGACAGCCGGCAGATCACGCCTGAAATTCAGCAGGAAGTCGCGCAATTAACCGCCAACGCGCCAACCACTCTCGACAAGATTCGCGCCATCACAAATTTCGTCCACAGCCAGATCCGCTACGTCGCGATCGAAGTCGGAATCGGCGACTTTCAGCCGCATTCCGCCGACGTGGTTTTCCAGAACCGCTACGGCGACTGCAAGGACATGACCACGCTCACCAGCGCCATGCTCGCGCAAATCGGCGTTAAATCCTATTACGTCCTGATCGACGCCGACCGCGGCGTCGTGCTGCCCAACGTTCCCACTTTGCACGTGGACCACGCGATCCTTGCCATCCAATTACCTGCCGACGTGCCCGCAGACGTTATGTACGCGACCGTCGACGACCCAAAACTTGGCAAACTCCTTTTCTTTGACTCGACCGACCAATACTGCCCGCTCGGCTACATTCCCGCATCCTTGCAGGACAACTACGGCCTCGTCGTCGCTCCATCGGGCGGCGAATTGATTAAACTGCCGCTGCTCCCGCCGCCGACAAACCGTCTTATGCGCATCGGGCAGTTTACGCTCAGCTCCGCGGGCAGCCTTTCCGCGCACACCCAGGAAATCCGCTGGGGCGCGCCCGCCGAGGACCTTCGCTCGCAATTCCTCGGCATCGCGCCAAAGGACCGTGCCAAAGTCGTCGAAAATTTCCTCAGCACTTTCCTCACGGATTTCCAATTGACCAACGCCCAGCTCGGCAACCTGGAACTCGCCGATAAGGCCCTCACGGAAACTTATAACTTCGTCGCGCCCAGCTACGCCAAGCAGGCCGGCGATTTGCTCCTCATTCGTCCTTGCGTCCTGGGCGAGAAGGAATTGACCTTCGACCCGGAGAAACCCCGCCAATATCCGGTCGAGTTCCCCACTTCCACGCTCGACACGGACCAGTTCAGCATCACTTTGCCTCCCGGTTATGCGCCGGAGCAGATGCCGCCTCCGGTGAACATCAGCGATAC
Organism: Candidatus Acidiferrales bacterium; assembly: GCA_035534035.1. GTDB lineage: Bacteria > Acidobacteriota > Terriglobia > Acidiferrales > UBA7541 > DAHUXN01. The sequence continues at coordinate 14,207 of DATLSS010000002.1, read as the reverse complement.
TTTTCTTTCCTATAAAAGCGAAACGAAATTGATCGGCAACGTTCTGCAATACACGCGAAGCTACGAACTCAAGACCGCCGTCGTCGCCGCCACAGATTTGCCCCAGCTCAACCGGGATTTTCAGGCCATCTCGCGCGACGAGCGCCAACTCGCCGTCCTCCACCACACCTCGCCGTAGGCTTGCAGCGCCGCGCCAGCAATGCGATTAAGATGAAACGGAGGCGTTTCCTCTGGTCAGATATGACGGTTTGCTTACTGAACGAAGACCTAAAGGGCATCGAATCCTTGACTCACGCGTCTGATGTCCGTACATTCGAGAGAGTATGAGGGCCAACAGATCATTTTTGGTGCTGGCAGCAAGCGCTTTGTTGCTCCTGCAATTCGGCGACTGCGTGTCTGCTACCACGTTGAACCAGCGGAGCATGAAATGTTGCGCTTCGATGCCTTGCACGCAAGCAAATCAAAGTCACGGCTGTTGCAAGAACATGACCTCCGCGCAAGCGAACATGTTGCCCACCGCACATACACCACTGTACGTGCCCCCAGTTTCAGTGTTCGACTACACGCGAACGCTTGATACTGCGGGGTCAGTTTCCGTACCACTTGTGACAGTCGAAGCGGCGCAGCATTCGCCTCCGGAACTTTACACGCTTCACGTTTCCCTTCTGATTTAGACCCGCCCATCGGTGTGCCTCTGCACACCCCGTCGCTGTTTTTATCCTTAATCGCATTCTCTGTTTTTATCCTTACTCGCATTCTGCGTCGCTATCAAAGGGTGAAACGCAGAAACAATTCATTTCTAGTCGGTAGATTTTTGGGGTCTTTTCAGGAGGCGATAAAATGTTGGAACTGCGCGGCGAAACACCGCAGGATCAATTCGTTCGGGCACGCATACTCCATTGCGTTGCCGTATTTCTCGTTTTTTTCGCGTGCGCGCGCGGAGGTTTTGGTCAAACAAAGACAACGGGATCGATTCAAGCCACTTCCGAGGACGAGGAACAGGCGCGCGCTCAAACCGTTACTCCCTTAGAAGACCTGTTGAACGAGGCAGAACGGAACAATCCGCAGATTCAAGCGGCGCGGGAGGGCTGGCAGGCTGCCAAGCAGGTTCCGTCGCAAGTCTCAACGCTTCCCGATCCGCAGTTCTCAGTCCAACAGGTCAATGTCGGAAGCCCACGGCCTTTCGCGGGATATACAAACAGCGACTTCGCTTACTTCGGCATCGGCGTTTCTCAAGAAATTCCCTATCCTGGAAAACTGCGGCTGAAAGGGGAAATTGCGGCGCAAGATGCCGCTGTTGCCCGGCAACAGTACGAGTCGGTGCGCCGTTCGGTGCTCGCCGGAGTCAAATCCGCGTACTTCCAACTCGCTTATCTGTCCGAAACTCTTGGAATCCTTGAGAGCGACGGCCAACTGCTCCAGCAGGTTGAGAAAGCCGCCGACGCACGCTACCGCTCCGGGATGGGCAATCAACAAGACCTGCTCCAAGCGCAGCTTGAGCAAACCAAACTGCTCCGAGAAATCGCGATGCATCATCTCGAAGTTGCGAAGGTACAAGCGCAGATCAAACAGCTTCTCAACCGTTCGCAATCATCGTCCGATATAGCAGCGGCCCAACTGCCCGAGACACCCCAGCCGTACACGTATGACGAACTCTTGACGGCTGCGAAAGCTCAAAATCCCGAGATCGCCGGTGCACAAAAGATGGTTGGCAAGGAAAAGCTGCAAGTCGATCTTGCCCATAAGGACTTCTACCCAGACTTCAATGTTCAATACATGTGGCAGCGCACTGACCCCACACAGTTCCGCGCCTATTACATGCTCACGTTCGGCGTTCGCGTGCCCATATATCGCACTCGAAAACAGCGCCCTGAATTGGCTGAGGCCCGGGCAGAACTGAGCGGTTCGCGCAGCGAGGCGGAATCCCAGAGGCAACAGATAGCCTTTGAGCTTCGCACTGAATACGAAACGGCGCAGAAGACCGGCGAGCTACTCAAGATTTACCATGAAGGACTTCTGCCTCAGGCTCGCACCGGATTCCAGTCGGGTCTAGCTGCGTACCAAAACAATCGTCAGGATTTCCAAGCCCTGCTGACTTCATTCCTCGATGTCCTCAAATTGGACGAGGAATACTGGCAAGACTCCGCTGAACGGGAAACAGCACTGGCGCGAATCGAAGAACTGACCGGATTGTCGTTGCGCAGCGGAGGAGCAACCCGATGAAGACGTATCGCGCAGGCTTCTGGCTCGCTGTGATCGGCAATGTTGTATTGGCAATGGTCGTCATTGGCTTGTGGCTTCACTACCGTGCTGCAACTTCGAAATCAGAAGCGGAATCACAAAGCGCGGCAGGTTCCGTTCAGCAAGCCTCAACGCCGAACTCGGCGTCGCCACCGCCGACATCGACCGAGACACCGCTAGTGCCAGTACAAATCTCCGCGCAGCGATTACAGAGCATCGGCGTCAAGACCGGCGAGGTCCAGCGGAAGTACGTCGAAGACGATATTCGCACGACTGGAAATGTAGCAGTGGATGAAAGCAAGCTGGCTTACGTCCAGGTGCGCTTTTCGGGATATATCCAGAAAGTTTTCGTCGACGCGACCTACCAGTACGTTCACAAGGGAGAGTCTTTGTTCACGATCTATAGCCCTGATCTGGTGGCAACGGAACGCGAATACCTCGTTGCAAAGCAGAATCAGCAACAGGTGGCACAGAGCACTGTGCCAGGCGTCGCCTCAGGAGCAGCATCGCTGCTTAGCGCGACCGCCGAACGCCTCCAGCAGTGGGGCGTTCCGCGAAAAGAAATCGCGCGGCTGGAATCGACCGGTCAAGTACAGCAAGCGCTTGAAGTCGATTCTCCGGCGTCTGGCTATATTACCGAGCGCAACGCTCTGCCCAGCGTTGCGGTGCAGCCGGGAATGCGGCTTTACACAATCGCCAACCTGTCCACCGTTTGGGTTCAGGCCCAGGTTTTTCAGAATGATCTGGGACGCATCAAAGCCGGCGACCCCGCCACGCTCACTGTGGACTCATACCCAGGCCGGATTTTTGCAGGACGCGTGGACTTCATTTATCCCCAAGTGGACATGAACACGCGAACGGCGAACGTACGCATCGTCTTTTCGAACTCGGGACTGCTGCTCAAACCCGGTATGTTCGTGAACGTGGACCTCAAGGTACCCATGGGCTATCACGTTATGATCCCCGCGTCTGGCGTCCTAGAGTCAGGGACTCGCCAGATTGTTTTTGTGGATCGTGGCGATGGTTATCTGGAACCGCGCGACATTCAATTGGGCGCGCGCGTCGAAAATAACTTTGTGGTTCTCGAAGGACTCAAGGCGGGCGAGCGCATCGTTACCTCCGCCAACTTTCTTATCGACTCGGAAAGCCAGCTTCAGTCCGCGCTGGGATCGTTTGTTCCCCCTCCGCCAGGCGCCGGCGCGGCGTCAGCGATCAATGCACCGCGGTCGGATGTCGAATTCACTTCGAATCCAGATCCTCCTCGGAAAGGCAGCAATGTTTTTCGCGTAAGACTCACAGACGCCAACGGATCGCCCATTTCAGGCGCAGAAGTAACCGTCACATTTTCCATGCCAGCTATGCCAGCAATGGGCATGGCGGCGATGCGTGGTCCTGTCACCCTCAGCGATAGAGGAAACGGTGCTTACGAAGGATCGGCCCAACTGGGAAGCGGCGGAACTTGGCAAGTTACAATCCTTGCGCGAAAGAACGGGGAAACGGTCGCCAGCAAGCAATTAAGCCTGAACGTCGCCGGAAGGATGTAACGTGATCTCCCAATGGATTGACGGGTGCGCTCGCAATCGCTTTCTCGTTTTCAGCGGAACGCTGCTGCTTGTGCTCGCGGGTATCTGGGCGTTGCGGCGCATTCCTCTCGATGCGCTGCCGGATATTTCCGACGTCGAAGTAGTCATCCACACACCGTGGGCAGGACAGCCGCCGAATCTTATCGAAGACCAAGTCACCTATCCGATCGTCACCGCTCTTCTCGCTGCTCCGCACGTCAAGGCGGTAAGAGCGCAAACGATGTTCGGCGATTCGTATGTGTTCGTTGTCTTCGAAGACGGAACCGATCTTTATTGGGCGCGGTCGCGTGTGCTGGAATACCTGCAACAGATACAAGGACGCTTGCCAGAAAATGTGCATCCCGTCATTGGGCCGGACGCGACGGGCGCTGGCTGGGTCTATGAGTATGCCCTAGTTGATCACAGCCATAAACACAGCTTGGCTGACCTGCGCAGTCTCCAAGACTGGTATGTGCGCTACCAACTCGAAACCGTTCCGGGCGTAGCGGAAATTGCTACGATTGGCGGATTCGTCCGGCAGTATCAGGTCAGTCTCGATCCCGACAAACTGCGCGCTTACGGGATTCCGCTCTCGACTGTCATTGAAAAAGTGAGAGGCAGCACGAATGAAGTGGGCGGACGGTTGCTGGAACTGGGCGGCGCGGAATACATGATTCGTGGCTTGGGCTATCTCCGTTCGTTGAACGATCTCGCCGAGGTGCCTGTGGCAACGAAAAACGGTACGCCGGTGCTGATTCGGGATCTGGGAACCGTCTCATTCGGGCCGGACATTCGGGAAGGAGTGGCGGAATGGCAAGGGGAAGGAGAAACCGTCGGCGGAATTGTAGTCATGCGGTACGGAATGAACGCTCTGACCGTGATCAACGGAGTCAAGCAGAAACTCGCGCAGATCAAACCTTCGCTGCCGCCAGGAGTTGAGATTGTTTCAGGTTATGACCGCTCCGGTCTGATCCGCAATTCCATCGGCACGCTGCAACGCGATCTGGTCGAAGAGGCAATCATGGTCAGCATCGTTATCATCCTCTTCTTGTTTCACTTCCGTTCTGCCTTCATTCCCATTCTCACGCTCCCTATAGCGGTGGTTGCGTCTTGCATCCCCATGTATTACCTGCACGTCAGTTCGAACATCATGTCGCTGGGGGGGCTTGCACTCGCGGTTGGCGTGTTGGTGGACGCGGCAATCGTCATGGTCGAAAACGGTTACCGCCATCTTGCGGAACGTCAATCCGAAGCGCCACAACAGGTTTCCGCGCCGGAGCGGCATCGCATTTTGCTCGATGCAGCCAAGCAAGTGGGGCCTGCGATCTTCTTTTCGTTGCTGATCATTGTCGTTTCGTTCCTGCCCGTATTCATGCTGGAGGCTCAGGAAGGGCGTATGTTCCGTCCGCTAGCTTGGACGAAAACCCTGGCCGTCGGTTTCTCCTCGCTCCTGGCCGTTACTCTCGTGCCGGTGCTAATGATTCTTTTCATTCGCGGCAGGCTGCGGCCAGAGTCGCGAAATCCAATTTCTCGCATCACTCAAGCAGTATACTTGCCGGTCTTGCGTCTTTGCCTGCGCTACCGCAAGACGACTCTGCTGCTGAATCTGTTGTTTTTGATTCTGACTCTGCCCCTCGCGCTGAAAATCGGCAGTCAATTCATGCCGCCTCTGTTTGAAGGCTCCGCGCTTTACATGCCCACCGCTTTGCCTGGAATCTCCATCGGGCAAGCATCGCAGTTGCTCCAGGAGCAGGATAGAATCATTCGCACGTTCCCCGAAGTCGACACGGTGTTTGGAACCGTTGGGCGCTCGGACAGCGCCACCGACAACGCGCCCCTGGATATGTACGACACAACGATCATGCTCAAGCCGCGCCATCAATGGCCGGTAGGAATGACCTACGAGAAACTGATTCAGGAGATGGACGCGAAACTGCAATTTCCAGGTTTGTCCAACACTTGGACGATGCCGGTCGAAAATCGCCTCGATATGGAACTCACGGGAATCAAGACGCCCTTGGGCATGAAGATCCAAGGTCCAACCCTGGAAGGTATTCAACAGGTTGGTGCGCGGATCCAGCAGGTATTATCGGCGCTTCCGGAAACACGTTCGATATTCGCCGAGCGAGTTTCGCAGGGCTTCTACATCAATATCGCCGTGAATCGGGAGGAAGCCGCGCGTTATGGGCTCAGCGTCGCGGACGTGCAGCAGGCGGTCCAGTCAGGCATCGGCGGCGAGGACGTCGCCGAAAATATCGAAGGCCGTGCGCGCTATCCCATCAATGTCCGTTACAATCGCGACTTTCGAGACAACATTGATCAACTGCGGCAAGTCTTGATCGCCACTCCCGCCGGCGCGCAAATCCCTATTGCCGAAGTGGCCACCATTTCGTTCTCGCGCGGGCCAACCATGATTCGCGACGAAGATGGGACGCTCACCGGGTATGTATACATTGACCTAAACACGAAGGACTACGGCGGATTCGTTCAGAGCGCTGACAGATTGTTTCAACAGAAACTTGCGTTGCCCTCGGGGTACACCTACAAATGGTCCGGCGAATATGAATTTGAGCTGCGGGCGAAGAAGCGGCTCGAGCTAATCTTACCGGTCGTATTTTTCGTCATTTTCCTGCTGCTTTACATGGTGTTTCACTCTGTCACCGAGTCTGTTGTTCTCATTTTCCCCACGATCTATGCGCTTACCGGGGGCCTGATCCTCCAGCGAATTCTCGGCTACAACTTCAGTGTGGCCGTCTGGGTAGGTTACATCGCGCTATTTGGAATCGCGGTTGAAACCGGCGTCGTAATGGTCGTCTATCTCCATGAAGCGCTAAACCGTCGTCTTGCTACTGGAGTGCCGCTCAAGCATGAAGATATTGAGGCAGCAGTGATCGAAGGTGCGGTACAGCGCTTGCGACCAAAGCTCATGACCGTCTGCGTTGTACTCGCCAGCCTGATTCCCATTCTGTGGGAAACAGGCGTTGGGTCAGATGTAATGAAACCAATCGCCGCTCCCATCGTGGGCGGAATGATCACTTCAACGATTCATGTCCTGATTCTCGTGCCCGTATTCTTTGCACTTATGAAGGAGCGCGCCCTGCGGCGCGGTACATTGGAGTAAAGAGAGTCTCACTCAGGTGAGTTAGGATCGCTAACATCACCATGGCTCACCCTTTTCCGAGATGCTCGCGGAGATGCGGCGAGAACGCTGCCGTTCCGGAAGTCAAGATTCTCGATGGTAACATTGCTACATTGCCGGGAACGCTATGTTGCCGGACCCCGTGGCCAACGACGCACTCGCTGCTGCCTTCGCCTTCCTGGCCGATACGGACGCGCTCATCCTCGATCTGCGCGACGCGCATCTGCGCCTCGCCAAGCAGCGCGGCGTCAAGGTGGTGATTTCTACCGATGCGCATTCCACCCACACAGCTTCAAGTCATGGAATACGGCGTGCAAACTGCGCGGCGCGGCCGGCTCGAACCTCGCGACGCCATCAACACGTTACCTTACGAAGAATTCCTCGCCGCCCTCCGCCCCAAACCCGCCGCTACAAAGCAAGCGAGGGCGACCCGAGCGCGCAGCCAATACCCCCGACCGAAGAGTTCACCTTTGGTGCCTCCCTCGACCAGGACGACGCATTTGAACATGCGGCGGGCGGCGCTCCTCGCTGCGCTCAGGGTGAACGGGCGGCCCCGTCATCCTCCCTTCCTGCATCAGAGCAGGCTGGGTGAACAAACCCCGCCCCTACGTCCTGGCTTTCGTGCCTCCTTGCCTCCTCGTCCCTTGCTTCGCGGGAACTTTTTGGCGATGATGCGCGTATCTTCAGTTCGGCATACCACGAATCGCCCGGAGGATACTCATGCGCCGTCTCTGCCTCGCAGCCTTCGCAATCGCAGGACTGATTTTCGGCACGCTCGCCGTCGCTTTGCCCGCGCATGCGGAAGACTGGTCGAAGACCTACAAACTTACCGGGCGGCCGAATCTTCGCGTCATCACCAACGACGGGCATGTCGATCTATATACTTCTGACGGCGGGCAAATCGACGCGCACGTAACGACCACGGGCTGGGCCATTGCAAAATCGGGCGGCGACCGTGACGTGAAAATCACGGAATCGCAAACGGGGAACACCATCGACCTCGAAGTCCACGTCCCCACATTCCATTTTTCTTTCGGCTGGAACAATCGCTCCGTTCGCATCGAGCTTCACGTGCCGCGCGACGCCGATTTCGACGTGGAGACCGGCGACGGCAGCGTGACTTCGCAGGCGTTCAACGGCAAGCTGCGCATCTCGACCGGCGACGGCAGCATTACCGCGACCGGACTGAAAGGCGAAGTCCGACTGCATTCCGGCGACGGCCACATCGACGGCGACGAGCTCGACGGCGCGCTCCACGCCGATTCGGGCGACGGACACATCAGAGTTCGCGGCCGCTTCGACAAGCTGACTCTCGAATCCGGTGACGGCAGCGTCGTCGCGGAAGCCGCGTCCGGCTCGAAAATCACCGAGGGATGGTCGCTGCGCTCCGGCGACGGCAGCGTGACACTGCGACTCGCCGACGGCCCCGAGCAATTGAACGCCGACCTCGACGCGCATACGAGCGACGGCCATGTCACACTCGATTATCCCGGCATCACCATGTCCGGAACTATCTCGCGCAGCGCGGTACGCGGCAAGATCGGCGCCGGAGGGCCGCCGCTCGTCATTCACACAGGCGACGGATCGATTCACATCGAAAAAATGTAGCCTGACCGCTGCGCCAGCAATACTCAGCCCTCAGCCATGACCGGGAATTCTTGACACGGGCCAGAAGCGCCGCTAGTTTGACAATCCTCCGAGGAAGCGAAAATGTCTGAGGCGCTCTCGACCCAAAGAACTTGGCCGGAAGGCGCGGCGGATGCGGCGCTCAGTCTGGGCCGCCTCGTCTTTTCGGTGGCGATCATCGGGCTGGGCATCGAGACGATCGTGTGTGCGCAGCGCGTCATTTTCTTGTACCCGCTGCCATCCCACCCTCGGTTCAAAGCCATCCCGGTTCTTCCCTTTCTGCCCCCGCTTCCCTGGCTCGCCTACTTGTTCGGCGCAATCCTGGTAATCTGCGGTGCGGGCTTCCTGTTCAAGCGCACATTGCGAACGTCCGCGATGGTGGCGGGCAGTTTGATGTTTCTGGGCGCGGTGGTCCTCAACGCGCCGAAAAATGCCGCTTTCCCCGGCAGCATGGGCTTGCGCACACTTGTGTTTGAACCTCTCGCGATCGCGGCACTTGCTTGGCTCTTGCCCGGCGAGAGCGCGACGCCGAGTTGGCTTGTGCGCGTGAGCCGCTATCTGCTCGGGGTGTCTTTCGCCGTCTTTGGAGTCGACCATTTCCTCGCTCTTGCTCCCATCGGGTCGCTGATACCGAAGTGGATTCCGTGGCATGTGTTCTGGATCGGCTTCTTCGGCGCCGGATTCATCGCTGCGGGCTTGAGCATCGGTCTCAATGTCCTCGTGCGCTGGGGCGCCGCATGTATCGGCCTGATGTTTGCGATTTGGGTCTTCACGATTCATCTCCCCACAGTTCTCGGCCTCTACGTCCTTCCTGGACGGCGGGACATCGCCGGCCTATGGTCGAGCCTGCTCATCGCCATCGCTCTGTGGGGAGGCTCGTGGGCCCTCGCCAACCGCTCTCGCAGCCATTAGCAAGTCGCCCCTGGCTTCCGCGCGCACCGCACCGTTTTTCACATTTTTGCCCGCGCCCTTCCTTCGCAACGTATGTTTCCGGCGACACTGTCGCCGCCCACGCACGCCACTTTTTGTCCTCCTTATCTTTTCTGCCGTGGAATCAACACATTGGATTCGCTGCGTTCTGGCACCTCACTTGCTTCTTTATTGCCCGTCTAAGGAGACTTTTCATGGGCGCGTTTTTCGTCATTTCGATCATCTCGGTTTACGTGTTCCTCTGCGCAACCTCCGGCATCGAATCTCTCTCACTTTCGACGCCACCGGAAAAATCCGCGCCCGCTTCGTCCGCTCGCGGCACGGCTGAGGAATCTCGCTAGTTTTTTGGCGATGCTCTCGCGGTTCGATGCGCCCGCACTTCGAGTTTGGTTTTTCGAATTTCGCTTTTCAGTCGTCGCGAGTCGCTCGCCACTGTCTTGTCGAGGGTGTGCGACTTAAAAGTGAAAGTTAAGCGGCCCGGCGTCCCTCCCAATAGCTTTCAAATTCGCCATTGAGCTGACAGGAGCGTAGTGCCACGATTGCGTTCGCCCCTCGAACAGTCCAAAACATTCCTGATCTCTTGAGACGTGCAGCAATCACCGTCTTGCATCCGGCTTCGATCACCCCCGAACCAACAAAGAGGTGTTGGCGGCGAAACTTGGGATATCGCATGCGCTCTCGATTCCGCTCAAAATAGTCTGCCTCGGTGCGAACCTTCTCTGCGATTTCGGCATTATCGGACTGGATCGCACGGAGTACGCCAACGAGCTTTTCGATTTTCCCGCGATCGAGCAGACGCTTCTGGTGGATCTTCATCCAGGCTTTTTGTTTTCCTTCTTCATTGGGGTACAGCTTGCGAGCGACTTCCCACAAATGCTGGCGCGCGTGGTAGAGATCGACGATCTGAATGGCGCCCGGAAAGTGCAGCTCGGCAATATTCCAGGTAGGGTCGAGGTCTGGCGCCGTGTCCCTTAGGTTCGGCCTACCTGGGGCTCCCCGTTGCCTCTGGGAGTGGACTCTAGCCGAGCCGTAAACCGGTTTCCAGACCCCGCCGCATCAAACCGAGCATGCCCATTTCGAGCACTCGGCTTTCCTGGTTGCTTCGCGCCAGGGGTTATGAGACCTATCGGGCCGGAGCGGCTTTCGGGAGTGGCTCGTACCGTCGCACGCGATAGCCGTGAAACAGCCCGAGTGCTTGGTACAGCCACTTCGTACTCCACCGTTTCCAGCCGAAACCCTTGCGTTTCCGTGCCCGCATCAGGTGTCGCCGGATTTTCTTTTCCACCCAGTCTTGGATAAACGCAAAGCACCGAGTAGAGTGCCCTACCGCAAAGTAGTTCACCCATCCTCGCAGGATCGGGTTGATCAGTGCGATCACCTTGCCCACGGGTTGGCTCGCATTCCCCCGGAAGATCTCTCTGAGCTTCGTCAGCAGCGCCGTCCGCTTTTTAAGCTTGGGCGTATACTGAGGTCGCCATCGTCCCTTACGACTTCGGACGAGGCGAAACTCGAAACCCAGGAAACCAAAGCTTTCGCCTTTCCTGAGGTCCACGATTCGGCTCTTTTCCTCATTTACCTCGACTCGCAGTTTCGCCAACTCCTCGCGCAGTCGTTTGGTCACCGCCTGGACGAGCCATTCATGCCGCGCGTGGCTATCCACCAATATCACGAGATCATCCGCAAAACGTGCATATCGGATGTTCGCGTACTGTTTAAAGCGGGTAACTTCAATCGCTCGTTCCAGCATCCGATCTACCTCATTGAGATAGAGGTTACTGAGCACGGGCGAAATCACCCCGCCTTGCGGAACGCCTTTGTTCCCCGTTGCCCTGAGAATCATCTTCAGGAGTCTCATCACCTGACCATCGCGGACTCGCTTCGCCACCTTTTCCAGCAACAGAAAGTGCTGAACGTTGTCAAAGAAGGCTCGCAGGTCAAGATCGATGATTTTGGTTTTCGTCTCCACGATCCCTTGGGCTACCCGGTTAATCGCTTCATGGGCCGTTCGCCTCGGTCGATATCCGTACGATCCCGGTTGGAAGTCAGCATCGAAAATCGGCTCCAGGATGAGCTTGAGGGCTCCCTGGATCACGCGGTCCCGGATGGAAGGAATCGAGAGAATCCGAACTTTGGTTCCCCCGTCTTTCGGAATCTCCTTCTTCCGGACCGGCATGGGTCGATACGTATTGGTGACTAGCTCGTCCCTGATCTGCTGCAGAAAACTCTCCACTCCGCTCTCTTCGATGGCTTCGAACGTGACCCCGTCAATTCCTGGCGCCCCGTCGTTTTTCTTCGCCATTTCATAGGCTTCTCGAAGGGTCTCCCTTTTGCAGACATGAACGTACAATCCCCAAAAACGCCAGGTTGGTTCAGCCTTCGCCTTGACGTATAGGCTCCTTCTCAGGTCCTGCAAACTGATGGGTGTTTTTATCATTCCACCCTTGCCTCCCGTTTTGTTGGAGCTGTTGCAAACAGCAAGGTCCCTTCGCTCGACGGGCATTACCCCGCTTCGTCGCTACTGTGGACCTCTCCGACTCCCTCTCGTCTTTCCACCGTCTTCCCGGTGTTTCCGGTTATACGGCTTCGTGCTCCATCCATTTCTGGAATGGGACGAGGAGGGTCTCTCCAGTCGCTTCGTGTGTCTTTGTCATCGTGCTGCTGCTTCAACCCCGCCAGAGTGGACCGTCGCGTCAGTCAGTTTGCGACCTTCCATGCTGCCTTCGCTCAATGGATGAAAGCTCGACCTCTGGGGCGAGTGCTTTTCGAGGCCATATCTGCATTCACTTGCGTTGCGGCCCGATGACTTGCTCACCATCCTTAAAGATGGCTTTGTCGATAGGCTTCAGAAATTCGGTTCCCCTCCTCCCCGCTATCCAAGCTACAAGGCACTGACTTTTACCTTGGTGGGACTGTCTCCCACTGGACCCACTAGCTTGTTCACTGGACGCACATCCATTCCGCACCGTCGCCCATGACCACCTTCAGGAGCGCGCGGCTCCAACCGCGTTTCCAAGCTTGCGCATAGATTCGCCGGCCAAATTCTTCTGCCGTTTCAATCGCTCCGGTGTACGTGGTGGTATCGGGGTCGCGGATGGCATAGCCCTCCTTATCCCACGTGGTCTGCGTGAAGACGCATCCCAATTTACCTTCCCGCGTATGGGCGGGTTGGCCTTCGATCTTGCCCTGCCGACCCGCTGTCTCTTCCTGCACCACCGGGATGCCGGTCCCATCCATCTGCACATACAGAATGCGGATGGGTTTGCCGATCAGGACAGGCAAATCCAACTGCAGGGCTTTGTGGATCTCGGCTTGTTCGCGCTGAGCGATATCCGCTCCGATGGCCTCTGCCGTGCGCTCCACCGATTTCGTGGTCACCTCTAGCCCGGCTAGAACTTTCATCTGTTTGCGGCCGTGATCGAACGGTGCCTCATGCCCGACCATGGCTTGCATGCGGCGTACTCCGGGAGAAAATTCCGTATTCTCGATATCCAGTTCGACATCGACCGGAAATTGCCCTCGGCCACAGTGCGCGCACAAATAGTAGGGACGCGAAACTTCCACCCGACCCAAGGCGGTCAGCACGGTCTTACTGCGCAGCTCGCGATAGTGCGCTCGTTGCCCGCAAGAGCAGGGTAGCGTACGCTGTTCATCGCTGGGGGCCGGAAATTCCAGCAGTTGGCTCAACACGGCGGCACCTGCCCGGTGCAAAGCCGAGCGCATGGCCATCTCGGTCGCTTCCAGATCCAGCCGCCCCGTCTTGCGCCGATCCTCGAACACCACCCGCAAGAACTGCTCTACTTCCCGCGTGATCTCTTGCCGAATCGCCTCGACCGTTTTTTTTTCAGCCCTGTCTCCGCCTCCTCCCCAACAGACCGCAAACGGCAGATCTCCGCGTTGGTCCCCAGAAACTCACGAGTGAGCTGTTGGAATTTCCGGAACTCCTCGACTTCCCGCTCCGCCTTGTGGATCGCCGCAGGGGTCGATAATGCTTTCGAGACCGTCTTGCCGTCGACCTTGTAGGTGAGCCGGAAATTGGGGCCGTGACCTGACTGGCCGGGTTGATGACAGCGGCAGTCCGGCTTGCCGCACCGACCTGACGTGCTGGTAATGCTGCCGGGGCGAAGATCGCCGAGTTGCGCGATGCGCTGAGCGATCAGTTCCCGTCTCTGTTCCAAATCCGAAAGGGATTGGGGCATGTGGTGGTCCTCCTATTCCTAGCGTATCATATACGCAAGGAACTAACCACCCGAAAAGCATATTAGCCCTTTGTCCCTTTAAAGTCGTGCGCCCGACTTCAGCCAATTTCTTGACGAATGCGCCAAATCCTGTTACAAACGTTTGTTTCAAATCCTGTCTGCATTTTACCAGTGGGCTCCCCGAAGGGAGTCTGAACTCATCCGGAGGAAGAATGTTACTCGAAGCATGGGCCGATTTATTCACACGTGTGAGCGGGCGCTCACGGGAGGATTTCTGATGCGCAAGTGGCTCGCAGGCGCTTCGTCGCTACGAGGCCGAATCGCGAACAGATTCACGAACGGAGTCGCGCATAAACTGATGAAGACTGGCGCGGCTAGCGCGGCTCTCGCGTTTTTGAGCCCGGCCGCTGCTTATGCTCAATCCGCCCCGGAAGCCGCCGGCGGCGAAGCGAACCTGAAGGTTCCCGATTTGTCGCAGGTAAGTTTCCTGGGCGTGAACGGGCACAACCTGCT
>DATLSS010000001.1:0-3187 GCA_035534035.1 Candidatus Acidiferrales bacterium | reverse complement strand
TCGGTATACATCGGATACTTTGGCGCGGGCGCGGGGATTCTGGTGCTGGCGATGCTGGCGCTCTTGGGCGTTGAAAATATCCACGCGATGAACGGAATGAAGACGCTGCTGGTGAGCGCGGTGAACGGCGTGGCGTTGGTGATATTTATCGCCGCAAAAGTGATCGCCTGGCCGCAGGCGGTGGTGATGCTCGTGGGCGCGGCGGTCGGCGGTTACGCCGGAGCGTATTTCGCGCAAAAGATTGACCCACGGCACATACGCACGCTGGTGATTGTGACGGGTTTTGGTATGGCGGCGTATTTTTTTATTCGGAAGTAAAAAAATGGTGAGTGATCCGCGATGAGCGAAGACTACCAGAAAAAGGGGAGGCTAAGATTTGGCTTCCTCGAGCGCGCGGCGGAAACGCACGGTGTCGACCTGATGCCGGGCGACTTCGCGGGAGCCAAGAAACACGACGGGCACGTCGTTAGTGTAGAGTTCGCGCAACTCAGGATCTTCGTCGATATTCACTTCGCGCAGCGGCGCGGCGAACTCGCGGAGGATGGGAAGAATCGCAGCGCGCGCTTCATCGCAGAGGCGGCATTTCGGACGCGAGTAAAGCGTCGCGTCGCGCGGCTTGGCGACGGCGAGGCGTCCCTGTTCACTGCGCCGGTAAACGTCTCCGCCGCCCGCGGGATCCAGATCGCCCGCGCGAACCAGCAGTTCGACGGCGCCGACGACGTTGTCGCGGCGCGCGGGATCGCTTCCGCCGGCGATTTCCATCAGGGCGTGCAGGTCGAGCGTTTCCCGGCCCAGTTCGTCAAACACCGCGAGAACGCACCGCGAAAGTTCGTCCATAAGCGAAATTCGAATTACGGCTTGATCGTGTAGCCTTTCTGAAATGGCCCCATGGCCGAAAAAAAAGCGCGCGAGCGAAAAAGTTCCGCGATCTGGCGAATGTGGCCGAGATCGTGAAAGGCCCACTCATTCATCAGTTGCGCGACGGTGATTGCGCCAAATGCGGCGTGCTGGCCTTTGCGCGCGAGAATGCTCTCCGGCAAATAGCGCAGCCAAGAAAGGCTGCGGTCGCGTTCGTGGCAGAAAACTTTCAAATGTTCGCGCGCGCTGCCGCTCGAATAGCGCCCGGCCTGGTATTGGGCATTTTGATCGTAAGAGGCGAGGTGCGGAGTGTCCGACTCAATCATGCGCTCGATGCGCTCGCGAAACCCAGTCACTTCGACATCCGCCAGATGCGCGAGGACTTCGCTGATCGACCAGCGCTCCATCGAGGGCTTCCACCGCAACTGCTCTTCGCTGGCGAGCCCAACGAGCTTCTCGATGATGATGGGCGATTGCTCGAGCACGGCCACTCCCGGCAGGGCTGTGGGATTCATCGCGGCTTTCATCCTTGCCTCCGGTCGGCCTCCGGCGAATTTCGCGGCAATTCCTTTATACCGCAATTGGCGGGGGGAAGAAACATTGCGAGGCAAATTCCGAAAAGCCATTTGCTCACGCCGGGCATCCTAAGAATCACGGACGGCAACGTGTTGTTCGCGGACACTCGCGCGTGGTACATCGGTGAGGAAGTTTTGAGAGGTTGCTGAAAAAAGCCGGTAACTTGGCAGGGCGGGGATTTATCCCCGCCGTAGACGCTGCACTTCCCTCAGGGGTTTTAACCTCTGAGGCTATGAAGGTTAGCTTTTCAGCAACCTGCTAGGAGGCATGGGTGGCTCAGATTCTTGCTCTCGGGGATGACCTGTTTTTTCAGGCTAAGATGGTGGAGACGGCAAAGCAACTCGGAGTCGAGATGAAATCGTTTGCGGCCGCCGATGCGTTGCTGGCAGCATTTGACCGGCAGCAGCCGAAACTCGTGGTGGTGGATTTGAATGCGCAGCAATCTCCGATGGAGACGATTAAGACGCTGCGCGCTCGCGCGCCGCAAATTCCCCTGCTCGCCTTTTTTTCGCATGTGCAGACCGAATTGTCGAAGCAGGCGTGGGAGGCGGGATGCACGGACGTAATGCCGCGGTCGAAATTCACAAAGCACTTGCCGGCGATTTTCTCGCGAACGAAGGATTGAAACAGTGGCAGTGCTTTAAGGAGCGAATTCGCATGAGGAAAATGCGCGCGGCGGGAGGATTTTTGGCGGCGCTGCTGTTCCTGTTTGCGCTGGCGCCGAATCTGGCCGCGCAAACCGAATCCGGCCCTGCGTCCGCGCTGAATGCGGCGCTCGCCGCGGCGTGCACGGAAAATGCAGCGGACTTCGCG
Source organism: Candidatus Acidiferrales bacterium (assembly GCA_035534035.1). Taxonomy (GTDB): domain Bacteria; phylum Acidobacteriota; class Terriglobia; order Acidiferrales; family UBA7541; genus DAHUXN01. The sequence goes on along the minus strand of DATLSS010000001.1, from coordinate 940 downwards.
AATTATTTGACCAAGGAAAATGCCGCGGCTTTCCAGAAGCTCCCGCCCGATGAGCGCGCGGCGATGATGCAGCACCTCGTGCTCGTGGACACCCTCGGCCGGCCGCTCCTTTCGAACGATGATCAGGGACGCCGGATCCTGCGCTGCGAAGGCGCGGATGCGAGTTCGGAATTCCATTTTGGCGCCGCGCGCGTGCAGGATAATCTCGCGTTCGTTCCGATTTCCGTGACGGGCGGAGACACGATTCAGTTTGGCCTGGTCCGCGAAAACGGAATGTGGAAGCTGCTGTCGCTTGGGTTGCTGATGATTGATATTCCGCAGCTCCAAAAACGGTGGAGCGCGCAGGATATGGAAAATCGCGAACAGCGCGCCATCGACACGCTGCAAAATTTGGCCGAGGAGATCGACACGTACCAGCGGGCGTTTGGCAAGCTCCCCACGACGCTGGCGCAGCTCGGGCCGTCGAAAGACGGCGCTTCGCCCGATGCAGCGAAGCTGATTGACGCCAATCTTGCCGCGGGAAATAAAGACGGCTACAAGTTTCGGTACCGCGTCGCCGATGGCGGCGAGCCGGGATTTGAAATCGCGGCGATTCCGGCGGTATACGGGAAGAGCGGCAAACGGTCGTTCCTGCTCGACAAGAACGGGAAAATTCACGCCGCGGACAAGCACGGCGCCGTCGCCACCGCTGGCGACCCCATCATCCCCGCGCCCAATACCGCCGCTCCTTAGCGTCTATTGACTTTGGACCCTCGCGAGCATAGCTTCTGGGAAAACTGCGAAGTGCTCTAACACCTCGCAGTCGCGGTAGGGACGGGGATTGCTCCCCGCCCCCCGCACAGACCCGGACGGGCGCGATTAACGCATCCGGTTCTTATCGCAGGGAGAATGGGGACAGACAGAGGATCTCATGAACGCCCTCTATAACCATCGCCCACAC